>JALRBT010000170.1 GCA_023262255.1 Ilumatobacteraceae bacterium
ATAATGGAAAATTACTATGGTAAAAAAGCTAAAATTAAACCCCTACCTTTACAAAAAGGCGATGTTATTAAGACTCAAGGCTCTTCAAAAAAACTCAAAACTAAGATGAATATCCACCCAGGTATTAATTTTGAGCCTGCCAATCCCTATCTGGCGAAAGGGCTCCGGCGGACCGGCGTCTTCACGCGCAGCGACGGGCCGCCCACCCCTTTGCCCGGCGCATCGGATCATTGGGAATATGAGCTCGGCCCGTTCGAGGGCATTGAGCTGAAATATGTGATCGCGCAGGGCAGGCCGATCGTCTTCCGATGGTCGGCCACCGGCCCCCTCGACTATGACATGCACGCGCACCCGTTCGAGGGCGGCACCGACCTGACCGAAAGCTACAGCATCGAACGCGCCGACCGGTTGGGCGGGCGCTACGTCGCGCCCTTCACCGGCATTCACGGCTGGTACTGGCAGAACCGCAGCGCCGACCGCGTGAAGCTGACGCTCGATGCGTCGGGCGACATCCAGGGATCCAAGCTGTTCCCGACCGGCGGTGGCGAAATCGATCGCTCGCTGACGCCGAAGCCCGGCCGGGGATCAAACTAGCGTGCCCTGCTGCGCAACCGAGCCTCTCGCCGAAACGACGCCGAAGGGCATCCGCTGGAACGCCGGTGGCGACAGGATTTGACGGCCAATTGAGCATCATGGGGGAGGGGCAATGC
>JALRBT010000171.1 GCA_023262255.1 Ilumatobacteraceae bacterium
TCAGCGATATTGCCCATGTGAAGCGCTGCTCCACCCATCAGCTGCACGTCGTAGTGGCGCTGACCAAGTGTGCGCTTAGCAGCTTCGCGAACTACTGCAAAAGCTTCTGGAAGAAGGTCATCGAGGGTCTCCCCCGCTGCAAGTCGCTTCTTAAATTCATCTGTCTTTGCTCGAAGCGCATCATCGCTGAGCGGAGCGATAGAGCTCTCAAAGCTGTTGACCTTTTCGACCACCTTGCTGAGATCGCGAAGGATCTTGCCTTCGCCAGCACGCATGATTCGATCTAGAAGCTTTGACATGGAGCAACCTTTCGGATGTGAGGCTCTTATCTTAACGGCTGGGCAACTGCGGCTGTTACGGCCCCAATCACCTGAATTCCCGCATATCTCAAGGCACGAGCCGCCTCGCAGAGGGTGGCACCTGTCGTTACTAGGTCATCGATAAGCACAACATTGCCATGCAATCCATGCTCCTTTTCTACAACAAAGGCGCCTTCCAGATTATTCCAACGTTCTTGGAGATGGAGACCACTCTGATCTCTCACTTTTCGTGCGTGCACCAGTGGAGATACGAGTGGAATGGAGTGCCTCGTAGAGGCAGCTTGAGAGACCTCTGCAATAAATTGTCGACCTCGCTGACGAGCTGCACTTTTGCGAGATGGAATTGGCACTAAGAAATCTACCTGGTCTT
>JALRBT010000172.1 GCA_023262255.1 Ilumatobacteraceae bacterium
CCACCACCCTAGATGGTTGTCACACATCCGTAACGACCTATGAAACAACATTCACCAACCGCAGTGGGACGCTCGTCTTACTGGACACGGTACGTTCGCGCCAACAAACGTGGTGTGTGGGTAGTAGTTTGGAAAATGTCAGATATCAGAAGGGACATTCGCGATGAAGGCAAAGACGCTCTCGGCGCAACTGAAAAAGGCATCCTCTACGTCGGCCCAAACCGTCGCCGACCGACTCATGGCACTGCGTGCAGAGCGAGGTCTATCGCAAGCACGTCTCGCCGAACTCGCGGGTGTCGACCGCAAGACCATCAACAGAATCGAGAACGGTCACTTCTCGCCCTCTCTCGACACGCTCACGCGATTGAGCGTGGTGCTGAAGTGCCGGCTTACTGACCTTCTCGAGAAGTCAAGAACTCGGCGTTAGCTGTCCCCCAAAACTCCACCAACTCTCGTGCTAAGTCGACGTTGCGAAAAAACAGAGACATTCGGTCTTCGGGATTTACCTCTTTCATAGCTTGCCCTATCCGTACCGGTCGCGTAAGTGACTTGAGGCGGTCCACACGCAGCCGATGGGTTTCGCAACAATTCTTCAATGATGTACAGCCGCTGACTAACTCTTGAAGCGATACGGCTCTCGGCTGAAAATTGAAGTCCAAAATGGCAGGCAATAGGTAGCTGCTCTCTCG
>JALRBT010000173.1 GCA_023262255.1 Ilumatobacteraceae bacterium
GCGCCTCAAGGGTTATGCCACCAGCAGTAACCGGATAGACATTTTCGCTGACCGTAGTTTCGACAACAACAGTCGTCTCTGACGAACTACTGCTGCTCGAACATGCAGCGAACAAAGCCGCCGCACAAATAAAAAGACCGGCAAAGCCGGCCCGAGTTAATACTTTCATTTCCATTTCCTCCTATCCCTCACGCGGGGATTTTTTAGGTTTGGTGTTCGACCAAGGCGACCGGACTGATCAAAGAATTCGCAATTCGACGCGACTTCAGTGAATTACCGTTGCGGGACAGTGCCGGATTCTCACCGGACTTCGCTGGGTTTTACACATTGCAACTATTGCTGCAACGCCTCGACCCTATCAGAGACTTTTAGCCGTTGACGAAACTCGCGAGACGATTGATGCCCTCGCGCAAATCATCATCGCCGAGTGCGAACGAAAACCGCGCATACCGCGCCAACCCAAACGCCTCGCCCGGTACAAAAGCGACTTTGGCACGATCGAGCACGACATCAGCCAACTCAAGTGTCGTCGCCGAAGTAACGCCGCTCAAACTGCGATTCAACAAACCAGAAAAATCTGGAAAACAATAAAACGCGCCCTGTGGTTGCATACAGCTAACACCTGCAATTTGGTTGAGCATTAAATGCATCAACTCGCCACGGCGCGCAAAACTTTCTCGCATC
>JALRBT010000174.1 GCA_023262255.1 Ilumatobacteraceae bacterium
ATTTTGGGTGTCTATGCCATAACGGCTAATGAGCTTCTGATCACCATTAATCGTTTCAATTTTATATTCATCCACAATATTCATAATGCCATCAAGATTGGTGGTGGCTGAAGCCTTGTCTTGGCGAAAAAGTTCATAGATGTCGCGTAAATCAAAGATGGCATTATTGGCATCGGGGTGTTTACGAACATAAGTTTCAACATGGCGAATAAGCAACTGGGCAAATAAAAAATAGTTAGGTTTATGGGTGAATTCCAGACTCATGTGGTGCTCCTTATTCTTTGTTGTTGGTTGTCTATATCAATAGCACAAGAAAAAGCCAAGTGCATTAATTGATTGGAGTGATTTGCAAAAAAATACAAAAAATATGAGTGACTTAATCTACTTTTGTACTTTTTAAATAAACAAAATGCAGCGGTTGTTGAGCTTAGTTTTTTAAACTGCTGATTGTGTGATTGTTATCGGAATGAGGTTGAAAAATGGTTTATAGGCTTTGTTTGAATGTCAAAATTTGGAAAAATAATAGAATAGTAGTGTTTTATTAGATAAAGCGATTGGTTTCGAAATAAAAGGGCTTTCATCGAAAAAATCTCAAAAAACGAAGAGAAATCATCCTAAAGACGAAGGTCTATAAGCTAGCAACTTACGTCAGCAATCGGGTACAATTGGCGGGATT
>JALRBT010000175.1 GCA_023262255.1 Ilumatobacteraceae bacterium
GGGATGGAACTGCACTCCCTCGACCGGCAGCGAGCGGTGGCGGACGCCCATCAGAATGCCGTCCGCGGTGTGTGCGGTGGCCTCCAGGCACTCGGGCAGTGTGGCCGGGTCGATCACGAGTGAGTGGTAGCGAGTGGCGGTGACCGGGTTCTCGACGCCGGCGAACACACCGACATCGTGATGACGCACCACGCTGGTCTTACCGTGCATCAAGTGGGGGGCGCGCACCACGTGACCACCGAAGACGTGGCCGATGGCCTGATGTCCGAGACACACGCCAAAGACGGGGGTTCCCCGTTCGGCGAAGGGAATGATGACGTCACAGATGATGCCGGCGTCCTCGGGTCGACCCGGCCCCGGGGAGAGCAAAACCCCGTCGACCTTCAGGCTCAACGCCTGCTCGACCGTCAGATCGTCGTTCCGGTGAACCACCGGTTCGGCTCCCAACTCTCCCAGGTACTGGACGAGGTTGTACACGAAGCTGTCGTAGCTATCGAGCACCAGCACACGGGTCACGGTCCCAGCCTGCCACTACACTCGTTGCCGTGGCACCCCCGAAAAGGAAAACAGGCGGACGCACGACCCCCAAGGGCACCAAGCCCGGGGACACACGGCCCACGAATCCCACCCACAACGAACACGGTGTGGCGGCGTCGACCCGTTACACCCCG
>JALRBT010000176.1 GCA_023262255.1 Ilumatobacteraceae bacterium
ACGCCGCTCTCGAGCGCCGGTTCCAGCCCATCCAGGTGCCGGAGCCGTCGATCGCCCACACGATCGAGATGCTCAAGGGCCTGCGCGACCGGTACGAGGCGCACCACCGGGTGACCATCACCGACGACGCGCTGGTCGCGGCGGCCACCCTGGCCGACCGCTACGTCACCGACCGGTTCCTGCCGGACAAGGCGATCGACCTCATCGACGAGGCGGGCTCGCGGTTGCGCATCCGCCGGATGACGGCTCCGCCGGACCTCAAGGAGTTCGACGAGAAGATCGCCGACGTCCGCCGCCGCAAGGAGGGCGCCATCGACGCGCAGGACTTCGAGGCCGCTGCCTCCCTGCGCGACGAGGAGAAGAAGCTCATCCTCGCCAAGGCCGACCGTGAGAAGGCCTGGAAGGCCGGCGACATGGACGTCGTGGCCGTCGTCGACGAGGAGCTCGTCGCCGAGGTCCTGGCGCTCGCCACCGGCATCCCGATCGTCAAGCTGACCGAGGAGGAGTCCGGCCGCCTGCTCAACATGGAGGCCGAGCTCGGCAAGCGTGTCATCGGTCAGAACGAGGCCATCAAGGCGCTCAGCCGGGCCATCCGTCGCACGCGGGCGGGTCTGAAGGACCCGCGCCGTCCGGGCGGGTCGTTCATCTTCGCCGGGCCCTC
>JALRBT010000177.1 GCA_023262255.1 Ilumatobacteraceae bacterium
TTGAGCGGGCACGAAAGGAATTGTTCGAAGAGGGCATTAGCTCGTCGCGAATGTATTTGGACGCGCAACGGCCAAGCGTTGAAGACATAATCGATCAGATCATCGCTGGTGTTCGTTCGTCGTGCACTTACGCCGGAGCCTCGACTATTCGTGAGTTTCATGATCGTGCCGTAGTTGGTGTGCAGAGTGCATCGGGATACGACGAAGGTCGTGCGCAAGATACGAGTTGGTAGATGTCACGCCCAACAGCAACTCCGCGATGATCGTTGTCGCAATTGACGGGCCAGCGGGCGCAGGAAAGTCGACAATCGCTAAAGCACTGGCAAAGAAACTCAACCTTCGGTATCTCGACACTGGTGCGATGTATCGCGCGGTCACGTTCGCAGCCTTAACTCGAAATCTTGACCTCTCAGCAGAATCGGCAATTGCCGAAATTGCATCGCAATGCGTAATGCATATCGACGATGATTCAATCATCATCGATGGCGTTGATGCGACTCAAGCAATTCGCGGTCAAGAAGTCACTCGCGCTGTGAGCGTTGTGGCAACAAATTCGTTGGTGAGAACTGAACTACGTGGTCGCCAACGACAGTGGGTTAGCGAGCACGGTGGCGGTGTGGTGGAAGGACGAGATATTGGTTCGGTTGTGTT
>JALRBT010000178.1:0-236 GCA_023262255.1 Ilumatobacteraceae bacterium
TGGCGCTTTGTTTCATCGCTGATTAACGGCGTCTTAGTTTCATATGCCACTCGCTCGGCAGTCGACATTGCAGTTACAAACTTTTCGTCTGCAAGGCGAATAGCCGTGACGCTGTGCGACGGCTGTAATTCAAGCGCGCGAGTTATCCGTTCGAAAATCGCCGCACAATAACTGTCAGCACTCGGATGCCCGAGCACAACAACTACGTTCATTTTGTGCTCCCCCTGGGATTTGAA
>JALRBT010000178.1:246-649 GCA_023262255.1 Ilumatobacteraceae bacterium
TTGCTCTACCAACTGAGCTAGAGGAGCGATAACGCTTCGCTACTCTAATAGATCAAAGCAAATTGTGGAAAAGCGAAATTTTGTTGGGGTGGACGACGGGGCTTGAACCCGCGACCTCCAGGACCACAACCTGGCGCTCTAGCCAACTGAGCTACGCCCACCACGAACAATTCAGTTTGCCACACATTTACTTACGACCCAACGCAAATTTGCGAATCACAAAATAAAAATCACGCCAAACCCTATGAATTCGTGAGTTTTCATCTTCGGGCGCAACTTTGCCGACGGCTACACTGAAGTCAACCAAATACTGGAGTTGATAACCATGACAGCGATGGATTCCACGCTGTTTTCGCCACTTGCACAACGTGCAAAGGAGATAACAACCCGAGAGCTCGCGCTT
>JALRBT010000179.1 GCA_023262255.1 Ilumatobacteraceae bacterium
CAACCTGGACACGAACGCGTCGTTGCTCGACAACATTCGTCGCGAGGTGCCGCCCGGAGTGCAACTGACCGAGACCCAGTTGCGCGGGCTGTTGGGCATGTTCGGTCTGTCGGGCGAGAAGGTGTTCCAGAAGTCGGGCACGTTGAGCGGTGGTGAGAAGACCAAGTTGGCGTTGGCCATGCTGATGGTCGGTCGCAACAACCTGCTGTTGCTCGACGAACCCACCAACAACCTCGATCCGCCCAGTCGCGAGGCGGTGGCCGACGCTCTGTCGGGCTGGAAGGGCGCGATCATCTTCGTCAGCCACGACACCGAGTTCGTGGAGAACCTGTCACCCACCAAGGTGCTGTTGATGCCCGATGGTCAGGTGGACTACTTCGGCCGGGACTGGCTGGACCTCGTCAGCCTCGCCTGAGTTCGTCGTCCGCTGGTTCCGTGCCGATGGGCGTGGTCGGCGCGGTTACGGTGGGCCCATGCGAATTGGAATCTTCGGTGGAGCAGCGAACGACGGAACGATCGACGCCATGGTGGCCGAGGCTCGAGCGGCCGAGGCCGCCGGTTTCGCCAGCTACTGGGCGCCGCAGATCTTCGGACACGACGCGTTGACGGCGCTGGCCGTGATCGGTCGCGAGGTGCCCCGCATCGAG
>JALRBT010000017.1 GCA_023262255.1 Ilumatobacteraceae bacterium
GCTCGCACCCGGCCCGTCGGTCACGCTGGTGCGCACGAATCGCGCGGCCAACGTGCTCGAGCACGAGCGATTGAATCGGGAGATCGTCGCCGCAGTGGCGGGGTAGTTACGGTCGCACGATGGCAGCGAGCATGGCCTGAAACTTGGCCTGCGTTTCGGCGAGTTCCGCCGTCGGCTCGCTCTCGGCCACGATGCCGCCGCCGGCAAAGAGTCGTGCCGTTCGGCGATCCTCGCTCAGATCGGCGCATCGGATGGTGACCGCCCAGGTGCCGTTACCCACGTGATCGCACCATCCAACGGCGCCGCCGTATCGCCCTCGCCGTACGCCCTCGTGCTCTGCGATCACGCGCAACGCCTCGGCGCGTGGGTGTCCTCCCAACGCCGGCGTGGGTGACAGGACGTTCACCAGGTCCAACACGTGCGGCCCGGGCGTGGACAAGGTTCCCTCCACCCGTGTGCCGAGATGCTGCACGTTCGCCACCGCGACGACCTCGGGTTCGGGCTGCCAGTCGAGGTACGAGCACCACGGCAGCAACGTGTCGTGCACCATGTCGATGACCACCCGGTGCTCCACCTGGTTCTTCGGGCTCGCCCGCAATTCATCGGCGAGACGCGCATCCGTTACCGGATCGCCGGTGCGCGGGGTCGTGCCGGCGAGTGGATGGCTCGCAACGTGGTCACCGATTCGTTGGATGAGCAGTTCGGGGGAGGCCCCGACGAGGCCGTCGATGCTGTACCGGTAGCTCGAGCCGAACGAGGTCTTGAGACGGCGGAGCAACGCATGTACGTCGATCGGGTGGGAACATTCCACCACGATGTCGCGGGCAACGACCGCCTTCACGATTCGTCCGCTTCGGACGGCATCACGCACGGCGGCAACCGCCGCCAAGTACCGCTCGATCGCCACGCCGGGGCGAATCGAGAACGTGGCGCCCGGTGCACTTGCGGGTTCGTCGCGTTCGAACGTGCCGGGAATCTCTCGCTCGGCACCCTCGATGAACGTCACCCACGCCGTTGCATCGGCCCCTTTTCCGACGACGACGCGCGGCACGATGAGGTGATTTGACTCCCCGGAGAACGAGTGCCAGCCGAGGGCGATGCCCGAACTACCGGCTCGATCGACCGTATCGTCGCTGGTGGCGCTGGACAATGCGTCACGGATCTCGTTCGCCGTGCCACGCAAGGCCACGCCGCGTCCGGCGAACCCGACGCCATCACGTACGAAGAGGGTGCCGTCACCCGCCGCAACATCGCTCAGATCGCAGGGACCGTCGTGGAATTCTGCGAGCGGGCGCGTGATGAACCGCAACACGCTCAACCCCGAGTGGCAGTGATCAGTTGCACCAGTCCGCCCGACAGCTGTCGGTGCTTCACGTCGACGAAGCCGGCCGCCTCGATCATCCTGCAGATGGAATCGGATGCAGGCAGGTAGGAAACGCTGCGCGGAAGATAGCTGTATGCGGCGCGATCCGACAACAACGCACCGATCCTGGGCACGATCCTGCCGAAATACACGGCGTTGCCGAAGCGGACCAGGGGATGTCTGGGTACCGATACGTCGAGGAGTGCGATCCTGCCTTGGGCACGGACCACTCGGGAGAGTTCGGCGAAGAACCGCGAGAGGTCGACGAAATTCCGGAGTGCGAATCCACACGTCACGCCGTCCACGGTGCCATCGCGCACCGGAAGGGCGAGTGCATCGCCCTGGGTCCGTGGGGCGGCGCTCGTGTCTGCAGCCAGCATGCCGAAGGAGAAATCGAACGAGAGGGGTTGGAGCCGTTGCCGTTGCAGTTCCCGGCACAAGTCACCGGTGCCACTGGCGAGATCGAGTACCAGGGAGCCCGGTGGCAGCCCGAGTGCCGCCACGGTGCGGCGACGCCATCGCACATCGAGACGAAAGGTCATGATCCTGTTGACAAGGTCGTATCGGGGCGCGATGGCATCGAACATCTGTCGTACTGCCGTGGCCTTGCGCTCGCCGGTGGGAAGGGTGTCGGAGTCCCACGCGCTGCGAATGGGCTCACTCACCCATGCAAGGCTACGGTGCCCTTGCTTCGTGATTTCCCCGTCGCGTGAGGCATGCTGGACACATGATCGATTTCTCCTTCCCGCCCGACGTTGAGGACGTACGGTTGCGGGTCCGACGGTTCATGGACGACGTCGTTCGTCCGCGCTGGGACGCGACCGATCAAACGGAACGCAAGCAGGTGGTGAAGACGATCGTCGAGCTGCGCGGTATCGCGCGCAACGACGAGAAATTGTGGTTGCCACACATGCCCGCCGAATGGGGCGGGATGGGACTGGGCCCAACTGCAATGGCTGCGGTGTCCGCAGAAGCGGCAAAGGTGTCGATAGGGCCGTTCGTGCTCAATGCGCAGGCACCCGATGAGGGAAATCAACACACGCTCCTGCATTGGGCCACCCCGGAGCAGAAGGAGAAGTATCTCCGCCCCCTGTGCGAGGGCTCCGCCCGATCCTGTTTTGCGATGACCGAACCCGAGGTGGCGGGAAGCGATCCCACCCTCATTCGACCGCACGCGTACGAGGACGGCGATGAATGGGTCATCAACGGACACAAGTGGTTCATCTCCGGTGCACGGGGTGCGCAGTTCGCACTGCTCGTCGCCCGCACGGAGGACGATCCGGACGTTCCGCAGGCTGCGAATTCCTGCTTCATCGTCGACATACCGAGCGAGGGATTCAACATCGTTCGAGACGTGGAGACGATGTCCGGGGGACACAACCACTGCGAGATCGAAATCAAGGATCTCCGGGTTCATAAATCCCAGATGCTCGGTGGTCGCGGCCAGGGTCATTTGTTGGGTCAGTATCGCCTGGGACCGGCGCGCTTGGCGCACTGCATGCGCTGGATTGGTCAGGCGGAGACTGCGCTCGACATGATGGTGGATCGATCGTTGAACAGGTTCTCCCATGGCTCGCTATTGGCCGAAAAGCAGGGCATCCAGTGGTTGATCGCCGACTCGGCAATGGAGCTGTACCAATGCAAGTTGATGGTGTTGCACGCTGCGTACAAGATCGAGAGCGGCTTACCGTTCACCTCGGAAGTGTCGATGGCGAAACACTTCGTCGCCAACAGCCTGTGGCAGATCGTGGATCGGGCGATCCAAGTTCACGGGGCCTTGGGGTACTCCACCGACACGCCACTGGCCCACATGTTGCAACAAGCGCGATGGAGCCGTTTTGCCGATGGCGCCGACGAGATCCACCAGATGCGAATTGCGCAACGCACCATTGCGGCGTACAAGGACCACGGCACCACCAAAGCCGCAACCGGAGATCTACCGTTATGACCGAAGGGGTACCGCTATGAGCAAACTGCAGTTCGGAGTGTTCATGCCGCAGGGCTGGAAGATGGAGTTGCACTCCATTCCCGACGACCAGGCCAAGTGGGCCAAGGCGGTGGAGATCGCGGTGCGAGCCGAGCAACTCGGCTACGACTCGATCTGGGTGTACGACCACTTCCACAACGTTCCGAAGCCGGCACACGAAGCAGTCTTCGAATGCTGGACCACGATCGCGGCCATCAGCCAACGCACCTCGCGCATACGCCTCGGCCAGATGGTGGGTTGCAACTTGTACCGCGAGCCGTCGCTACTGGCAAAGATCACCTCGACGATCGACGTCATCAGTGGCGGTCGCCTCGATTGGGGGATCGGTGCCGGTTGGTACGAAAACGAGTGTCTCGGGTATGGATACGACTTTCCGTCGCCAAAGGAACGCATCGCGATGTTGCGTGAGTGCGTCGAGATCGTGAAGATGATGTGGTCGGAGCCCGAAACGAACTACGACGGCACGTACTACACGTTGGTGAGGGGCAATTGCGATCCGAAACCCGTGCAAAAACCACGGCCTCCAATCTGGATTGGAGGGGGTGGCGAACAACTCACCTTGCGAGTGGTGGCACGGCACGCCGATTACGCGAATTTCGGGGGCACCGAGGAGGATTTTCTGCGGAAAAAGAACATCCTCGCCGAACACTGCAAGGCGGTCGGTCGTGACATGGACGAGATCGGCCTCACGTGGTCACCCGAGGTGTTCATGCGTGAATCGGAACGCGAAGTCGAACAGTCGGGCTCACGAAGTTTGTGGGGTCACCCGCTCGAGCAGTGGAGGGCGACGTCCCTGGTCGGAACACCCGAGCAGGTGAGCGAGAAGGTGGCGCGCTACGTGAAGATGGGCTGCGTCGGTTTCGTGCCGTGGTGCGCGGATTACCCCGACACGACGACGCTCGACCTCTTCGCCGGCGTGGCGAAGCAGTTTCGTTAGGCGAAGTACGTACGAAATACGAGTTCGGCAACGCAACTCGGTTTGCTGGCGCCCTCGATCTCGAACGTCGCCTCGAGCGTCATCTGAACACCTCCCGCAACGTCGTCGGCCGCGAGCAGTTTGGCGCCCACACGAAGTCGGGAGCCAACGGGCACCGGCGATGGAAAGCGGACCTTGTTCGTGCCGTAGTTGACACCCATGACGGCACCCTCCACGCCGTAGATCTGGGGAAGCAGCGAGGGGCCGAGTGACAACGTGAGGTAGCCGTGCGCGATCGGTGCACCGAACGGACCCTGCTTGGCCTTCTCGACATCGATGTGGATCCATTGGTGATCACCGGTTGCATCGGCAAAGGTGTTCACCATCTCCTGGGTAACGGTGATGTAGTCGCTGTAGCCGAGGTGTTGTCCGACGTGGGCCTTGACGCCCTCGGCGCCCTTCATGATGGTTTTTGTCATGTTCTAGTGATACCAGATTCGCTGGTGCTCCCTGCTCTGCGGGTGCAGTAGCAGGGCAAGAAGGGCGGCGTCGAACGCAAACGACAGAAGACTGGCGCCGAACAACCGGTATCGCCATGGGGCATTCAACTGGGTGTAGGCGACGAACGTGAGGACGAACGGGGATGCGGCCGCAGCGACCGCGATTCTCCAACCCACTCGTCGTTCGTTCGCCATGAGGAAGGCACCTGCGCCATAGGCCGCAACCACGATCAGTCCGAGGAAGAAGCCGAGGGCGTATCGCTGGCGAAAGTAGTGGAGCACGTCGCCCCCATCGATCAACTCAACGAGCGCGAAGAAACCGTTGATGTAGAGCAACCAACTGGCGATCTGCAGCGTTTGTGGCTGCATACGATCGAACCACTTGCGGCGTTCCGGCATGGCAGAGAGTCTGGCAGATGGATAGCGTCGAACGGAGATGCGCAGTGGGTTTGTGAGCCTGGTCGGCCGGCCCAACGTCGGTAAGTCGAGCATCCTGAATGCGGCATGCGGTCGGAAGGTGTCGATCGTCTCCGACAAACCACAGACGACGCGTACCCGTGTGCGTGCGGTCGTGCACAGAAGCGACGCCCAGATCGTCTTCGTCGATACACCGGGCATCCACAAACCCGTGAGTGCCCTCGGAAAACGAGTCAACGCCACGGCATTGGACGCCAGTCGTGAAGTCGACGTGACGTGTCTGGTGATCGATGCCACCATGCCGTTCGGTCGTGGAGACCAGTTCGTCGCAGAGCGGATGAACCTCGCAACCGGTGCGATCGTCGTCAACAAGATCGACCGCGCACCTCGAGCGAAGGTTTTGAAGCAGCTGTCCGCGGTCGCCGCATTGGATGCGGAGGCATATTTTCCGCTCTCGGCAAAGACCGGCGAAGGGGTCGAGGTGTTCCTGGACTGGCTGGCAACCCGTTTGCCCGAAGGCGAACCGCTGTACCCATCCGATGTCGTTCGTGAAACCCCGGAAACGCTGTGGGTCGCCGACCTGGTGCGAGAGGAACTCCTGTCGCGGATGCGTGAGGAGTTGCCCTACTCCATCGCCACGCGCGTGACGGAATACGAGTGGCCCCGCATTCGCTGCGAGATCGTCGTGGAGCGCGATAGTCAAAAGGGCATGGTCATCGGGAAGGGCGGTCAGGTGTTGAAGGAAGTTGGCACGGCCGTACGGCTGCAGCTCGCCAAGGGTGCACACATCGAACTCGTCGTGGTGGTCGACGAGGGTTGGCAGCAACGACTCGACAGGATCGAACGACTCGGCTACTAGTGCTATTGATCCAGCGTCGAGATGACGCTCAGGTAGTCGTCGTACGTCACGGGCGCGCCCGGTGCGGTGAGATCACCTCCGCCACGCGGCACCTGGATCTGCAGCCCATCCACTTCGAACAGCACCTGCCCGATTCCGGGTCGACGCGTGAGCGTGAGCACGATCTGGGCAATGGCGAGTCGCTGGTCGAGCGGCTCGAGTTCCGAGAGGAACGGCGCGGTGGACGCCACGCGAGCGACACCACGACGCACGTCGATGGTGGCGGTCAACCCACGAGGTAGCGCCGAGCGCAGTCCGGCAGTTTGGGCGGTGGCGTCGAGTCCGGCGAACAACGTGTCCAGAACCTGTGTGGGAGTAGCCGGGCTGACGATACGCCGCTCGGAGCGAACCACCCTGTTGGCGCTCACGAAGTAGAACTCGACGGCGTCGTACAGCACCTCCGTAACCGTGGTGGTGGGGGCATCCGACGATGCTTCGACGGTCGTGGAGGTGGTGGTGGCGACGAGGACGGTGCTCGTGGTGGCCGAGAGCGCGTCGGGGACCTCATCGTCGGGAAGAGCCAGGAATCGACCCTCCTCGGGCACCCCGCATGCCGCAAGCGCCACAACGACGGCAAGGCTCAGCGCGCGCTTCATGCCTCGGCATCCAGTCGCGGAATGGTTACGACGAACCTGGCACCTCCGCTAGGCGAGGTATCGACGTATGCCCGACCACCGATGGCGCTGGCGTGTTCGGAGACGATCGCCAGTCCGAGACCGCTTCCGACACTGTTTCGTGACGCGGTACCACGAGCAAAGCGCTCGAATATTCGCAATCGTTCACTCACGCCGATTCCGGGCCCGTTGTCGTCGACGATGAGGAGCAGGTCGTCGTCGTTGGTGCTGAGCAGGATTTCCGACGCGCCACCTGCGTGGTCCCGTGCGTTGTCGAGGAGGTTTACGAGGACGCGTTCGATGCGGCGCTTGTCGACGAGAACCAGGTCGTCACCCCCGAGATCCGATACGACGAGCACTTCTTCGTAGCCGTGCCGCGCAGCGATACGTTCAACGAGCGACGTGAGGTGGAGCTCTTCCAGTTGGTCCTGACCGGCTCGGGCATCGAGTCGACTCAACTCGAGCAAGTCGAGCACCGTTCGGTCGAAGCGGCGAACCTGGGCGGCGATGATCTCGAGGGCCTGACGATTGCGATCCGACAACTCGTCTGCTCGTCCCTGGAGCACGTCGACCGCCGCCCCGAGGGACGTGATCGGAGATCGAAGTTCGTGGCTGACGTCGCTGGCGAATCGTTCCTCGCGCTCGATTCGCTCCTGGACGGCGTCGGCCATTCCGTTGAAACTGGTCACGAGTCGCTGCAGGTCGGGATCGCGCTCGGCCTCGAGACGAGTCCCGAGGGCTCCCTCGGCGATGGTCTTGGCGGCGGCGGTGACACGGCGCAGGGGAAGAAGCACGTTGCCGCTCAGGAGGAAACCGATGAGGCCGGCAACGATGGTGATGCCGATGACCGCCGCAACGAGGGTGCTGCGGATGGTGCCCAGCGTGTCGGAGACGTCGTTGATCGGGAACACCTCGAAATACGTCGCATCGATTGCGGGTATCGCCACCGCCACGGCTTCGAAGGGCCGATCGTTGAAGTCCACTCGCTGCACGCCACTCACGCCACGAATCGCATTGCTGACGAACGACGCCGGAAGATTGGATTGGGTGAACCGCAACGGTGCTTGGGCGTAGAAGAGATCCTCGGTACCAAGATGCAGTACCGCGTACCCGCCGGTTTCCGTGCGCAGGTTGGTGACAACTTCTCCGGCGTCCGAGCGGGCGGTTCCCACCAGTGAGCGAACCAGCTGCGCATTGGCGATCGCCTGCGATTTGGCGGAGGATGTGGCTTGGTCGAGGAGGTAGTTGCGGGTCGCGGCGAACGTGACCACGCTCAGGATGACCACGCCAATCAGCGTTGCAAGCGAGAAGTACACCACGATTCGCGCACGCAGACCGGGTCGAAGCGACCGCAGTTGCAACGGTGGGGCATGTTGCGTCTCGGTCACCCGTCCAGCATGGCGCAACTCGAGGAGGACGGGAGCGGTCGATGCTCGGCTGCTCGACACACACCGTGTCGGCTCACCATTGAGCCGGCGGGACCAAGGGGGAGCATGGCCCGCGCCGGCTCCTTCCCAGCGTGGGGTCCGGAAATGACGGCAATTTGGTGGATGTGTGCGTTTTCTGTAACAAATCGAAAAACTTTGGCAGAATGCGTCCCGATGGCGACGATTTTGCTGGTGGAGGATGATGCCGGAATTCGTGCTGCGTTGAGTTTGGCGCTGGAGGACGAGGGATACGAGATGCTGCAGGCACCCGACGGACGAACCGGTCTGGCGCTGGTCGCCGAGGAACATCCCGACCTGGTACTGCTCGACTTGCGGTTGCCCGACATCTCGGGTTTCGAAGTGTGCCGCGAGATTCGCGCCAAGAGCAATCTCCCCATCATCATGGTCACCGCCCAGACCGACACCCACGATCTCGTTGCTGGTCTCGAGGCCGGCGCCGACGACTACGTCACCAAGCCGGTGAACTCCAAGGAACTCGCGGCTCGCATTCGTGCCGCGCTTCGCAGAATCGTGCGCGAATCGACGGGGCGAACCCCGGATGTGACGCGATTCGGGGACATCGAACTTCGTCGCGATGCCGGCATCGTCTTGAAGGGTGGGGTGGAGGTGGCACTCACGAAGACGGAGTTGCGCTTGTTGATCGAGTTCGCCGACCATCCCAACAGCGTGCTGAGCAGGGACCAATTGCTGGAGCGGGTATGGGGTTACGAGTACCTCGGCGACAGTCGCTTGGTGGATGCGCACATTCGTCGGCTGAGAGTGAAGATCGAGGATTCACCGAACGAACCCCGGTTCATCACCACCGCTCGTGGCATGGGATACCGCTTCAAGACGGGCGACTAGCGACCTTCGAAACGGGTGTTTCGTCGAACGTCAGGACGTGCGACGAACGAAGAAGTCGGCAACTCGTTCGAGCGAGTTCGTCTCGGGCATGTGCGACACGCCGTACAGCACGGCACCCTTGTATCTCTTGGTGGACAGACGCGGATCGAGTATCGCCACGACCCCGTGATCGGTGGCCGTGCGGATGAGCCGACCGGCGGCCTGCGCGAGCGACGCCGCTGCGATCGGTACATCCACGTGCATGAACGCCGCCGGACCCGCTTCGTCTCGACGCGCGTCGAGGAGCGGGTCGTTCATCGCGGGGAACGGAACCTTGTCGAGGATCACCATTCGTAGGGCGTCTCCCGGTACGTCAACGCCCTGGAAGAAGCCACGAGTCGCAAAGAGGCAGGAAGCATGGTCGTCGCGGAATGCGTCGAGGAGCGCCTTCTTGGGCATGTCGTCCTGGCGATACAACGTGATTCCGGATCCGAGCTTCCCGTCGAGTGCGTCGGCGGTGTCGCGCAGCACGCTCCAACTGGTGAAGAGAACCAGTGCAGAACCGCCGGACAGGCTGATCAATTCACGAATTCGTTGCTGCAACTGTGCCGGTCGGGCAGGGTCGTTGGGTGGGGGCAGGTCGTCGGCGAGGTACAGCAGAGACTGTTGTGCGTAATCGAACGGGCTCGCAACACGCACGATGTCGACGTCATCCAACGACAATCCGAGTTGACGTGGGAGTCCGGGAGGAATGGTTGCGCTGGTGAGAATGGCGGTGGTTTCGTCCCATACGCGATCGAGCACGTGGTCGACCCGCTTCGGGGCGGCCGTCAAACGTGCGGCACCGCGCACGTCGAGGACGAACAGCACCATGTTGCTGCCGCCGGAAAGCATCTTGGAGAGCGATTCCTGGAGGCGAGCGATCGTCGACGTTGCGCGGAGCAGTTCCGGAGTTTCGGTGGTCGTCGCTCGTAACTCGTCGAGGATCAATCCGCACTGGCTTGTGGCATTGCCGATCACGCCGTGGATGTCCGATGGCAGTGGTTGAGGGAGGCGTTGTCCGGAATGGTGGGTCAACACCTCGTCTAACTCCTTGCCGGTTTTGGCCAGCGCGTTCGGGAGTTTCTGGCGTGACAACGCCTGACGCGCCGATTCGGCGGCGGTTGCAATCATCCGACCGGTGAGCGAAACGGACGCCGTCTCGCTGATGACGTCCTCGAGTTCGTGGACTTCGTCGAACACCACCACGTCGTGCGGCGGGAGGAACTCCCGTTCTTGTTCGAGATCCAGACCGTACAGCGTGAAGTTCACCACGATGACGTTGGCATTCTTGGCTCGTTCCCGCGCGCGCTCGGTGAAGCAGGTCTCGCCGAACGCGCACTTGGCGGCACCAGGACACTCGTCGGACCCGAGACTCACCTTTCGCCATGCAGAGTCACCGACTTGAAACGGCACGTCGGAGAGTTCGCCCGATTCGGTGCGGTCGGACCACTCGACGAGTTGGTGCACTTCGCGCGCGACATCCCGCGGCACGTCACCGAGCGGCAGTTGGTCGTGGCCCGTGGCGATCTCCGACACGCGCTGTCGACACAGGTAGTTGTTGCGGCCCTTGAGGATCGCCCAGGAGAACGACAGATCGGGGTCATCGTCGCACACGGACTGCAGGAGCGGCAGGTCGACACTGGCAAGTTGATCTTGTAATGCCTTGGTGTAGGTCGCGACGACGGCGGTTCGCCCGGCGGCCAGAATGGGAACCAGGTAGCCGAGCGTCTTGCCGGTCCCGGTGCCGGCTTGCACCACGAGGGTCCGGCCCGACGCGATCGCGTCGGCGACGTGGTGAACCATGTCCGCCTGGCCAGCGCGCTGTTCGGCGTGCTGCAACCGGGCGATGACCGTGTCGAGCAGAGTGAGCGCCGACGATGCCGCGGGCGTCATCGCCTGGGCGCGGTCATGTGGTGGCACCGTGATCGGGTGGGGCCGTCCTCGTCCCCAATGCGAGCGCCTCATCGAGTTGAGTTGCGCCGAAGTCCGGCCATGAACAATCGGTGAAGTACACGCGTGCATTCGCCGCCTGCCACAGGAGGAAGTTGGAGACGCGAGATTCGCCCGAGGTGCGAACCAGCACGTCGACGGGCGGAAGCGTGGGGTCGTACATCTCGGTGGTGACCGAATCGACGTCGAGTGGATGTGCTCGTCGAGCGGCCCGTGCAATCTCTGCGCGACTGCCGTAGTCGAACGCCACCGTCAGTACCATGCCGGTGTTGCCCTTTGTGTCCTCGATGGCCTGAAGGATTGCTCGTTGCACCGACTTCGGGGTTCGAGACCCCGGCTCATCGAAGGGCCGTCCAATCCAGTTGACGCGCACGTTGTTGGCGTTGAGTTCCTCGATGCGTCCGAAGAGTTTGCGGTGCAATCCGAGGATGTGACGCACCTCGGACGGGGGTCGCACCCAGTTCTCCGTACTGAAACCGAATACGGTGAGCCATCCGATGTTGCGTCGTGCCGCGGTTCGTACCACGTCGGCGAGCGCCTCTTCGCCCGCCGTGTGTCCCGCGGTGCGGGGAAGCCCACGGCGTTTGGCCCAGCGACCGTTCCCGTCCATGATGCAGGCGACGTGGAGGCGGTGGGGCGTCGACGTGGCCGGAGAGTTCATGGTGTGTCGTACGAAACTAGTTCCTAGTGCGAGGATGTAACGGTGGTCGCCGCTGCATCGTTGTCCCATCTCCTGTTGTGCGCCGGGTCGGTCGGCGAGTGGGCGGACACTTCGCCCGAGCAATGGCGGGCACGAATTGATCTGGTGGCGCGGGTCGCGCAGGCGGGCGGCGCCGAATGGGCAACGATCATCCCGACACACGGTGGTGCCGACGGCGAAATCGAATCGATTCGGCAGGTCTTGCAGACGTCGTGCGGAGGGGTGCGGTACGCGAATCGGGTCGTGGTGCTGAGCGAGGCTGGCGTGACGATCATCGTGGACCCGCTCGCCGACGGGAAGCAACGAATCGTGGATGCCGCAGCGCGCGTTGTCTCGTCGAGCGAGGTAACCGAGGATCGTCTGTCGGCTGCAATCACCGCACCCGCCCCGAACGAACCGGATCTGGTGATCGTCCTGGGAGATGCCACCACGATGCCCGGATCATTGGTGTGGGAATTGGCCTATGCGGAGCTCGTCTTCCTGGATGCTCCCTGGACGGCGCTCGACGCCGAGCATCTCGAGATGGCGATCGACGACTTCACGCGTCGCGACCGCCGATTCGGCGGCGTGGATTCCTGATGCCGCTGTACCGCGACGTCGGCGTGGTCCTTCGCACGCACAAATTGGGGGAGTCCGACCGAATCGTCACCCTGATCACCCAGGACTCGGGCAAGGTCCGGGCCGTCGCGAAGGGCATTCGCAAGACCACGTCGAAATTCGGCTCGCGTTTGGAGCCGATGAGTCACGTCCAGGTACAGCTGTATCGCGGTCGCGAACTGGACATCGTGAACCAGGTGGAACTTGTGGAGGTGACGACCGCGACCCGTCGCAACCTGGAGGCCACCACCGACGGCCTCGCCATGTGCGAGGTGGTGGAGCAGCTCGCACATGAACGCTCGCCGAGTCCGCACCTGTACCGAATGTTGGTGGGGGCGCTTCGACAATTGAACTCCGAATACTCCGCGCTCCTCCTTCCTGCGTTGCAGCTGCGCCTGCTCCAGGAAGAGGGTGTCGGACCGTGCGTCGACCGGTGCATCGTCTGTTCCGGCATCGATGACCTCGTGGCGATCGACGTGCAAGGTGGCGGAGTGCAATGTCGCCACCATCGACGCGGTACGGCGATCTCGCCACGCGCCCTCGCAATCGTGCAGGAGGTACTGGACGGCCGAATCACGTCGGTCGTTCGCAACAACGACCTGCCCAACGTCACGGTGCGGGAGGTGGTGTCGTACGGCCGAAGCGCAATGGAGCACCACTTGGAGCGTCGGATTCGGTCGTCGTCGTTGTTCGAGGCGCCGCGACCGTAGTCGCGGCACGTGCGCATAGTACGACTACTAGCCTGAACCGAGTGCCGGCCAAGGAACTCGAGGACATCGTCAACCTGGCAAAGCGCCGGGGATTCGCGTTTCCAAGTGCCGAGATCTATGGTGGGTTCCGGTCGTCGTACGACTACGGTCCGCTCGGTGCACTCATGTTGCGAAACGTGAAGGACGCATGGATTCGCTCGATGGTGCAGTCGCGCAGCGACGTGGTGTTGATCGACGCCGCAATCCTGAATCCGCCGCAAACCTTCGAAGCCAGCGGTCATCTGGCCAATTTCAGCGATCCACTCGTGGACTGCACCGTCTGCAAGCGGCGATTCCGTCAGGACCAACTCGAGTCACGCGACTGTCCGCAAAAGATGAAGGGCTGCACCTTCACCGAGGCCCGTGCCTTCAACCTGATGTTCAAGACGCATGCGGGGCCCATCGAGGGTGCCGGCGCGGAGGTGTATCTTCGACCGGAAACCGCGCAGGGCATGTTCGTGAACTTTGCCAACGTGCTCTCCACGAGTCGTAAGAAGCCGCCATTCGGAATCGCACAAGTAGGCAAGAGTTTTCGCAACGAGATAACTCCCGGGAACTTCATCTTCCGAACTCGCGAGTTCGAACAGATGGAACTCGAGTTCTTCGTGCCCCCGGCCGAGAGCGCGAAGTGGTACGACTACTGGAAGAACGAACGTCTGGAGTGGTACGTGGCACACGGAATTCCCCGCGAGATGTTGCGCCTGCGCGAACACGACAAGGACGAACTCTCCCATTACTCCGCGGGCACGTGCGACATCGAGTTCATGTTCCCGTGGGGATGGGGTGAACTCGAAGGAATCGCGCAACGTACCGACTACGACCTCACGCAGCACGCGAAGCATTCCGGGCAGCGACTCGACTTCTTCGACCCGACGACCAACGAACGGTACGTGCCGTACGTCGTTGAGCCGGCGGCCGGCGTCAATCGAACGATGGCCGCATTCCTCCTGGCCGCCTACGACGAAGACGTCGTGAACGACGAGCCGCGTACGGTCCTGCGTCTCCACCCGCGAATCGCGCCGTATCAGGTGGCGGTGCTTCCGCTGTCCAAGAAGGACACGCTCTCGCCCGTGGCCGAGCGAGTCCACGCCATGCTGTCGGGCAGGTACATGTGCGACTACGACGAAACACAGGCAATCGGTCGTCGTTACCGGCGTCAGGACGAAGTGGGCACGCCGTGCTGTGTGACGGTGGATTTCGACACGCTGAACGACGATGCGGTCACGGTGCGCGATCGCGACACCACCGAGCAGGTTCGTGTTCCGATCGGATCACTCGTTGTGCACCTCGGCGAGCGCTTCGGTTTCTGACCGCGGTGACGTACCTCGACGGCATCATCGCACACCATCGCCGGCGGGCCGCCAACGACGCGCGCGATCCCGACACCGTTCGTCGGAATCTGCCGAAGGATTCCGCGCGCGGCTTCGTGCGTGCTCTGGTGACGGCCTCGCGCCTGGCGGTGATCGCCGAGATCAAGCGACGATCCCCGTCGAAGGGCGACATCAACATGGGGATCGAACCCGATCTCCTGGCTCGCGAGTACGAGCGAGGTGGCGCCGACTGTCTCTCGGTACTCACCGATGCACCACACTTTGCGGGAAGTGCGACGGACCTGTCGTCGGCTCGGGCCGCGGTGTCGTTGCCGGTGTTGCGCAAGGACTTCACCGTGTGCGATCTCGACGTGCTCGATGCACGAATGATGGGCGCAGATGCGGTGCTGCTCATCGTTGGAGCGCTGAGCGACCGGGAACTGCAGCGGCTGCATGCGCTCGCGATGGAGGTTGGCATCGACGCCTTGGTCGAGGTCCACGACGAGGTCGAGCTCGAACGCGCCATGGCGATCGACGCCCGGTGTATCGGGGTGAATCAGCGAGACCTGCACACGTTCCACGTCGATCCGCAGCGTGCGGTACGACTGGCGAGGCGGATTCCGAGCGACGTGGTGAAGGTTGCCGAGTCGGGTATAGCCGGCGGGGATGATGCGCGTCGGTGTGTCGACGCCGGCTATCGAGCCGTGCTGGTGGGGGAGCATCTGGTTCGCTCCGAGAATCGCGCAAAGGCGCTCGAAGAACTTCGGGTGGTACTACCTTCGTAAACATCATGTTCGTGAAGATTTGCGGAATCACGAATGAGGAGGATGCGCTGCTCAGCGTTGCCATGGGGGCAACCGCCTTGGGATTCATCTTCGCGCCATCGAAGCGGCAGGTGACGCCGGGAAAAGTGGCCGACATCGTCAAGCGCCTGCCGCCCGGGGTGCACACGGTGGGGGTGTTCCGCGATCATGACCCACGATCGGTGGTGCGAATCGTGCGCGAAGCCGGACTGCGCGGGGCCCAACTGCACGGGCGCGAGACGGCGTCGATGGTGGATGAGATCACCGCCGACCTCGGCTGGGTGATGAAGGCCGTCGTGGCAGGAAGCGCGGATGCACAAACCTGTGATCGTTACCGAACCGACCTGGTGCTGTTCGATTCACCGTCACCGGGATCCGGTGAGACCTACGACTGGAGCCTCCTGGCATCGATTCCGAAGGGTGTGCGCTGCGTCATGTCGGGTGGATTGACACCTGAGAACGTTTCCGATGCGATCGTGACCGTTCGTCCGTATGGTGTCGATGTGTGCAGCGGAGTCGAGCGGGAGCCCGGTCGCAAGGATGCCACCAAGGTGCGGAGATTCGTGCAACGGTCGTTGTCGACGTTCGAGTCACTTGTACAGTGATTCGGTGACTGCGCTCGCCGACCCCAGCGCCGAGGGAAGATTCGGCGAATTCGGCGGGCAGTTCGTGCCCGAAACCCTGGTGCCGGCGTGTCAGGAGCTGGAGCGTGCATTCCATGAAGCATGGAACGATCCGGACTTCCGCAACGAGCTGGGTCGGCTGCAGCGTGAGTACGCGGGACGACCCTCGATCCTCACGGAATGCCACAACCTCGGCCGTCAGCTCGGCATCCGTTTGATCCTGAAACGTGAGGATCTCAACCACACCGGATCGCACAAGATCAACAACGTTCTGGGTCAAGCCCTGCTGGCCAAGCGGATGGGCAAGAAGCGTTTCATTGCCGAGACCGGTGCCGGGCAACACGGAGTGGCCTCGGCGACCGCTGCGGCGCTGCTTGGGCTGCAATGCAAGGTGTACATGGGGGCGGTGGACGTCGAACGGCAGGCACTGAACGTGTTTCGCATGCGGTTGCTCGGTGCCGAAGTGGAGGCTGCCCAGTCGGGTAGTCGCACGCTGAAGGATGCGGTGAACGAGGCAATGCGCGACTGGGTGGCCAGCGTGGAGCATTCGTACTACTGCATCGGCTCCGTGATGGGTCCGCATCCGTACCCATTCATCGTGCGGCAATTCCAGAGCGTCATCGGCGAAGAAGCACGGGTGCAGGTTCGCGAACTCACGGGCGCGGACCCCGACGTGGTGACGGCCTGCGTTGGTGGTGGATCCAACGCGATGGGTATCTTCAGCGGATTCGTGGATACGCGCGCGAGGTTGGTTGGTGTGGAGCCCGCCGGCGGTGCCGCGGTGGGACGCGGTGTCCCCGGGGTGGTGCACGGCATGAAGAGTTATCTCATGCAGGACGAGGAGGGCCAGGTACAGGAAGCCCATTCGATTTCCGCGGGCTTGGACTATCCGGGTGTCGGACCCGAACACTCGTACCTCGCTTCGATCGGGCGTGCGGAATATCCGAGCGTGACCGACGAGGAGGTGATCGCGGGTTTCCACTACCTGTGCCGCACCGAGGGCATCATCCCCGCGCTCGAGTGCGCCCATGTGGTTGCCTGGATCTCGCGGGAAGCACCGAACATGCAAGGAGCCACGGTGCTCATGAACCTGTCGGGGCGCGGTGACAAGGACGTGGCACAGATGATGCAGATTCTCGGGCCCACCTTGGGCGAGGCGAACGTCTGACCTCGCGGTGTCGGTGATCGGCGAATGATCCCTCTCGAGGTGCACCTACGCGCACGCCGTGATGGTGGCCGCAAGATCCTGGTGCCGTATATCACCGGTGGCGTGGAACATTGGCAGGACGCAGTACGTGCCGCCGTGGCCAACGGCGCGGACGCCATTGAAATCGGAATTCCGTTCTCGGATCCCGTCATGGATGGTCCCGTGATTCAACGCGCATCCCGCGAGGCATTGCTACGCGGTGCAACGCTCCATCTGATTCTCGACGGTGTTCGTTCGCTGGACGTCGGGGTTCCCTTGGTGGTGATGTGTTATTACAACACGGTGTTTCGCGCGGGCCATGAACGTTTCGCCCGGATGCTGAGTTCGGCCGGGGTGTCGGGAGCAATCGTTCCCGATCTTCCGCTCGAGGAGTCCGCCGAGTGGTGCGTGACAGCCGACGCGGCGGATGTGGCCACGGTGATGTTGGCGGCACCGACTGCGCCGGATGAACGGTTACCACGAATTGCGGCGCGGTCGCGGGGTTTCGTGTATGCGGTGGGACTACTCGGCGTCACGGGTGAACGTGAAACGCTGTCCGCAAGTGCCACTGCCATTGCGGGCAGGGTCAAGGGGGTGACGGACCTGCCGGTGCTGGTGGGCGTGGGGATCTCCGATGCTCGGCAGGCCGGGCAGGCGTGTGCAGTTGCCGATGGCGTCATCCAGGGTGCGTCGGTGATGCGTCGGCTCCTCGACGAAGGAGTGGAATCCGTCGGGAACTACGTGGCGCAGGTTCGCGAAGCAATCGACGAGTAGTTTCGTTGCATGTTGAAAACCGGTGACAAGGCACCTGCCATCGCGCTGTTGGATCAATTCGGCAGGAAACGAACGTTGAAGGAGTTCTCCAAGAAGAAGGTCCTGGTGTACTTCTACCCCAAGGCCGACACCCCGGGGTGCACGCAACAGTCGTGTTTGCTCAGTGAGGTGAAGGATCGCATTGGTCGAACAGTGATCATAGGCATCAGTCCCGATTCACCGGCACGGCAGTTGAAGTTCGACGAAAAGTACTCACTCGGGTTTCCGTTGCTGGCCGACGAGGATCATCGCGTGGCCATGGCCTACAAGGTGTGGAAGAAGAAGTCGATGTACGGGCGCGAATACATGGGAATCGAGCGTTCGGCCTTCCTCATCGATGGAACCGGCAAAATTCTTCATGCGTGGTACAAGATCTCGCCGAAGGACACGCCCGCGTTTCTCCTTCAGGCGTTGGGTAAGTGACCGGAATGTTTGCATCACCCGAGGCGGTTCTGCCACACCGACCACCGTTCCTCTTCGTCGATTCCATCGAGGCGCTGGAGATCGGTGTGAGCGCAACGGGTCGGTGGCGCCTCCATGGTGACGAGTGGTTCTTCGGCGGACACTTTCCTGGACGCCCAACGCTGCCGGGTGTATTGATGTGCGAGGCCATCGCCCAGGTTGGCGCCTATGCCTTGTTGAGCGACCCTGCTCGGGCCGGCAAGTTGCCACTCTTTGGCGGGTTGGATTCGGCGCGATTCCGACGTCAGGTGGCGCCGGGGGACGAACTCGTGCTGACCGTGCAGTTGGGTCGAATGAGCGCACGAGCCGGGAAAGGGTCGGGGACCGCCCGGGTGAACGGCGAGTTGGCGTGCGAGTGCGATCTGATGTTCGTGCTGGTCGACCGCTGACGACTGGTGACCCGGAACGCTGACGACCGCTGGCGTCGGGTGGTTACTCCGCGGGAGCCAGGATGATGGAGCCGTTGTGGCCCCCGAAACCAAAGTTGTTGGAAATGGTCGGTCCCGGTGTCCACGACCGTGGCGAGCCCATCACCACGTCGCACTCGATGTCGTCGCCGAGTGCGGTGGTGTTGGCAGTCGGCGGAATGAGTGAGTGTTCGAACGAGAGCAGGACGGCGGCTGCCTCGAGAGCGCCGGCAGCGCCGAGTGGATGACCCGTAACGCCCTTGATGGAGGTCACCGGAGGTGTGGGCGTGCCGAAGACCGCGGCCACCGCCTGGGATTCGGCGAGGTCGTTGAGTGGTGTCGACGTCCCGTGGGCGTTTACCTGCTTGATGTCGCTCGGTGAAAGTCCCGCGTCGTGGAGCGCTTGTTGCATGCAGGCGATCGCCCCGACACCACCCGGAGAAGGTGCGGTGATGTGGTGGGCGTCGGCATTGCTCGCAGCGCCGAGCACTTCTGCAACGATGGTCGCCCCACGGGCAACGGCAAGATCGTAACGCTCCAGGACGAACACCGCGGCGCCCTCGCCGAAGACGAAGCCATCCCGTGATGCATCGAATGGCTTGCTGGAGCCACTGCTCGAGAGTGCGGTCATGTTGGCGAATCCGGCAACCGCGGTGATCGTGGCCGCCGATTCGGCGCCACCACTTACGACGGCGTCACAACGACCCCACGCCACCAACCGTGCCGCGTATCCGAGGGCGTGCGTGGCCGCCGCACAGGCGGTGCAAATGGTCTCGGCTGGACCTTGGAGGTGGTAGCGCATGGAGATTGCGGCACCGCACGCATTGGACATCATCATCGGAACGAGAAACGGCGAGACCCGACGTTCGCCCTTCTCCACGCGGGTGATCACTTGTTCCTCGAGCGTCCGTAGGCCGCCGATACCGGTGCCGAAGATGCTGCCCATGCGTTCCGGCGCATACGGCAGCGAGCCCGACTGGGTGATGGCTTCGTGGGCTGCGGCCAGTGCAAACTGCTCCACGCGATCGGCCCGACGAGCCTCCTTCGGGTTGGCGAAGTACGGGAGGGGATCCCATTCGGCGAGTTCGACGGTTTTCGCGTTGGTGATGCCGGGTCCGAGCACACCCTTCCAGAACGCGGCCTTTCCGACTCCGCAGGGGGCGACGACCCCGTAGCCCGTGATCGCTACACGATGACCCGCTCCCTGCATCGGGAGTGTTACTTGGTTTTTGCGACGATGAGGTCGAAGGCTTGTCCGACGGTGGTGATGCCCTCGAGTTCCTTCTCGGGTACCTCGACGCCGAATTCACTCTCGAGCTCCATGACGAACTCGACGAGGTCGAGACTGTCGGCTTCCAGGTCCTCCTTGAAGCGGGCCTCGCGGGTGACTTTTGCGGCGTCAACCGACAACAGATTGACGGCACATTTGGTGAATCGGTCGAATAGGTCTTGGCTCACGTGGGCCTCCTCGTTTGCTTCAGCCTAGTGTCCCATGCCGAGGCCGCCGTCGACGGGCAACACCGCGCCCGTGATGTAGGCGGCATCGCCAGACGCGAGGAACGCAATCGCGCCGGCGATTTCGTCGGCGGTTGCAATCCTTCCGAGCGGTACGAGATCGGCGAACGCCTGCAATTTCTCGTCGCCCAATGCGCGAGTCATATCGGTGTCGACCGGTCCGGGAGCGACGACGTTCACCGTGATGCTCCGACTACCGAATTCGCGCGCGAGGGATCGTGCGAATCCCACCAGTCCCGCCTTGGATGCGGCGTAGTTGGCTTGACCTGCTTGTCCGAGAAGTCCGACGACGCTGGACACCAAGATGATGCGACCTCTTCGCGCGCGCAACATGGATTGGGCGGCTCGTTTGCAGACGCGATAGGCGCCGGTCAGGTTGGCGTCGACGACCGAGGTGAAGTCGGACTCCGACATCCGAAGGAGCAAGGTGTCCTTCGTGATGCCGGCGTTGGCGACCAGGATCTCGACCGGCCCCAATTCCTTCTCGACGGCCGAGAACGCGGCGTCGACGTCGTCGGCCGACGTCACGTCGCACTTGACGGCGAAGAAGTCGCCCGACGGGGGAGTGGAGTTGTAGGTGACGGCCACCTTGTCGCCGAGCGCGGCAAAGCGCCGGGCGGTTGCCAATCCGATTCCACGACTGCCCCCGGTAACGAGCACGACCCGACTCATGTGGCCCTCCATTCGATGACGGCACTCGCCGCGGTCATGCCCGCCCCGAATCCCACCATCAACACGATGTCACCGTCTCTCAGTCGTCCATTGTCGGCGGCATCGAACAGCGCGAGAGGAATTGATGCGGACGACGTATTGCCCGTTTCCTGCAGCACGACCGCGGTCCTGTCCATCGGCAGGCTCAACTGGCGGCATGCGGCTTCGATAATCCGCACGTTGGCCTGGTGGGGAACGCAGAGCGAAACGTCGTCTACCGACAACCCCGCCTTCGCCAAGGACTTGTGAGCGGAGTCGACCATGATTCGAACGGCGCGACGGAACACCTCCTTGCCGTCCATGTGGATGTAGCCACCGACGTCGGCATACAGGAGGTGCTCGAGTGATCCATCGGCATCCAGGTCCCAGCCGAGCAACTGTCCGCCCTCGGAGACTGCATCCACCACGCACGCGCCGGAGCCATCGGCGAAGAGAATCGCGGTGCCGCGATCGCTCCAGTCGGTGATGCGCGACAACGTGTCGGTTCCGATCACCAGCAGCCGTTTCGCCCCGATCGCCAGGAGCCCGTGCGCCACCACGTAGGCGTACACGAAACCCGAGCATGCGGCATTCACATCGAAGGCGCCGCAGCGAAGGCCGAGCGCGTTCTGCACGGTTGCCGAGGTGGCGGGAACCGTGCGATCGGGGGTGGTGGTGGAGAGCACCAGGCCGTCGATCGACGCAGGATCGACGCCCGACATGTCGATGGCGCGTTGCGCGGACTCGATGGACAAGGATGCCGTACTTCCACCGATATGGCGTCGTTTGATACCGGTGCGTTCGGTGATCCACTCGTCGTTGGTGTCCATCATCACCGACAGGTCACCGTTGGTGAGCACCTTGTCGGGCAGTGCCGTACCCCATCCGAGGATTCGACCACCGGTCATCAGTGGGTCCTCAACCATGCGACGGGCTCACGCATCGTGAGTCGTTCGCCCTCGTGGGCGATGAAGTTCTGCAGAATGCCGGCGAATGCCGAACGAACGTCGACGTCACCGACGTGACCGAGCAGCGTGCCCACCTCGATGCGCGCACCGTCGGCGATGTCGGGGCGTCGCGCAAACACACCCGCGGCCGGACTCACCACCAGGCGTTCCACCACGAAGAGGTGCTCGCCGTCGTGGTCGGTGGATTTGGGCGGCGTGACTTGACTGACCCACTCCAGCAGGTTGTCGAGCTCGTCGGGTGTGGCAACACTGATGACCCGCGCACCATCGAGTGTTCGCTTCACCATGCCGGAGAGCACCCCGCCCGGTCCAAGTTCGACGTAACCGGCGACGGACTGCTTCTGTAGTTCCAGTAGCACGTGCTTCCATCGAACCGGTGAGCAGAGTTGTGCCGACAGGAGCGAAGCCCAGTCGTCGCCGCTTTGATGCAGGAGGGCATCCACGTTCGACACGATGGGAACGTCGGCATCGCGTGGCTTGGCTGCAGCGAGTGCGAGACGAAGCCGATCCCGCGCCGCGTTCATGAATGGCGTGTGGAATGCACCCGAAACGGGGAGGGACATGACCCTCTTTGCGCCGAGTTCCTTGGCGTGTTGCGAGGCCTTCTCGACGCCTCCCGGTGAACCCGCGATCACGACCTGACCCGGTGCATTGAAGTTGGCAACCCACACGTTGTCGTCGGCACGACGACACGCCACTTCGACGAGGTCGTCGTCCAATCCGAGTACCGCGGACATCGTTCCAGGTGATGCCTGACCGGCGTCATGCATGGCGTCGCCACGCTCGATCACCAGGCGGACACCGTCGTCGAACCCGAGGGCGCCGTTGGCCGTCAACGCCGTGTACTCGCCGAGACTGTGTCCGGCGCAGATGCTCGGCTCGACACCGAGACGTTCCACGGCATCCAACACCATGAGGCTGCTCACGAACGTGGTGAGTTGAGCATTGCGCGTGTCCTTCAATTCTTCGGCGTCCGCGTCGAGCAGGAGGCGACCGACGTCGCGCCCTGCAATCTCGGATGCTTCGTCGACGAGTTCCCAACTGTCGTGATCACGCCATGGTCTCCCCATGCCGGGCCGCTGCGATCCCTGACCGGGAAACAGAAACGCGAGCAACGGACCTCCCTGTCTGACGCAAGCTTGTTGGTTAGAGGTTACGAGAGATTGCGCAATCGGTCGCGCCACTAGCCTTGAGCGTCGTTGCCCGAGTGGCGAAATGGCAGACGCGACGGACTCAAAATCCGTTGCCTGAAAGGGTGTGTGGGTTCGACTCCCACCTCGGGCACCATTGCGCTCGTAGGATGACGTACCCCATGAGCGTGCAGTTACCGGCGGGTATCGAACAGCGTTTGATTCGTCATCGCCTGGCCCGTTGTGCCGCAACCCTGCGCGAGCTTGGTGAGGATTTGCGGGTGACCGTCGAGCAGGTCGAGGTATTGCGCGACGCGGCCGCCGACGACG
>JALRBT010000180.1 GCA_023262255.1 Ilumatobacteraceae bacterium
CGGCGAGCGAGAAGATGTTGTAGCCACGACGGGCGAACAAACTCGCCACGCGTGCGAGCACGCCTGGTCGGTTCTGCACGAGCACCGACAGCATGTGATGCGTTGGTGCGCTGCCGTATGGATTGGCTCCGCTCATCGCAGGAACTCCTTTCGTGGCTGCTGCGTGGGATGCAGCAAGATGTCGTCGTTGCTCTGACCGGCCGGAATCATCGGGAAGACCTTCTCGCTCGCGTCGACGCGGAACTCGACGACGACCGAGCGGTCATCGATGCTGTTGGCCTTCTCGATCGCCGGCTGGACCTCTTCGGGACTCTCGACACGAATACCGACGCAACCCATCGCCTCGGCCCACTTGACGAAGTCGGGAACTTCGGGCGACAAGTACACCTCGCTGTAGCGCTCTTCATAGAACATCTCCTGCCACTGGCGCACCATGCCGAGATACGAGTTGTTGAGCACTGCGACCTTGATCGGAATGCGCTCGACACTCGCTGTGACGAGCTCCTGTGCCGTCATCTGGAAGCAACCGTCACCGTCGACGGCCCAGACCGTGCGATCGGGTCGACCGACCTTGGCGCCGATGGCTGCGGGAATGGAGAAGCCCATCGTGCCGAGGCCACCCGAGTTCACCCAGGTG
>JALRBT010000181.1 GCA_023262255.1 Ilumatobacteraceae bacterium
AACGCGGCATCGAAGGCGTCCGGGTGTAAGTAGCGGTACAGCCCGGGATGGAGGCTGCGCAGGATTTCCCCGAGCAAGCCTATGTCGCCGCTTTGCCCAGTCGAACTTGATACAGGGGCCGCGCGAAGGATGGCCGGGCTGGCCATTGCGGCACTGGTGGCGGCAGCGGCGGACAGGAATTGACGACGGCGCATAGATCCCTCCGCTCTGCGGCACCATGGCTGCAAAAAAGCCCTCCCGCAAGGGGAGGGCTTTGCAAGTTACTGAGATTCTTGTTTGAAAATCAGGCAGGTAGGCCCGAGATCGCCTTCATTTCCATGAAGTCCTTCAGGCCGGCCAGACCGCCTTCGCGGCCGTTGCCCGACTGCTTGTAGCCGCCGAACGGAGCGCCCGGGGTGGGGCCCCAGTTGTTGATTGCGACCATGCCGGCGCGCAACTTGGCTGCTACCGGTGCGGCCTTGGCCGGATCACCGGTGATTGCAGCCGACAGGCCGTATTCGGTGGCATTGGCCAGTTCGATGCCCTGGTCCAGCGTGTCATAGGTCATGATCGTGGCGACCGGGCCGAAGATTTCTTCCTGCGCGATCCGCATGTCCGGGGTCACGCCCGAGAACACGGTCGGTTGGATGTAGT
>JALRBT010000182.1 GCA_023262255.1 Ilumatobacteraceae bacterium
AGTTGTTTATTTAGATAGCGCGAACACTTCGCAAAAGCCGAATGTCGTGATCGATGCGATGACGACATTTATGCGCGAGTCATATGCGCCGATTAATCGCAGTGCTTATACGTTGGCAGCGAGTGCGACCGAAAAATACGAAGGTGCTCGTGCAGCCGTGGCGAAATTTATAAATGCCAACAGCACTAATGAAATTGTTTTCACAAAAAATGCGACTGAAGCCCTGAACTTGATCGCCTATTCGTGGGGTCGCGCCAATTTGAAGCGTGGCGACGTGGTTGTGCTCACTCACATGGAGCATCACGCCAACATCGTGCCGTGGCAAATGCTGCAACAAGAACGAGGCATCGAATTGCGCTGGGTGCCGTTGACCAGCGACTTTCAACTTGACTTAAGTTCACTGCCGACTTTGCTTGCCGGAGCGAAAGTATTTTCGTTTACTGCGATGTCAAATGTTTTGGGCACGATTAATCCTGTTGAAAAACTTTGTGCTGCGGCTCATGCTGCTGGTGCTCTTGCAATCGTCGATGCGTGTCAATCAGTGCCGCACTCGCCGACCGATGTTCGTGCACTCGGTGCAGACTTTGCGATGTTTTCGAGTCACAAAATGTGTGGGCCGTCGGGTGTTGGT
>JALRBT010000183.1 GCA_023262255.1 Ilumatobacteraceae bacterium
GATATGGCCCATGCGGTCACGACGAACCTTGGAGCGCGTGACCTCGACGCCGCAGCGTTCGCAGATGATGCCCTTGAACCGGACGCGCTTGTACTTACCGCAGTAGCACTCCCAATCGCGGGTTGGTCCGAAGATCTTCTCGCAGAACAGGCCCTCTTTCTCGGGGCGCAGCGTTCTGTAGTTGATCGTTTCTGGCTTCTTTACTTCACCGTGTGACCACGTTCGAATCTGGTCTGCAGTCGCAAGACCGATTTTCAGTTGGTCGAACATGTTGACGTCGAGCATGTCGGTTCCTCTGTCCCTGTCGTTCGTTCTCTGTCGTGTCCCGTATGTCAGCGGCTAGCGCGCTGACGGCTGTCGTCGTCGTCCGAGCCGCGCTCTGGACGTGAAATGTCAATGCCGAGGTCTTCCATCGTGCGATGGATGTCATCATCGAGATCACGCATTTCGATCTCGCGACCGTCGTCTCCGAGAACTTCGACATTGATGCACAGTGCCTGCATTTCCTTCATGAGCACCTTGAAGCTCTCAGGAACGCCCGGCTCTGGGATGTTGTCTCCCTTGACGATTGCCTCGTACACCTTGATGCGTCCGAGGACATCGTCGCTCTTGAGGGTGAGCAGTTCTTG
>JALRBT010000184.1 GCA_023262255.1 Ilumatobacteraceae bacterium
CAGACCGTGGGCGCCACCACGCTGGATGAGTACCGCAAGTACCTCGAGCGCGACTCCGCGCTGGAGCGCCGCTTCCAGCAGGTGAAGGTGGACCAGCCCTCGATCGAGGAGACCGAGCAGATCCTGCGCGGCCTGCGCGACCGGTACGAGGAGCACCACAAGGTGAACATCACCGACGAGGCCCTGGAGGCCGCATCGGTGCTGTCCGACCGCTACATCTCCGAGCGCTTCCTGCCCGACAAGGCCATCGACCTCATCGACGAGGCCGCCAGCCGCATGCGCATCCGCACCATGACCGCCCCGCCCAGCTTCCGCGAGCTGGAGGACGAGATCGAGGGCGTGCGCAAGGACAAGGAAGCCGCCATCGAGGCGCAGGAGTTCGAGAAGGCCGCGAACCTGCGCGACACCGAGCGCCGCCTCACCAACAAGAAGCGCGACCTCGAGGAGGAGTGGAAGGCCGAGGACGCCCCCCGCCCGAACATCGGCGAGGAGGAGATCGCCGACATCGTCTCGATGTGGACCGGCATCCCCGTCTTCAAGCTCACCGAGGCGGAGACGCAGAAGCTCGTCCGCATGGAGGAGGAGCTCCACAAGCGCGTCGTCGGGCAGGAGGCAGCCATCACGGC
>JALRBT010000185.1 GCA_023262255.1 Ilumatobacteraceae bacterium
CAGTCAACTCGTACAAGCGACTGGTGCCGGGTTTCGAGGCGCCTGTTCACATCTCATGGGCGCGCAACAACCGCAGCGGCCTGATCCGGGTGCCGATCCCGAAGAAGGGCAACCCGACCGCCACCCGCATCGAGTACCGGTCACCCGACCCGACGTGCAATCCCTATCTCGCCTTCAGCCTGATGTTGGCCGCCGGCATGCGCGGAGTCGCGAAGGGCTACGAGTTGCCCGTCGAGGCCGATGCCAACCTCTTCGAGCTCGACGATGCCCAGCTCGCGAAACTCGGGGTCACCCAGCTGCCGCAGTCGCTCGCCGATTCGCTCCGCACGATGGAGGAGTCCGACCTGGTCCGCGAGGCGCTCGGTGAGCACATCTTCGAGTGGTTCCTGCGCAACAAGCGTCGCGAGTGGCGCGACTACAAGACCCACGTCAGTCAGTTCGAACTCGACCGGTATCTGGGGTCGCTGTGAACGATCGGGGTGGGAGTCGGTCGTGAGCGACATCGGGTCGGCCAGCGACGCGGGGATGCTCGTCGTCCTCGGCGACCCGGTGGGCGCCGACCTGGCCCGCACCCTTGATCTCGCCGGCTACCGCTGGAAGGCCGTCTCGAGCGCGGCG
>JALRBT010000186.1 GCA_023262255.1 Ilumatobacteraceae bacterium
GGGTCGATGTGGGCGGGCGTCACGAACACGCGCTCGCCGGTCTTCATACGCGGCGACCCCTCCGCAGGGGCGAAGGTCGTGTGCTCGTCGGAGCAGAACCACACGCTGTACCCCTCGATCGAGGGGTTGCCGTGGTCCATGCCGAGGCTCTTGAGTCCAACGTCGGCGACCGCCCACTTCTCGTGCGTCGACACGACGGTGCCGAGAATGCCGAGTGCCTGGCGAAACGGCAGCCCGAGCGTGGAGTAATACGTGTCCATCAACGCGTATGAGCCAGCCTGCACTTCGGTGACGCCAGTGTCGCCGCGATGCCGTGCGTGCACGTCGTGATTGCCGGTGCCACCCGCAGAGACGATGTCGCCGCCCACGTCGTCGGCCACCCGACGCAGTATCTCCATCGCAGCGAGCGTGTCGCGACGCTGTGCGTCGCGATCTTCCGACACCATGAGGTGCCCCTCGTAGCCCATCACTCCGCGCACCACCATGCCACCATCTCGTGCCCGTTGCGCAAGTCGCGCGGCGTCGTCGGGAGCGCAACCGCAGCGCGGCAGGCCGATGTTCACGTCGATGAGGACGTGGCGCAGTCCCGCTGCGCGAGCGGCATCGACGGTGGCATC
>JALRBT010000187.1 GCA_023262255.1 Ilumatobacteraceae bacterium
TCTGCTTGGGGATGATCTGGTCGGTGTCCACGTCCGCCCGGTCGAGCGGGGCGACCTTCGACTTCACGATGGTGATGGGTTCCATGTCGGCGACCTCCCCTAGGCGCCCGCGAGGGCGGCGTCGAACGTGCGGACGTCCACCAGGTGGCCCGTGATGGCCGCGGCGGCGGCCATGGCGGGGCTCACCAGATGGGTGCGGCCGCCCTTGCCCTGGCGGCCCTCGAAGTTGCGGTTGCTGGTGGACGCGGCGCGCTCACCCGGCTGCAGGATGTCCGGGTTCATCCCCAGGCACATCGAGCACCCCGCGTCACGCCACTCGAAGCCCGCGCCGCGGAAGACCTCATCCAGGCCCTCGTCCTCGGCCTGGGCCTTCACGGCCATCGAACCGGGCACCACCATGGCACGCAGGCCGTCCTTCACCGACTGGCCGCGCACGACCTCGGCGGCCGCCCGCAGGTCCTCGATGCGCCCATTGGTGCAGGAGCCCAGGAACACGGTGTCGATGGCGATGTCCTCCATGGCCTCCCCGCCGTGCAGGCCCATGTACTCCAGCGCGCGGCGCACGGCCTCCTGATCGGTGGGGTCGTCGTACTGCTCAGGCGTCGGCACGCGACC
>JALRBT010000188.1 GCA_023262255.1 Ilumatobacteraceae bacterium
GGGCAGTACCCGCACTTGGAGAGGCGCCAGCCAGGTGGGGAACGCACCGGCGTAGTGCTCAAGCAGCACACCGAAGAAGCGCTCCACGGACCCGAAGAGGGCCCGATGCAGCATGATCGGACGATGTCGGGCGTTATCGGCACCGACGTACTCGAGGTCGAAGCGCTCCGGATTGTTGAAGTCCGCTTGGATCGTCGACAGTTGCCAGGAGCGCCCGATGGCATCGCGTACGTCGATGTCGATCTTGGGCCCGTAGAAGGCCGCGTCGCCCTCCTTCACCCCGTATTCGAGTCCATGCCGGTCGAGTGCGTCTCGCAGCGCCTCGGTGGCGCGCTCCCACACTTCGTCTGAACCCACGTACTTGTCGGGGTCCTTGGTGGACAGGTTGAAACGGAACTCGTCGAAGCCGAAGGCGCGAAGCACCGACAGCACGAAGTCGAGCAGCGACGAAATCTCGTCGGCGAGGTGCTCTTGCGTGCAGAAGATGTGCGAGTCGTCTTGCGTGAAGCCGCGGATGCGCAAGAGGCCGTGCAGCGTGCCGGCGCGCTCGTAGCGGTACACCGTGCCGAGTTCGAACAACCGCAGTGGCAACTCGCGGTAGCTGCGCTGGCGGTC
>JALRBT010000189.1 GCA_023262255.1 Ilumatobacteraceae bacterium
GTACGTGATTGCCGAGATTGGCGTCAACCATGAAGGTTCGCTTGAACTTGCAAAGAGCCTCGTGGAACTAGCCAAGGAAGGAGGTGCCGATGCGGCCAAGTTCCAGACGTACAAGGCTGAGACGCTCGCATCGCGAAACTCGCCGGCATACTGGGACACCTCGAAGGAACCAACGCTCAGCCAGTACGAGCTCTTCAAGAAATACGACGCATTTGGAGCATCCGAGTATGAGACTCTTGCGGATCACTGCAAGAAAGTAGGGATTGAGTTCATCTCGACACCGTTCGACGATGGCGCGGTAGACATGCTCAATCCGCTCGTTCCGTTCTTCAAAGTTGCCTCGGCGGACATTACGAATACACCGTTGTTGCGGCGCGTCGCACGAACCGGCAAACCAGTGGTGTTGTCGGTTGGTGCTGCGACAATCTCTGAAATCGACGAAGCACTGTCGACGTTGAGATCGGCGGGAGCCAACAACATTGCTCTTCTGCATTGCATTCTCAACTATCCAACGTCCGATGAAAATGCGAATCTTCGGATGATCAGTGATCTTGCTACTCGATATCCGGAATGCGTCATTGGGTACTCCGACCACACCACGCCGAAATC
>JALRBT010000018.1 GCA_023262255.1 Ilumatobacteraceae bacterium
GATTGCGAATTCCCGCTTATGCGTTGAAGGCGTCGTAGCCGTCGCGCTCGAGTTGATCGGCCAACTCCGGTCCGCCGCTTGCAGCGATGCGTCCCTTGGCAAGAACGTGCACGAAGTTGGGTTTCAGGTCGGCAAAGATACGGCTGTAGTGCGTTATGACGAGCACCCCGAGCTGACGTTCGTTGGTGAGGTCCTCGACGCGCCGCGCACAGTCACGCAATGCGTCGATGTCCAAACCGGAGTCCAGTTCATCCAGCACCACGATGCGCGGGTCGAGCATGGCGAGTTGGAGCGTTTCGTTGCGCTTCTTTTCGCCACCAGAGAAGTCCACGTTCACGGAGCGATGGGTGAGGGATTTGTCCAACCCGATTCGCTCGGCTTCCGCACCGATTAGCGCGGCAAGTCTCGATCGGTCGCTCCCACGTTCGGCGAGGGCTTCATCGAGGAGGTTGTCGATGCCCACACCGGGAATCTCGGTTGGATACTGCATCACCAAGTGCAGCCCGGCGAGCGCACGCTTCCAGGTGGGCAACGACGTGATGTCGACATCGTCCAGCATGATGCTCCCCTTCGACACCGCGTAGCCGGGTTTGCCCATGATGACCGCCGACAGGGTGGACTTGCCGGCGCCGTTCGGACCCATAACGGCATGAACTTCACCCGCCCGAATGGTGAGGTTGATGCCGTTCAGAATCTGCGTGTCCCCGGCCTTGGCGTGAAGATCACGAATGGACAACACGGTCATGATTCGGCTCGCTTCACGCGGGGACTCGTGGTGGGCGGGTTCACGGTGGGCTGGTCGGATACGAACACGTCGTCGCCACGAACCTCGACGACGAACACGGGTACGGGTTGCGTGGCAGGAAGGGTGCTTGGTACGCCGGTTTCCAAACTGAATGCACTGCCATGGCGAATGCACGACAACTGCTTGGTATCACAATCGACGTCACCGTCGGCCAGCGCCACATCGGCATGGCTGCAACGGCCGCCGATGGCATACACCTGATCGCCGATTCGCACCACTGCCACGATGTGCTTGTCCACCTCGAACGTTACGGCGGCACCATCGACCAACTCATCGAGCGAGCAAATGCGACGCATGGTCATGCGCGTGCCTCCGATCCGGCGGTAGCACCCCTGGTGGCATCACCCAGCAGTTTGCGACCCACCTTTTCGCGCAACAGCTCGGGTTGTGCAGCAGCCGGCAGGCGATTGATCACATCGGCAAAGAATCCGAACACCACCAAGCGCTCCGCGATCTCCGGACGAATACCCCGGCTTTCCAGATAGAACCGCTGATCGTCGTCGACGGGTCCGACGGTACTGGCGTGACTGCACTTCACATCGTTGGTTTCAATTTCCAGATTCGGCACGCTCTCGGCCCATGAACCGCTGGAGAGCGTCAGGTTGCGGTTGGTCTGGAATGCCTCCGACTTGTCAGCGTTGTCACGAATCTTGATGAGGCCCGTGTACACGCTCTTGGCGTGGTCCTTCACCGCGCCCTTGAACAACAGGTCGCTGTGCGTGCGTGGTGCCGCGTGATCCTGCAACGTACGGAAGTCGTGCATTTGCGAGCCGTCGGCGAAATACAACGCAACTTGTCTTGCCGATGCACCTTTACCGACCAGTCGAACCCCGGCACGAGTACGGGCGTAATCTCCACCGAGTGCAATGGTGGAGGTGGAGACGGTGGAATCTCGTTCGCCGAGTGCGCGCTGGTAGCCGATGAGCCAGGTGTTCAAGCCCAACTCGTTGATTGCAACGTAGGTAACGCGGGCCGATTGTGCGGCACGGATCTTCACCATCGGCACCACGAGCGAGCGGCACGGGTCGTCCGACACGAACCGCTCAACCACCGTGACTTCACTGTTCTCCCCGGCGTCGATTTCCAGCGAGGGGAAACACACGACACTCGAGTCGCGCACGTTGTGGGTGATGAGAATCGGATCGGCGATCGTCTGACCGCGGCTCGTGTCGATACGCACGGTGCTGCCGTGCGCGGAACCGCCCGGGATGTGCCGCTCATCGAGTGAAGTGTGCCGGGCGTGCAGTTGCTCGAACACGTCGGCTGGCTCCGCCGACACGTCGTCGAGCGTCAACCGCATGTCGCGCGAGATGATCGACTGATCACCCGACACGGTGGTGTCGGCGGCTCCAACCGCGTACGCGCCGAGGTCGAGTTCGCCGATGCGGCTGTACCGCCACAGTTCCTGCTCGGCAGTTGGCAGCACGAGGTCGGCATTCACGGACACGATGTCTACTTCTTGCGCTTCTTTTTTCGTTTGAACTTCCTGGGTTTGCCGCGCTCCAGCTCGCTCACCACGTCGGGTGCGATGGCATTGATGATCGACTCGGCCTCGCTCAGAATGGCTGCGGCGCTGCCGTCGTCGAGACTCGATGGCGCCTCCGGGGCTGCCCCGGTCACGAGCGTGCCGTGGGTCCAGCCAACGTCCATGGCGCGACGGTCGAACTTGGGGCAATCGGTTGGACAGCGCCATGGCGCCTCCGGAGCGAGACCCAACTTGCAGCCACGGACGGTGTCGCCGTTCTTGTAGCTGCGACTCTCGAAGTGGCGACAATCGGTGCGCATCGACATGGCGGGAAGAACGGTAGTTCGCAATGGCTGCAGTGGGTTCAGCCCACCGAACCTTCCATCTGCAATTCGATCAGACGGCTCCACTCCACGGCATATTCCATCGGCAGGGTGCGGGTGACGGGTTCGATGAAGCCATTCACCACCATGCCCATGGCCTGCTCGGGGGTGAGTCCGCGACTGGTGAGATAAAACAACTGCTCATCCGCGATCTTCGACACGGTTGCCTCATGACCAATTTGTGCGTCACGCTCACCGACTTCCATGTACGGCAACGTGCGACTCTCGGAGTCTTCATCGAGGATCAGCGCATCGCACTGCACATGGCTCTTACAACCGGTGGCGCCTTCCTCCACGCGAACCAAACCGCGATACGTGGTGATTCCACCGTCCTTGCTGATGGACTTGGAAACGATTTTGGACGACGTTTCCGGCGCCGCGTGCACCATCTTTGCGCCGGCATCCTGGTGCTGACCCGCACCCGCGTACGCAACCGACAACACTTCACCCGTGGCTTTTGGACCGACGAGATACACGCTCGGGTACTTCATGGTGAGTTTGGATCCGATGTTGCCGTCGATCCACTCCATGTGCCCCTCGGCCTCCACTCGAGCACGCTTGGTGACGAGGTTGTAGACGTTAGGCGACCAGTTTTGAATGGTGGTGTAGGTAACGTGCGCGCTCGGCTTCACCACGATTTCCACCACCGCGGAATGCAGTGAATCGTTGGTGTACACGGGTGCCGAGCAGCCCTCGATGTAGTGCACCTTGGAGCCTTCGTCGGCGATGATCAACGTGCGCTCAAACTGACCGGCGTTCTCGGAGTTGATACGGAAGTACGCCTGCAACGGCATCTCACATTCCACGCCCGGTGGAACGTAGATGAACGATCCACCCGACCACACCGCGGTGTTAAGTGCGGAAAATTTGTTGTCTCCCGGCGTGATGACCGTGCCGAAGTACTGCTTCACCAGATCGGGGTACTCGCGGAGCGCGGTGTCCATGTCGCAGAACAGGATTCCCTGTTGTTCGAGATCCTCGCGATTGCGGTGGAACACCACTTCGCTCTCGTACTGAGCCGTAACGCCGGCGAGATACTTGCGCTCGGCCTCGGGGATGCCCAGTTTTTCGTACGTTGCCTTCATCTGCTCGGGCAGGTCGTCCCACTCGCTCACCTGCTCGGTGGCGGGCTTCAAGTAGTAGTAGATGTCCTGGAAGTCGAGTTCCGGCATGTTGACCGCGAACCACTCGGCCATCGGCTTCTTGTCGAACGTGTTGAGGGAACGCAGCCGCATCTTGCGCATCCACTCGGGCTCGCCCTTCCACCAGGAGATCTGCTCCACCACCCGGTCGTTGAGGCCCTTCTCCGGGGTGAAGGCATATTCGACGTCATCGCTCCATCCCAGGGAGTACTTGGAAAGGTCGAGATCGAAGCTGGTCATCGGTAATTTCTCCTACGCAGATAGTAACAATTATTGGGCTCTGCCCCACCGCGGAGGACTGTGGCGCAGGGCGCACCGAACAGGCGTAGCGTCGTTGCGTCGTATGGAGCGCTTCGGACTGGTCGGACTTCCCAACGCGGGCAAGTCGTCGCTCTACAACGCACTGACCGGATCCAATGCACTCGCCGCGCCATATCCGTTTGCCACGAAGGATCCCAACATCGGCGTGGCCAAGGTGCTCGACCCGCGTCTCGATGCGTTGGCAAAGATGTCGAACAGCAAGAAGGTGGTGAACGCCACCATCGAAGTAGTGGATATTGGTGGCTTGGTGGAGGGCGCAAGCAAAGGCGAAGGTCTCGGCAACAAGTTCCTCGCCAACATTCGGGAGGTCGATGCCATCGTGTTCGTTCTGCGGGCATTCATCGACGACGACATTCCCGGACCGAGTGATCCTCTCGAGCACTTGCGCGTGGTGGAATTGGAGTTGGCGTTGGCCGACCTGGAGAGCGTGGAAACCAAACTCGGCAAGATGAAGAAAGCCGCCCGCATGGACAGTTCCATCGCCGACGAAGTCGAGGCGCTGGAACGTGCGCAGGTGCTCCTTGCCGAGGGTCGCCCGTTGTACCGCGCCGGCATCTCCGAAGCAGATCGCACGTTGTTGGCGCCCCACTTCCTGCTCACGGCGCGCCGCGTGCTCGCCGTGGTGAACGTTGCAGAGGACGCACTCGACACGATTCCCAGCCAGGTGGCCCGCGTATCCGCCGAACTGGCTCCGCCAGGATCGGCCAGCGAGCATCAGGTCGAGGTGCTGGGCATGAGCGTGCAAATCGAGGCGGAAGCCGCTCAGCTCGTCGGACAGGATCGGATCGACATGCTCGAGGCGCTCGGCTTGGGCGAAGGAGCACTCCCCCGGTTGGTGCGCTCGGCGTACCACCTGCTCGGATTGCGCACGTTCTTCACCACCGGCGAGAAGGAGTCGCGAGCATGGACCTTCCACGCCGGCGCCAAGGCCCCGGAATGTGCGGGAAGAATCCATACGGACCTGCAGCGTGGATTCATCCGTGCGGACGTGATTCATTGCGACGAATTGCTGGCGATCGGCTCGTGGTCCAAGGCGCGCGACGTCGGGAAGTTGCGAGTCGAGGGCAAGGACTACGAGGTCGCCGACGGCGACGTGATGGAGATTCGCTTCAACGTATGACCTCTACCACAGTTGACTAACTTGGTGAGTGGACTCATGTTTTCGATAGATGACAAAGTGGCAGTTCGAATAGGCAAAAATGTCACCATCAATGTTGACAAGTTGTCAATCGGTGATGGGGTCCTCATCAAGGACAACGTCGTAATCGAAGGACCCGAGGTGGGGATCGGCGACTACACGGTGATTGGCGAAAACACCGAACTTGTAGCCAAGAGTCCCTGCCACATCGGTATGAGTTCTTGGATTGGCCGCGACTGCATAATCGACGCAACTGGTCGATTGGTGATCGGCAATGGGGTGGCGGTGGCTGCAGGCTGCCAGTTGTGGACTCATATGAAATTTGGAGACACCTTGCAAGGTTGTAGGTGGGAGTGGCAACGAGAGTCGATTATCGGCGACGACGTTTACTTCGGCGGCAAATGTTTGGTTGGGCCGATCACTGCCGAGAACCAAAGCCTTGCCCTCATGGGCTCTGTCGTGACGCACGACATGAAACAAAATCGCGTCTATGCGGGCGTCCCAGCAATCGATATCACCGACAAGGTCGGCACCCACTACGAAGAGATACCAATTGAACAGAAGTTCCAATTGCTCCAAGCCAAACTCCGAGACTTCTCCGATCACTTCGATCCCGGTGAGCAAATCGAGATTGTCAAAGAGTGGCCTGATTCGATGGATAATGACGTGACCTACTTCAATGTTGCAACTCGGGAGTACACCAAACGACTCTCAGAAGTTGAGGTGAAATTCATGCTGCACCTCTTGATGCCGATTAAATTCTACCCAGCGGCGACACCATGATCGGTGAGAAAATTCTTTCATTTGCAAGAGAGCTCTATCCGATCAATCGAAGTCTCACTGGTATCGGTGTTCGTGAAACTCTGAGTCGAATCAAATATCACTTACCAGACCTTCGCCTACTTGAGGCGCCCTCAGGTGTTGGTGCCTTGGACTGGACGATTCCCGACGAGTGGGAAATCTCCGAAGCCTATATAGAGAGCGCAGACGGACAGCGAATAATCGACTTCTCAAATCACAATCTTCACGTTGTCAGTTACTCATCTCCCATTGATGTCACCCTCTCGCTGCATGAACTGCAGCAGCATCTTCACTCAATTCCTGACAAACCCGACGCCATACCGTACGTAACTAGTTACTACGCGGACCGTTGGGGCTTTTGCATGACACATCGTCAGCGTGAGGGTTTAAGAGACGGAAGCTACCGAGCGGTGATAAATTCGCGAAAATTTAAAGGCGTAATGAACTACGCCGAACTTGTGATTCCAGGAGCATCTACGGAAGAAGTGCTGCTTTCAACCTACGTCTGCCACCCATCTATGGCCAACAACGAGACGTCAGGTCCTGCAGTGCTGACATTTCTGGGCAAATGGCTTCTTGAACAACCGCGTCGACTGACTTACCGAATCGTCTTTGCACCGGAAACGATTGGCGCCATACATTACATCAGCCAGAACCTAAATCATCTCAAGCAACGAGTTGTTGCGGGGTTCAACATTTCATGTGTCGGAGACGACAGAAACTACTCCTTCGTGTCGTCACGAAAGGGCGCAACGCTCGCTGACCGAGTTGCCGAGCATGTCCTTCCACAACTTTCATCATCGTACGTGAGGCACTCCTTCTTGGAAAGACAAAGTGACGAAAGGCAATATGGAAGTGTTCTTGTTGATCTTCCATTTGTGGCACTGAGTCGAACCAAATATGGCTGCTACGACGAGTACCACACATCCTTGGACGACTTCAGTGTCGTTACCGCGACAGGCCTTGAAGGTGGCTTCAACATGGTGGCTCAGTGCATCACAGCGCTCGAACTTAATAGGACATTGGTTGCAACCACGCTCTGCGAGCCCCAGCTCGGAAAGCGTGGTCTCTATCCAACACTCGGAGGAGGAAAGGTCTCCTCCTCGGTAGAGGCGCTGTTGAACGTTCTGGAGTACTGCGATGGAAGTGAGGACCTACTGGCAGTCGCCGAAAGATGCAAACTTTCAATCACGGAGGCTGCGCAGGCCGCGAGCCTGCTGGAGCGCCATGAACTGCTTCGTGAGATTGCCACGCCGCTCCGAAAATGACCTCTACCGATGCGTGGCTGGTTGCACAGGGCCGCGTGTTGGCGAGTGCCACCGTGGCCGAGACTCGGGCACAACGACGACGCGGAATGCTCGGGCAGCAACAGCCCGAGTTTGCCATGGTTCTTCCGAACTGTAGGTGGGTGCACACCATTGGCATGCGGTGCGAACTTGACATCGCATACCTGGATGACGAGTCTCGGGTCGTGAAGTTACAGCGGCTGCGCCCCATGAGGTTGCCGTTGCCCGTGCTGGCTGCCCACAACGTGGTGGAAGCGCGCGCTGGTTCGTTCGATCGTTGGGGTGTGCGCGTGGGCGACATCGTGGAAGTGCGTCGCGTAAGCGACGCACCGTCGGAAAGTCGTCGCACGTGAGCGGCAAACTCGTCCTCGTTGCCACACCCATCGGCAACCTGGCCGACATCACCTCACGCGCCATCGACGCCCTGCGCGAAGCCGACACCATTTGCTGCGAAGACACGCGCCACTCCAGCAAGCTGCTGCAACGCATCGGGGTGAGCGACAAACCGCTTCTCATCGTGAACGAGCACACCGAATACGACTCGCGCGACAAGATCGTGGAGCTCATCACCAGCGGTAAGACGGTTGCACTCATCACCGACGCAGGCAGCCCTGGGGTAAGCGACCCGGGTGAACGAATCGTTCGTGCGGTCTCCGATGCTGGCGGCGTCGTTTCGGCCACGCCCGGACCGTCGGCGGCGATCATGGCGGTAACCATCAGCGGTTTGCCCGCCGGAAGGTTCGTGTTCGAGGGATTTCTCCCGCGATCCGGAGTGGAACGAAAGGAACGTCTCGAGGCCGTCGCCAGCGAAACGCGCACCACCGTGCTGTACGAGGCACCGCACCGACTGCACAAGACGCTCACCGACCTGGAAACGATGTGTGGTCCACACCGCGCGGCTGCAATTGCCGCCGAGCTCACGAAGATTCACGAAGAAGTGTGGCGCGGCACGTTGCACGACGCCGTGAAGCGATACGCCGATGGCGAGCCACGCGGCGAATTCGTCTTGGTGCTGGCCGGAGCGGCGCCCTCGGCTCCTCCGTCGGATGAGGAGTTGATCAGCGCGTTGCGTGCAGAAATCGCCAGCGGTGTTTCACGCAAGGACGCTGCATCGAAGGTGTCGGCGCGCTTCGGCGTGTCGAAGCGCCACGTGTACGAGTTGACGCTGACGCTCGGCTAGCGCAGCGGCCAGACCGGCAGGAATCAGCGCGGCAGCGGGCCCGGCGGAAGTCAACGCGGCAGCAACGCGAGTTGTCGCGATTGCGCCACCAACTCCCCTGATGCATTCCAAAGCACACCATCCTCCTCGAACATGCCGTTGTGCAATTCGCGCGTGATGAACTCGGCACACACCGGTGCACCATCGGGAATGCCACGGAGGTAGAACGACAACTGCACCGTGGGGACCCACCCGGGTGCCCCGGACAAGTTGAACATCGCCGGCGGCAACGCGTCACAAAACAACGCGAGCGCGAGAGCGTCCACGGGTCGACCATCGCGAAATGCACACCATCCACGCACGTGGGCTTGTCCCTTTGGCGTACCCGTGGCAAATCCCGTGTCGTCTGGGTGCAGCCGCACGTCGACGTTGTTCATGAGTCCGGGCACCCCGGCACTGGTCGAACCGCGTGGCACCGCATGATCGAACCCGGGCATGTGCGGCATCGTCAGTGTGGAACGTTCCACCGCTCCGGTTGCCAACGCGTCGCCACACGTGCCGAGTGCGGACACGATCACGCGGTCGCCCTGACGCATGGTGGCCAGAGCCGTGGTGAAGGCTTTGCCCGTCTTCAGCAGCGTGGTGTCGATGGTGACGTCGGCGTCGTTCACTGGTCCCAGATAATGACACGACAAGGCAACCGGCAACGACCGGCCCGTTGCTTCGCGCAACGCCGATGCCACCAACGCCAACAAGTAACCACCGTTCGCATTGCCACCGATATCCCACCCGTCGTGCACACGGGCGGAAAACTCGTCGTTACCAACTGCCCGTACTTGCGTGGCGACATCGAACCGAAAAGTCACGGGTTTGAGCGTAGGTTGGAGTGGTGCCAAACTTCTCGGCAACCACACCGATCTACTACGTCACCGCCAAGCCGCACCTCGGGCACGCGTACACCACCATCGTCACCGATGCCGTTTGTCGCTGGCATCGGTTGTGCGGCGATGACGTTCACCTCCTCACCGGAACCGATGAACACGGCCTGAAGGTGCAGCAGTACGCCGATGCGGCCGGCAAAACCCCAGGTGACTTCGTCGACGAGATTGCTCCGCTGTACGCCGATACATGGAAACGTCTCGATGTTCGCTACGACGACTTCATTCGAACGACTGAGCAGCGTCACAAAATCGGGGTTCACAAACTGCTGCAGGCCTGCTTCGATGCAGGCGACATCGAACTCGACGTGTACCGCGGCCACTACTGCGTAGCGTGCGAGGCCTATTACACCGAGGAAGAACTGGTCGGCGGAAACTGCCCCATTCACAACACCACCAAGGCGGTGTACGTCGAGGAGGAGAACTACTTCTTTCGTTTGTCGCGCTTCGAGCAACGGTTGCTCGACTGGTACGACGAGCATCCCAACGCAATCGTGCCCAACTTCCGGCGCAACGAGGTGATCGGATTCATCAAGGGCGGACTCAACGATTTTTCCGTCAGCCGAAAGACCCTGAAGTGGGGCATCCCACTACCGTGGGACACCAACCACGTCGCCTACGTCTGGTTCGACGCCCTCGCCAACTACGTCACTGCCCATGGATATGGCACGGACGACGACCGATTCGCCGAACGATGGCCGGTGGACTGGCATTTCATCGGCAAGGACATCGTTCGGTTTCATTGCGTGTACTGGCCCGCGATGCTCATGTCCGCAGGGCTCGAGCCACCGAAAGGTTGGGCGGTTGGCGGGTTTCTGATGGTTGGCGGCGAGAAGATGTCGAAGACCACGGGCAACGTGGTGAGCCCACTCGACCTGGTGGACGAGTTCGGAGTCGATGGCTTCCGCTACTACGTTCTGGCCGACACGATCTACGGCAACGACGGCGACTTCACCTACGAGGGCCTCGTCGCGCGCTACAACTCCGATCTTGCTAACAACCTGGGTAACCTCGCGGCCCGCGTGGCAACCGTCGTGGAGAAGAAGTGCGCAGGACGCGGACCCGCCCCACGACGCGACTCACCGCTCGCCGCAATCGCATCCGAGGTGGTGCGCGACACCGATGCCGCCTGGCGCGGTGTGCAGCCGAGTCGCGCACTGGAGGCAACCTGGAGTCTGATTCGCGCAACCAACGCACACCTCGAACAACACGAGCCGTGGAAGATGGAACCAGGCACCGCGGTCGACGACATCATGGGTGATGCACTCGAAGCACTGCGCATCGTGGTGATACTCGCCAATCCGGCGTTACCCACTACGACACAGGAAATCTGGCGTCGAATCGGACTCTCGGGACGAATCGAAGACTGCCGTATCGGCACCGACACCATCTGGGGTGCCTACCCCGGTGGTCTCGAGGTGGAAAAGGGAGATCCGCTATTCCCGCGCAAGAAGGCATAGAAACCATGCCGAACTGGATCGACACCCACTGTCACGTGTACGACGAGCGCACCCCCGGGGGTGCCGACGCATCCATCGCCAACGCACACGCCCACGACGTCGACAAGGTGATCGTCATCGGCACCGATGCCACCACCACCACGCAGGCCCTCGCACTCGCCCAGCGACACGAGAACGTGTGGGCGACGGTGGGTCTTCATCCGCACGAGGCGAAGTTCGGTGTCGACACCATCACACCGTTCGTCGCTGGGCTTGGTTCTGCAGGGATCGACGAGAAGAAGATCGTTGCAATCGGCGAATGCGGGCTGGACTTCCACTACGACCACTCCGATCGCACCGCGCAACGCGAAGCATTCGCCCAGCAGATTGCACTCGCCAAGCAGCACGACCTCACGCTCGTGATCCACACGCGAAACGCATGGCCCGACACGTTCGACGTTCTCGACGGAGAAGGAATGCCCGATCGTGTGGTGTTCCACTGCTTCACGGGTGACGAAGCAGAAGCACGCCAGTCGGTGGAGCGTGGCGCATGGCTGTCGTTTTCCGGAATCGTCACGTTCAACAAGGCCGACGACATTCGTCGTGCCGCAAAGTTCTGCCCGAGCGAGAAACTGCTCACCGAGACCGATGCGCCATGGTTGGCACCGGTGCCCCATCGAGGCAAGGAGAACGAGCCGGCGCACGTGCGACTCGTCGGCGAATGTTTGGCGAACGTGCGCGACGAGTCGGTGTCCGACATCGCGCGCATAACGGTGGAAAATGCCCACAGGGCGTTTCCACGACTCTCTCGCTAGCGTTTCTTGCCCCATGTTCCTCAGCGCAACGGATCGTCGGCGAGTCACGCTCGTTGGTCTGCTCACCCTCGTGGTGGTGCCGGCGGTGGTGTTTTTCACCCGAGGTGAGCCGCAGGCAGAAGTGGCCACCGTTGCCGCCGCCGGGTTGAGCATCGACGCCTCGCCTGGGACCAGCGAGGCCATCGCACCGGTGTTCCTCTCCGGACCGGCGGGCGTTGCGCCAACGGGTACCGCGCCGATCGCCTACCCCAGTGGCGACAGCGCCAAACTCACCGGGCAGGCAACGTTCAGCAGTTTCAACGGGGCGCCGAACACCGTGTGCAATGCCCCGTCGGCGCCGTACGGGGTCACTCTCGTGGTGAAAAACCTCAACAACGGCCGTTCCATTGCGTGTTCCAATGTGATGATGCCCTCGACTCCGGCGAACATCACCGTGGTGCTGCACTCGCGACTGTTCGTGGAGCTCTCCGATCTGGTAAACGCGCCGATCCCCGTATCCATCACCTGGTGACACTCACTCGTTCGCAAACCGCCGAGTTGCTCGAGCAACACGGCCTCGCCCCCCGCCGCGCATTCGGCCAGAACTTCGTGGTCGAGCCCGAGACGGTTCGTCGGATCGCCTCGCTCGCGGGTGTGGACGCAAGTCATCACGTGGTGGAGATCGGCGCCGGACTCGGTGCCCTCACCATGGCACTCGGCGAAACCAACGCCCAGGTACTCGCCGTGGAGATCGACTCCGGGATTGTGCAGGTGTTGCGCGAGAACGTGCGGACGTTGACGAACGTTCGGGTGGTGCACGACGATGCGATGCAACTCGACTGGGGAGCACTCCTTTCGGCCGCACCGAGTTGGACGGTAGTTGCAAACCTGCCGTACAACGTGGCCACGCCACTCGTTGCCGATCTACTCGACGGCGTTCAACGAGTGAAACGCTTGTTGGTGATGGTTCAGAAGGAGGTTGCACAGCGATTCGTGGCGCAACCCGGCAGTGATGCATTCGGTGCCGTGAGCGTGAAGGTGAACTACTGGGCAACCGCCCGCATCGTAGGCGAGGTTTCGTCGGCGGTCTTCCTACCGCGACCGCGAGTGGCTTCATCGTTGGTGGAAATCGTTCGCCGCGAAACCCCCGCGGTAGCAGCGCCGTTCGTCGAAATGTTTACACTCGTACGCCAAGGTTTTGCAACACGTCGGAAGATGCTGCGACGTGCCCTCGATGGTGAAGTGACCGGCGAGGACTTCACGGCAAGCGGGGTCGATCCGCAGGCGCGGGCGGAACAGTTGACATTGGACGATTGGTCACGACTCACGCTCGCGGTCATTGCGCGCAAGCAGGCAAGATCATGACCCATCCAGGGGCTGAACCGGGCGTCGACACGGGCATGGAGGTGCTGGAAGCCCCGGCGAAACTCACGCTGTCGCTACGCGTGGTCGGAGTACGCAACGACGGCTTCCACCTGGTCGATGCGGAAATGATCACCCTGGCCCTGCACGACACGCTGACCGTCGGTCCCGGACCACTGCACCTCAGCGTGAGTGGACCATTCGCGGAGGGCGTGCCAACCACTACCGACAACCTGGTTGCCCGAGCGATGAACCTGGTCGGCCGCACTGCCCACGTCCACATCCAAAAACACATCCCCAACGGCGGTGGTTTGGGTGGCGGCTCGGCCGACGCCGCCGCCATTTTGCGCTGGGCCGGCTTCACCGACCTCGTGGCGGCATCGCAACTCGGTGCCGACATTCCGTTCTGCATGGTCGGTGGTCGAGCACGCGTTCGCGGAATCGGCGAGATGGTCGAGCCGTTCTCGGCACATCAACGGGGTGACGAACCGATCGACATCACGCTGGTGGTGCCACCACTGCACGTCTCGACCCCGGCGGTATATCGCGCGTGGGATGAACTAGGACGTGAAGCGCCTCAGGACGGCGCGTCACGCTATGACGCCAGCGACGCCCCGCTTGGAGCGAACGATCTACAAGCCGCAGCACTCGTGGTGGAGCCGCGTCTGACGGTCTGGCGCGATCGCATTCGCGAGGCGGCTGGCGTCGCGCCGATCCTGGCTGGAAGTGGTGCCACGTGGTTCCTGCGGGGACATCACGACATCGCCGAAGCCCTGAGTGGGGCGACGGTCATTGCCACACGAAGCCGCTAGCGCGGCGAGCGACGACGTTATTTGCTGTTGCGTTGGTGACGAGTGCGACGAAGCATCTTCTTGTGCTTCTTCTTGCGCATTCGCTTACGGCGACGCTTGACGAGTGATCCCATGCGAGCCACGACGCTACCCTGAAAGTACGCACATCCGTGCAATCGGCTCACTCCGGGGTCGTTCAACGGCAGGACATCGGGTTTTGGTCCCGAATATAGGGGTTCGAATCCTCTCCCCGGAACCACACTCCTGCAACGGCAACCTGCAACGAACGGCCACCCGAAGTGGCAGTGACTCGCCGACACGATCTGCCAACCGTGTCGAATGGTGCGACCGACACCTCGCGTTCTATGCTGGCTCAAAGTGAACAAATCGATCGACAAAGTCACCACCAAACGGATGGTGCTCTACACCGGTCGTGCCCACCCCGAACTCGCTCGCGAAGTGGCAAGTCATCTGAATATCTCGCTCGGCGAAGCCGACGTCATCGAGTTCGCCAACGGCGAAATTCGACCACGATTCGGGGAAAGTATCCGCGGTGGCGACGTATTCATCATGCAATCGCACTACGGACACAACGGCTACAGCATCAACGATGCGATCATGGAGCAGCTCATCATGATCGATGCCGCGTACCGAGCATCGGCGAAGCGGGTGACCGCGGTATGTCCGTTCTATGGTTACGCGCGCCAGGACCGCAAGGCCGCTGGCCGCGAGCCCATCACCGCACGCGTGGTGGCCGACATGTTCAAGGCGGCGGGTTCCAAGCGAATGGTGTCGGTCGACTTGCACAGTGGACAGATCCAGGGATTCTTCGAGGGTCCGGTCGACCACCTCACCGCTATGCCGGTGCTCGAAAAGTACCTGCGCGAGAATGCGCGCGAAGGTGTGGTGATCGTCTCTCCCGACACCGGTCGCGTGAAGGTTGCCGAACGATTCGCACAACACCTTGCCGACATGAGTGCCGACGTTGCATTCGTCTACAAACGCCGTGAGAAGAACTCCGTCAACGTCGCGAGCGCCAAGGAAGTCATCGGCGACGTTGAGGGTCGGCTCTGCGTGCTCACCGACGACATGATCGACACGGCCGGCACCATCACCTCGGCGGCCGAATTGCTCATGGCGCGCGGCGCAAAGGAGGTGTGGGCCATGGCCACTCACGGCGTGCTGTCCGACCCGGCCATCGAGCGCCTGCAGAAATCCTCCATCAGCCGTGTGGTGTTGACCAACACGATTCCCCTACCCAAAGAGAAGAGAATCGATCGCATCGAGGTGCTCTCAGTGGCCAAGATCATCGCCGACGCCTTGGCAGCCGTGTTCGAGGAAACCAGCGTGAGCGAACTCTTCGGTGGCGAGAACCTCGCCTGACCGCGTCGTCGTGGGGCGCACCGACGAAACCGTCGCCTGACGGGGGCGCGAAGTACGCCCATAGACTGACCAAATGCCAACAGCACTGAAAACCAGCCTCGGCCGCCCGCTCGGCAGCGCCGCCGCCCGACGCTTGCTCGCTCAAGACCAGATCCCCGCCGTCGTGTACGGACATGGCATGACCCCGACCCCCGTCTCGGTCGACCGTAAGGAGTTGCGCGTTGCGTTGTCGGGTCCGGCCGGTCTCAACACCGTGCTGGAGTTGCACGTCGGAAACGACACGTACCCCGCGATCGTCAAGGAAGTGCAGCGCGATCCGGTGAAGCGCAACGTGCGTCACGTCGACTTCCAGCAGATCAGCCTCACTGAAATAATCACGGTGCACGTGCCGTTGCACGTGAAGGGTGTCGCCAAGGCGGTGCTCTCCGAGGGTGGACTCGTCGACCCCGTCGTCACCTCCATTGACGTACGCGCGACCGCCGCCAACATCCCGAACGAAATCGTGGTCGATGTCACCAACATGACCATGGACAGCGTCGTTCGACTCGGCGATTTGAACATGCCCGAAGGTGTCTCGGTGGTGGGAGATCCGGAATTCGTGGTGGTCACCGTCGTCACCACCAAGGTGGAGGAAGTGGCACCGGTTGCCGCAGCCGCCGAAGGCGAAGTCGCAGCCGAGGGTGCAGCACCTGCCGAAGGTGCCGCCGAGGGTGCCGCGGGCGCGGGCGATGCCGACAAGCCGGCTGCAGGTGGCAAACCTGCCGCAGGCGGCAAGCCCAACAAATAAGTCGCGATGCGGTAAGCCGCGATGGCCCTGTTTGGTCGCTCGTCGCGACCGGACCGACGTGGCACGCCGTTTTCTGCGCTCATCGTCGGAGTGGGAAACCCCGGACGTGAATACGAGCGAAGTCGTCACAACGTCGGCTTCGAAGTGATCGATGAACTCGCTCGACGAGCCTCGGTCACGCTGAAGGCCGGGCGCGACAAGGCATTGGTGGCCGAGGTGCACGGCGAGTTTCTGCATTACCTCCTGGCCAAACCAATGACCTACGTGAACAACTCGGGACAAGCCGTTGGGCCACTCGCCCGCCGCTACGGGGTGAAGGAAGTTGAGCGTGTCGTCATCGTTCACGACGAACTCGACCTCCCTCCGGGTGTCGTTCGGGTGAAGGTCGGTGGCGGACTCGCGGGTCACAACGGTCTGCGTTCGATCACCCAGCACCTCAAGTCCCAGGATTTCGTGCGTGTGCGAATCGGAGTGGGCAAGCCACCAAGCAAGGAGCGCGGTGGCGACCACGTTCTGGGTCGGATTCCGGGACCCGAGCGAGAACTGCTCGATGCGTCCGTTCAACGGGCCGCGGATGCAGTGGAAATCATCCTGAAGCACGGCGTCGATACCGCCATGCAGCAAATCCACGCCGAGTAATCGGACCGTTGGCAGCGAACCACCTTCGGCGATGAATACCGTCTTGTCATGAGCCAACCGGGTCGATTGAGCGAGCTCGCGGAACGTGTCGCCAGCCACGGGCGGTCGCTCGGCATCGGTGCTCATGTCGGCACCGTGGTGGCGTGGGCCGACCACGTTCGTCCGGTGTTGTTGGCCGCCCTCGCCCGGACGCGCCCCAACGACACGATCGTCATTGCGCTCCCGACCGACTCGCAAGCGAGGGTGTTGTACGACGACCTCGCTTCGTACTGCGACGTTCCCATCGCCTACTTCCCCGCATGGGAGACGTTGCCATTCGAACGCGTGAGCCCCGACATCGAAACGATGGGTCGGCGAATGAAGTTGCTCGCACAACTTCGCAGCCACTCGACAACTTCGGAGACCGGTCGCAGCACCCACGACTCCACCCCACGCATCGTGGTGGCACCGATTCGCGCACTGCTGCAACGCCTCAGTCCATCGGCGCTCACGTTCTCCCCCATCGTGTTGCGTCGTGGTGAGAGCGTCGACCTGGAGAGAATCGCACAGACACTCGTGGAGTGGGGGTACGTGCGCGAACAACTCGTCGAACACCGCGGGGAGTTTGCACATCGTGGTGCAATCTTCGATGTCTACAACTCCACCGATGACGCGCCGGTGCGAGTGGAACTCTGGGGTGACGAAATCGAGCGAGTGTCGCAATTCTCGGTGAGCGACCAACGCAGCACCGGGGAACTCGAGGAGGTGGTGCTGTACCCGGCACGCGAATTGGTGATCGACGATCGAATCGCCGAGCGAGCAGAACAACTCACGGCCAGCGAACCATGGGGGCGCGAACAGTGGGAACGCATCGCCCACCATCGCGAATTCGATGGCATGGAGAACTGGCTGGCGTGGTTGGTGAACGACGAGACCACGCTGCTCGACGTGCTTCCCGAGCAATCCGGCTTGGTGGTGTGCGACCCCGCGTACTTGCGCTCGCGAGCTCGCGAACTGGAAAAGGAGGAACGTGCCGTTGCGGAGGCCCTGGCGTCGACGTGGTCGTTCGATGTCGACGCCAAGATGCCGCGGATGCACGTGGACGTCGACTCCATGCTGTCTCGAACCGCTACCCCGTTGTTGCTTTCGGTCGTCTCTCCCGGTTTGAGTGAACCCACCGACGGAGCAATCGACGTCGTGGCGAGCCGCTGGGGTGCTCCAGCCAACACGGTGGAGGCGCTGGCGTCACGCTTGCAGGATCTGCTGCTTCTCGACTACCGAATCGTGTTGGCCTACGACAGCGTGGAGTCGGCCACCCGGGTTCGCAACGAACTCTCGGCGCTCGGCGTACCAACCACCGTAGAGATCGTTGTTCAGGCACTGCACGACGGATTCGTCCTGCCAACCGCCCAACTCATGGTCGCCACCGAGGCCGAGATCACCGGGCGACGGGTCACCCGCCGCCGCCGAAATGCGCGTCGCGGAGCGGCGACCATGTTCGAAGACTTGAAAGCCGGCGATCACGTCGTGCACGACGTGCACGGCATCGGCGTGTTCGAGGGCATGGCACGCCGAAAACTCGACGGCGTCGAACGCGACTTCCTGCAACTTCGCTACGCCGACGGAAACCTGTTCGTGCTCAGTGATCAGATCGACTTCGTTCGACAATACGTGGGCGGCGATGCGCCACCGCTCAATCGAATGGGTGGCGCCGACTTCGCCCGCACCAAGCAGCGTGTACGCAATGAACTGCGGGTCATCGCGCAGGAATTGGTGGTGCTCTATCAGCGACGGCTGCACTCCGTCGGCCACGCATTCACACCCGACACGCCATGGCAGGCAGAAATGGAGGCCGCATTTCCGTTCGTGGAAACCCCCGACCAGATGGATGCCATCGTCGCGGTGAAGAACGACATGGAGAGTGCCAGTCCGATGGACCGCCTGGTGTGTGGTGACGTGGGTTTCGGCAAGACCGAGGTCGCATTGCGTGCCGTCTTCAAGTGCATCCAGGATGGAAAACAGGCTGCAATCCTCGTTCCCACGACGTTGTTGGCATCCCAGCACCTGGGCACGTTCGCCGAACGCTTCAAACCGTACCCCATGAAGGTGGAGATGCTCTCGCGGTTCGTCGCTCCAACCAAGGCCAAGCGGATCGTCGCCGGACTCGCCACCGGAGAAGTGGACGTGGTGATCGGCACGCACCGACTGCTGCAGGAAAAAATTCGATTCAAGAACCTCGGACTGCTGGTGGTCGACGAAGAGCAGCGGTTCGGCGTGCAGCACAAAGAGTCCATCAAGATGCTGCGCAACAACGTGGACGTTCTGACGTTGTCGGCCACCCCGATTCCCCGCACGTTGGAGATGAGCCTGGTCGGCATACGTGACATGTCGTTGCTCAACACGCCGCCGGCCGATCGTCAACCAATCCGCACGTACGTAACGGCGTACGACAACCGTGTCGCCGCGGAGGCGATCCGCCGGGAGCTGCTACGCGAAGGGCAGGTGTTCTGGGTCCACAATCGGGTCGACACCATCGAGGAGCGCGCCGAAGAGCTGCGTCGACTGGTGCCGGAGGCACGAATCACGTTCGCCCATGGGCAGATGGACGAAGCACTTCTCGAACGAACCGTGATCGACTTCTGGGACGGCGAGTTCGACGTGTTGGTGTGCACGACCATCATCGAGAGCGGTATCGACATGCCTGCGGTGAACACGCTCGTCGTGGAGGATGCACATCGTCTCGGCCTCGGCCAATTGCACCAACTGCGGGGCCGTGTGGGGCGCGCGGGACAACAGGCGTACGCCTTCTTGTTCCATCCACGCGATCAGGTGCTCACCGAGATTGCGTACGAGCGGCTGAAGACCATCGGCGAATCCACGGACTTGGGAAGTGGTTACAAGATCGCCCGCCGCGATCTGGAGTTGCGCGGTGCGGGCAGTCTTCTCGGCGAGCAACAAAGTGGTCGCATCACCGCCGTTGGCTACGACCTGTACTGCCAAATGGTGAGCGAGGCGGTTGCCGACATGAAGGGCGAGCCGCCCCAGACACCGCTCGAGTTGAAGATCGACATGGTGGTGGATGCGTTCCTGCCCCACGACTACGTGGATTCCGAGGAACTCCGCCTCGACGCGTACCGAAAACTTGCACTCGTCGTCCACGAAGAGGAACTGGCATTGCTGCGCGACGAGTGGGCCGACCGCTTCGGACCGCTGCCCACCCAGGCGGAGGCACTGCTGCGAATCGGCAGCGTCCGCGTGGCCTGCCATCGGGCACGACTCACCCGCGTGGTGGTGCAAGACGCCAGCGTGCGACTCTTCCCTGTGCGCTTCTCCAAGGCCGACGAACGTCGCTGTGACACCGTCTTGCCGAGGAGCAACTACGACCGTGACGCTCTCACCCTGCGGATGGACGTACCGCGAGACGAAACCGCGGTCGAGTTCCTGTTGCGCGTCCTGCCGCTCGTATTCGTCGACAACTAGGGTGATGCGGTGCCACGCCGCCTCGTTTCACTGGTCGTTGCGGTCCTGGCACTCACAGCATGTGGCACCGCCGACGGCGCGGCGACTATCAACGGTGTGGAGATTCGCCGCGCCGATCTCGAGCAGACCGTCACCGACTTCGTCACCATCGGTGAAGCCCAGAGCAACAACGGAGTCGTGGATACCGAAACCGTGCGCAGCCTGTTGACATCGCTCATTCGCGCAGAGGCAATCAACCAGGTCATTTCGGCCTCCGGTGAAGAAGTCACGCAGAACGACCTCGACTCGGCGCGAGAACAACTCGCCGAACAGGGAGCGGATGGTTTGCCCGACACGCTGCGCGAGTTGATCATCGAGCTCAACGCAGCGCAATCGGTGCTGAACCGCGTGCAAGCACCCGCCCCGAGCGTGATTGCGGATCGATACGGCAGCAACCCGAAGTCGTTGGGCATGTTGTGCGTTCGTCATCTCGTGGTGGAAGACGAAGCCACGGCCGATGCGGCCCGCGACGAGCTCGGCCACAGCCCCACCGACGACCAGTTTGCGGCGGTCGCCGGAAAATATTCGACGGAACCGATTGCCGACGTCTCCGGCGGCACGCTCGAAGGTCGAAGCGGACCATGCATCGGCATCAACGAGTGGCAAGCGGGATTCGACCCCGATTTCGTTGCGGGTGCTCTCTCGGCTCGCACGGGCGTGCCAACTCGACCAGTGAAGTCGAGCTTCGGCTGGCATGTCATTTACATTCGGCCGTTCACCGCAGTTTCGGAGAGCGTGTCGGCGAACCTTGCCGAGGCTGCCGGTGAATTCCTGTTGCTCGGCTTGCTCGCAGACGCCGACGTCTCCGTTGCGTCGCGATACGGACGATGGGATCCGCTCGCGGGCAGCGTCGTCGCTCCGTAACGCGTCGTGTCGCGTCCGGTCGTCACCGTCGTCGGTTTGGGGCCCGGCCCGGCGAACCTGGTGACGCGAGAGACGCTGGAGGCGATTCAGTCATCGACGACTCGCTTCATCCGTACTCGACAGCACCCGAGTAGTTCAGTCGTTGGTGACGCAGTGTCCTTCGACGACGAATACGACCGACACGACACCTTTGCGCAGGTGTATGCGGCCATCGCCATGCGAGTGGCGCAGGCCGCCCTCCACTCCGGATCTGCGCTGTATGCCGTTCCGGGTTCACCTGGGGTGTTGGAGGACGGCGTGCGGCGATTACTTGCGGACGAACGACTCGACGTTCGGGTGCTGGCTGCCGTGAGTTTCCTCGACATCGCGTGGTTGCGACTGCGAATAGACCCGGTCGATGCCGGCATCCGCCTCGTCGATGCACATCGGTTCGCCGAGACTGCAGCCAACGACGCCGGACCATTCCTCGTGGCGCAATGTCATGCCGACTGGGTGTTGTCACAGGTCAAGCTCGCTCACGATGCGGCCCGGGGCGACGAACGTGTGGTGGTCCTTCACCATCTCGGTCTCGACGACGAGGAGGTGGTGGAAACCACGTGGGACGCTCTCGACCGCATCGAACGCTCGCATGGAGTAGCGGTGGATCACCTCACCTCGTTGTACGTTCCACGACTCGGCGAGCCGGTCGCTGGCGAGATGGCACGCTTGCACTCACTTGCCAGAACGCTCCGTGAGCAATGCCCGTGGGATCGCGAGCAGACCCATGCTTCGCTGGTGCGGTACCTCATCGAAGAGACCTACGAGGTGGTCGACGCTCTGAATGCACTGGACGAGGATGACCCTTCCACCGACGACGCACTCATCGAGGAATTGGGCGACCTGCTGTACCAGATCGAGTTTCACTCCACGATCGCCGAGCAACAAGGGCGGTTCAGCCTGGCCGACGTGGCTCGCGCCACCCACGACAAACTCGTGCGCCGTCACCCGCACGTGTTCGGTGATGTCGAGGCGACGACCGCCGGTGACGTCGTCACCACCTGGGACGAGATCAAACGAGCCGAGCGCGCGTCGAAGCGGAACCGTGCCGATGCGGGCTCGGGCGACGCGTCGAACTTCTTCGAAGGGGTCTCACGCGCCGCGCCATCACTGTCGCTCGCCCAGAAGTTGCAGAAGCGCGCCGCGGAAGTGGGATTCGACTGGCCCGACGTCGACGGCGCCGGCAACAAACTTGACGAAGAAATCAGCGAACTTCGTGCCGCGGCCGCGACCGGCGACCCCGCCACGGTGCGCATGGAGTTGGGCGATGTGCTCTTCAGTGTGGTGAACGTGGCACGCAAGTTGGGTCTCGATGCCGAAACGGCCCTGCGCGAGGCATCGGACAAGTTCGTCACGCGCTTCACGTGCGTGCAACGCCTTGCCGCCGAGCGCGGCCTCGACCTTGCCGCGTGCAATCTGGAACAACTCGATTCGCTCTGGGAGGATGCCAAACGCCAACTC
>JALRBT010000190.1 GCA_023262255.1 Ilumatobacteraceae bacterium
CGTCGACGGGTGCCTCGACGGGATTCAGCCCCATCACGCCGTACCCCCGCAGGGCGATCGGACGGATGTACGCCTCGCTGAGGCCGTTCGCGGAGATCACCTGGTGCACGGCGGTGCGCAGGTCCTCGTGCGAGAACGGCAGCGGCATGAAGTACTGGGCCGCGGAGCGCTCCAGCCTGCCCAGGTGCTGGTCCAGACGGAAGACGGCCGGACCCTCGTCGGTGGCATAGGCGCGGATGCCCTCGAACACCGACGTGCCGTAGTGAAGGGCGTGCGTGAGCACATGGACAGTGGCATCGGCCCAGTCCACGAGCGACCCGTTCATCCAGATCTTGTCGGCTTCCATCCTGCAGTGGCCCTTCCATATGAGGGTGTGCCCGGGCACGTGTGCCCGGGTATCCGGTGAAGTCTAGCCCGCCGCGGAGATCAGCAGCTCACCCATTTCATGCGTCGAGCACGCGCCGCCCAGGTCCCGGGTGCTGTGACCCACGGACAGCACCTGGTCCACGGCCGTCTCGATCGCATCCGCGCCCGCTGGGGCGTCGAGGGAGTAGCGGAGCATCATCGCCGCCGAAAGACATGTGGCTATAGGGTTCGCGATCCCC
>JALRBT010000191.1 GCA_023262255.1 Ilumatobacteraceae bacterium
GCGGTAGGCCTTGACCATGTCGTCACCGAGGGCCTCGCCCAGACCTTGGGCGGCCAGCTTGTCGGCGTACAGCTTGCGCGTGCCGGGGTGAGCCGCGATCTTCTTGTACATCAGCGGCTGGGTCAGCGCAGGGGTGTCCTGTTCGTTGTGGCCCAGTTTGCGGAAACAGGTGATGTCGATCACCACGTCCTGGCGGAATTCCATGCGGTATTCGAGCGCCAATTGGGTGGCCAGCACCACGGCTTCGGGGTCGTCGCCATTGACGTGCAGCACCGGCGCCTCGACCATCTTGACGATGTCGGTACAGAACACGGTCGAGCGCAGGTCGCGCGGGTCGGAGGTGGTGAAACCGATCTGGTTGTTGATGATCAGGTGCACCGTACCGCCCGTGGTGTAGCCACGGGTCTGGGCCAGACACAGGGTTTCCTGGTTGACACCCTGACCGCCGAAGGCGGAGTCACCGTGCACCAGCACTGGCAGCACTTGGCTGCCCTTGGGGTCGCCACGGCGGTCCATGCGGGCGCGCACCGAGCCTTCGACCACCGGATTCACAATTTCCAGGTGAGACGGGTTGAAGGCCAGAGACAAGTGGACCGGGCCGCCA
>JALRBT010000192.1 GCA_023262255.1 Ilumatobacteraceae bacterium
GGTCGCCCGTCCCGGCGCGGCGCTCATGCTGATCGCCGCGACCGCCGTCGTGCCCGCTGAGGTGCTGGCCGCGCTGCGTTCGGCCCCCGGGGTGACGAGCGTCGTCAGTCTCCGCGGCTGACCCGGCAGGCGTCGCGAGTCGCGATCGCAACCGCTCGCGCGGCCTCGGCGAAGTCCTCGCCCGACCCGGCGTAGAGCACCGCTCGCGAGGAGTTCACGATGAGCCCACGCCCGTCGGTGGTCGCCCCAGCGGTGACAGCTTCGCGGGCGTCACCACCCTGCGCGCCGACGCCGGGCACGAGGATCGGGAGATCGCCGACGGTGGCGCGCACCCGAGAGAGTTCTTCGGGGTGGGTGGCCCCCACGACGAGGCCGACCTCGCCGAGGGTTGACCACTGCTCGGCGATCATGCGGGCAACCCTCAGGTAGAGCGGTTCGCCGTCGATTTCGAGGAGCTGCAGATCGGCCCCTCCGGGGTTGGAGGTGCGACACAACGCGATGATCGCCCCCGAGGCGAGGAATGGCTCGACCGAGTCGGTGCCGAGGTAGGGGTTGACGGTGACGGCGTCGGCGCCGTAGCGACCGAAGGCCT
>JALRBT010000193.1 GCA_023262255.1 Ilumatobacteraceae bacterium
GAGGTGACCGCCGATCCGCTGCTCAGCGTCGACGGGCTGGTGACCAAGTTCGACGCCGCCGACGGGGTCGTGCACGCCATCAACGGCGTGTCGTTCGACATCCGGCCCGGGGAAACCCTCGGCGTGGTCGGAGAGAGCGGTTCGGGCAAGTCGGTGACGATGATGTCGCTCCTCGGCCTCATCCCGAGTTCGGTCGGACGGATCGCGGCCGGCACGGCCCGGTACCGCGCGACCGACGGCGAGGTCGACCTCCTCAAGCTCTCTGAGCGCCAGTTCGGCAAGATCCGCGGTCGCGAGATCGGGATGGTGTTCCAGGATCCGATCTCCTCGCTCAACCCGGTGATGACCGTCGGTCGGCAGATCGGAGAGTCACTGCAGCGACACCTCGGGCTCTCGAAGCGCGAGTCCAACCGTCGGGCGGTCGACATGCTGGCCCGCGTCGGCATCGCCGACCCCTCGCGACGCGTCGACGACTACCCCCACGAGTTCTCCGGTGGGATGCGTCAACGCGTCATGATCGCGATCGCCCTCGCCGCCGGGCCGCGACTCATGATCGCTGACGAGCCGACGACGGCCCTCGACGTCACGGTT
>JALRBT010000194.1:0-305 GCA_023262255.1 Ilumatobacteraceae bacterium
TATGCCACCACCGACTTGGCCTGCGTCATCGATCGAGTCGAGCGCCTCCGTGCAACGTTGATGTTGTACGTGGTTGGCACGCCACAGTCTCAGCACCTGTCGATGATCGAGACGGTTGCCAAGGACGCCGGCTGGCTCCGAGAGCCGGTGCGAATGGCGCATGTGGCATTCGGAAGCGTGCTCGGTAGCGATCGCAAGATGTTGAAGAGCCGTACCGGCGAGTCGGTCAAATTGGTCGAACTCCTCGACGAGGCGGTACAGCGCGCCGACGCATCCATCCTCGAGAAGAACCCGGAATTGCCCGC
>JALRBT010000194.1:315-591 GCA_023262255.1 Ilumatobacteraceae bacterium
TCGGAGCGGTGAAGTACGCGGACCTCTCCGGCGATCGAATCAAGGACTACGTCTTCGATTGGGAACGCATGCTCTCGTTCGACGGCAACACCGCGCCGTACCTGCAGTATGCGCACGCGCGCATCTGCAGCATCTTCCGCCGAGCCGGAACCACGCGCGATGCGGCACGCAGCGCCACGCCGTTGGTGTCGCATCAGAGCGAGCGTGCGCTGGCACTCTGGATTCTGCAGTACGACTCCGTTGTGTGGGACGCACTCGAGCGATACAGCCCGCATC
>JALRBT010000195.1 GCA_023262255.1 Ilumatobacteraceae bacterium
GAGCGTCAGTGGATAGGCCACGCTCGACCAAGTTGATTAAGGCCAAGTACGCTGGGCCTTCTTTTTTCAGCGAGCCTGTTGCAACGGCGCTGTTGACGCTCGTCTTGATGTTGACCTTGAAGTTGTCGAAATACGAGTCAGCTTGCGACTGACCGTATGCAGTTGCAGCAGCCTGACTTTGTTGGAAGTCAAAGCGAGCACGCATACGAGTGAACGTCTGCTCAAAGTCTGTTCCAAGAACTTTTCTTGCTTCGTCGATGCTGGCAAAGCGCTGCATGCCAACACGCGCTGACGCATTGTTGATGATGTCAAGCATCATGTCTGGAGTCATCGCTTGACCTCGATAGGTCTCAAGCAAAGATTTCAGTTCACCGTCTGGCGCTGTCAAAAGATTGTTGAGTTCTTTGACCTTGCGAGAATTTTCCGCAGAGGTCGTTACGTCTCTACGATTCTTCAAAGAGTCGATGAGTTGAGTGATCTCTTTGTCTGTTGGATTGACAAGGCCGTGTGCAGAAGCAATACCCATGACGCGCTTTTTGAGAGCGGTGTCATCCATGTAGATCATGGTGGGATCATTCAGCGTCTCAA
>JALRBT010000196.1 GCA_023262255.1 Ilumatobacteraceae bacterium
CCATCTCTGCCAAGATTGTCATAGATCGTAAGCTCACCTTGGCCGACTTCAACCCCAGCTCCATCGGCAGCATCTGATGATTTGAATTTAATCAGCTCGCATTTATATGGCTCACTAGATAACTCATTTAACGCCTCTGCGTCAGTAACAACTCTTCGTTTAAACCTCTGGCCATCCTTAATTATCTTCTTCATCGAAGATTCAAGTTTGATTAGATCATCTGGAGTAAAGGGGTTCTTTGGATCAAAGTCATAATAGAAGCCATCTTTAATCGGAGGTCCGATTCCTAATTTAGTTTCGGGGAAAACATCCTGCACCGCTTGCGCCAGAACGTGCGCTGTGGAGTGGCGCAAAACATTAAGTCCCTCATCTGTAGTAATTGCTATCGATTCAATTACATCACCTTGCGATATATCGCTCCAAAGATCTTTTAGTTCGCCATTTATTTTGCATACGATGATCGCATCTACTCCAGGCTTCATTCTCTCTGGATAAATCTGCTCTAAGACTTGGGTGACTTTGAGCCCTGCTTCTACTTTTTTGGAGACGCCATCAACATTTATTTCAATTTCACTTGGCG
>JALRBT010000197.1 GCA_023262255.1 Ilumatobacteraceae bacterium
ATCTACAGCAACAACTTGCGAACCTGCACCAATGGCGTACAGCATCTCCGTTGCAGTCGGCGACAACGAAATAATTCGAGTTGGTTGAGCGTCAAGTGTGAGATCGCCAACGGTTACCGGAAAAACATCCGCAGTAACTGCGACGGTGTCACTTGACGATTCACTCGACGACCCGCAACTTGCCAGAACGGCAGTGAGGGAAAGAAAAAGACCGGCAATGCCGGCCTTGGTTAACTTGTTCATATGGTCTCCTTGCTCTTCTTGCGAGAGCGGTTGATGTAGCTACGCATTAGGCGACCGGACTGACAAATACCTCAATAAACATTGGAGTCTTTGCATTACCGTTGCGGGACAGTGCCGGAATCTCACCGGACTTCGCTGAATGTTTTGCCCTCCGGCTATTACCGAAGTGATGACACCTTAGCGCAGATGTGCGATGGTTATGCAAATAACGCGGCGAGGCGCTCCATGCCCTCAACCAAGTCGGCATCGCCGAGCGCAAAACTAAATCGTGCGTAACCAGGTGCGCCAAAAGCCTCACCGGGCACGAAGGCAACCTTGGCCACATCAAGTACAAGG
>JALRBT010000198.1 GCA_023262255.1 Ilumatobacteraceae bacterium
AGCGCGCACTCCTAAAACCAAAGCGCTTCTATTCTGCTCGCCATCAAACCCAACCGGCTCGGTCTATTCTCCAGAACAAGTTAAAGCAATTGGTGAATGGGCGCTCAAGAACGATATCTGGATCATCACTGATGAAATCTACGAACACCTTCTCTATGACGGTGCGACCGCGCCATCGATTCCAGTTCTTGTTCCAGGAATGGCTGATAAAACCATCATCATTAACGGCGTCGCCAAAACTTATGCGATGACAGGTTGGCGTGTGGGTTGGATGATCGGACCGAAAGATGTCATTAAAGCGGCCACAAACTTGCAATCTCACTTATCTTCCAACGTCTCTAACGTCGCACAACGCGCTGCAATCGCTGCGCTCAACAATGATCTCTCTGCAGTTAAGAAAATGGGCGAAGCCTTTGATCGCCGCCGTAAGTTAATAGTGAAAATGCTCAACGAAATCCCTGGCGTTGAATGCCCGACCCCCACAGGAGCTTTCTATGTTTATCCGTCTGTTAAAGGTGTTCTTAACAAGGAAATTCGCGGCCGCCGTCCAAGTACTTCTGCTGAACTTGCT
>JALRBT010000199.1 GCA_023262255.1 Ilumatobacteraceae bacterium
TCTTCACGCCATAGGTGTTGACGAGCAGGCTGGCGAGGGCGTCCACGTAGTCCATCGTCTTGGCGAAGCTCCACGTCTCGCCCTCGTAGATGAGGAACGGCTTGTCGCCGTGGTTACGGGCGTTGGCGAACACGAGCCCGAGGTGTGGCGGCGCGTGCTTGAAGAGCTTCATCTTCACGCCGCGAACTTCGCCGTCGATCAGCTCGAACATCTGACCGGGTGCGGTCACTGCGAGATTTGCCTCGTCCCACGTCATTGCCATGTCGTTTTCCCCCGAAAATCGCCTGCCCGCAATCTAGGCGTCACCGTGGAGCTGAGGGGAATTGAACCCCTGGCCTGTACATTGCGAACGTACCGCTCTGCCAACTGAGCTACAGCCCCGTATTGCGTCCAAAACCCTATCGGGGTTCGGGGAGACTCTGGCCAGCGATGCCGGGGTTAGCGGCGACGGAACTGGCTCAGGTAGCGCTCGTTGTCACGCTTGACGCGCAACTGGACGAGCACGTAGCAGTACCCGATGAGCACGAGGAGGCTCACGGTGAAGGTGTAGAGGAAGAACGAGTTGCC
>JALRBT010000019.1 GCA_023262255.1 Ilumatobacteraceae bacterium
GTTCCAGCTCGATCCCACCGCACCCCTCGGTGCGCCCACGCCGGTACGCGATGCCTACACCAAGAAGTTCGGTGGATCCGAGCGTGCCGAACGAATTCTCGCCACCGTCACCGAGGCTGCCGCGAACGAGGGGCTGGACTTCCGCATGGATATCGCCGTACGCGCCAACACCTTGCGTGCGCACCGCGTGCTTGCCTGGGTGGGAATGGAATACCCGGCGCGTCAGGTCACCGTGAACGATGCGATCATGGCGGCGTACTTCACGCACGGCAAGGACATCGCCGATCCGACGACGCTGATCGACTGCGTGGTTTCCGGCGTTCCGGAACTCGCCATTGAGGCCGGGCGGTTGCACGACATCATCATCGGTGAGGACGATCATCTCGCCGCGAAGGTGACCAGCGATCTGGAGTGGGCCGCCGCACGGGACATCACCGCGGTTCCGACCTTCGTCCTCAACGACTCCCTCGCAGTCCCGGGCGCGCAGGATGCGTCAACGCTCGCCCGAATCATGAGGCGGATGTTGTCACGGTGACCGCGGTGCTTCCCCACCAGAGGCTCGGTGACGGTCCGGTCACCGTGGTGTTTGCCCATGGGTTCACGCAAACAGGGACGTCATGGCTCCCGGTGGCTCGGCTACTCATCGAACGATCACCAAACCTGCGATGCGTGATGGTGGATCTACCCGGTCATGGACGAGCCCACGACGTTCATGTCGGCCTCGCTGAAACCGCGGCGCTGCTCCTCGCCACCGGGCAGCGTGCCCATTACGTGGGCTATTCGCTGGGAGCCCGATCGGTCATTCAGGCCATGAGAGATCGGCCCGAAGAGGTGCTCTCGGCGGTACTCATCAGTGGCACCGCCGGAATCACCGACGACGGCGAGCGCGCCACCCGCCAACTCGCCGATGAGGAACTTGCGCGCCACATTCTCGCCGTTGGCACCGACGCATTCATCCAAGAATGGCTCGCACAGCCACTCTTTGCCCACCTACCGCACGAACTCGCCGACCCCGAGGATCGCCGTCGGAACACTCCGGAGGGCCTCGCGTCAAGTTTGCGAATGTGCGGACAGGGGGCGACCGAGCCGATGTGGGACGTACTTGCCTCGACCGACACGCGACTTCTGGCGATGGCGGGGAGTCGCGACGACAAGTACGTGGCGCTTGCCCAGCGCATGGCAACCGTGGTCGCTCACGGACGTCTCCATGTCGTCGACGGAGCCGGACACGGCGCCCACCTCGAGCAACCCGATGCCGTGGCGCGTGAAATCGCCTACTGGATCAACAACCCCAGCGAGTAGAACACTCCTATCACCAGTTGCGCCCGCGCGGTCATGGCTAGTGCGGCGATGAGTTCGCCCGCCGTACGGGCCGAACGGACCGTTGCAATCGCCGGCAGGGCCGACAACACCCCCACGAGGCCAATTGCTGCCGACCGGACGTCGAGCACTGCGACGCCAACGGCCACTGCGGCCAGCACGTACATCAGAACGTACACATCGCGGGTACGGGAGTCGCCGATTCGCACGGCCAGCGTTCGTTTGCCACTCGCGCGATCCGAGTCGATATCGCGCAGGTTGTTCACGACGAGCAGCGCCACCGCAAGTACGCCCGCCAGCGATCCCGAAGCGATGCTCAAGCGGTTGATGGTCCCGGCGATGACGTACGTGGTACCGGCCGTGGCGACAAGCCCGAAGAAAACGAACACGAATAGTTCGCCGAGGCCGACGTATCCATAAGGTTTGGGACCACCGGTGTACGTCCAGCCGGCGAGCATCGAGACCGCACCCACGGGGATCAGCCACCAGGTGGTCAACGCCGCAAGCGACGCACCGGCGATCGCGGCCACGCCGAACGAGACCAGGGCGGCGCGTTTCACGGCGGCCGGACTCGCCTCACCGGAACCCACCAACCGCATCGGCCCCGTGCGACGGTCGTCGGTTCCACGAACACCATCGGAGTAATCGTTCGCGTAATTGACGGCGATCTGCAGGGCCAAACTGACCACCAACGCCAAGGCACCGTGCGCGACGTACCGTTCGGCGGCAACCGATTCAACGGTCGTGGCGGCCGCCGCCCCGATCACCACCGGCACGACGGCCGCAGGCAAGGTGCGGGGACGAGCCCCTGCCACCCACGTCCCTACTCTCGTCACCACGAAGGCACGATAGTGCTTCCGGTAACTGTCGTCGTAGCGTGGCACCGTGACGCGACTCATCGCACTGGATGTTCCCGCTTCACCGGAACTTCGAGCCGCGGTGCTCGACGCGTGGAATGCCGGTCATGCAGTGTTGCCGTTGGATCAACGGATGAACCCGGCCATTCGACGAAAACTCGCAATCGCACTCGGAGCCGACGAACTCGTGAGCGATCGCGGACGCGAAGCGCTGGAATGCAGCGACGCGTCGCTGATGCCGCTACAACACGACGACGCTTTGGTCATCGCGACGAGCGGCTCGACTGGCAAACCAAAGGGTGTGGTCCACACCCATCGGAGCGCCACTGCCCACACGCGGATGGTTGCCGAGCGTCTCGGGCTCGAGGCAGGCGATCACTGGTGGATGTGTCTGCCGGCCGCGCACATCGGCGGCTTCGGGGTGCTGAGTCGTGCGATGCAACTTGGCTCCCGAATCTCCTTCGCCAACCACGTCGACGAACGGACACTCCTCATTGCGTTGCAGGATGGAGCCACTCACACGTCGGTGGTGCCCACCTTGTTGACTCGCCACGCGTTCACCGACTGGAAGTACGTCCTCGTCGGTGCCGCCCGCAGCGATTCACTTCCCGCAAACGCAGTCTCCACCTACGGGCTCACCGAGACGTTCGGTGGCGTGGTCTACAACGGTTCGAGCCTTCCGAACGTTGAGGTAAGTCTCACCAACGGTCGAATCCTGCTTCGCTCCCCCACCATGGCGCGTACCTACCGCCATGCGCCACTCCCGCTCGTCGACGGTTGGCTCGACACCGGGGACGTCGGGGTAATCCAGACTGCGGGCGTATCCCCCGACGCTCGTCGCCGCGACGGTGACCTCGAGGACCAACTTCTTCGTGTCGAGGGTCGGAGTGATGATCTGATCGTGACCGGCGGCAACAAGGTGTGGCCCCACGTCGTGGAGCAACGACTACGAGAACATCCGCTGGTCGACGACGTGGTGGTTCGCGGCGTGCCGGACGCCGAATGGGGAACGCTCGTATGCGCGTGGATACGGCCGACATCCTCGCGCCAGCCACCCACGATCGACTCGCTTCGCGCACACATCAAAGAAACGCTGCCCTCGTATTGTGCACCGCGGCTCGTCAAGGTGGTCGATGCGATTCCCCGATCCACTCTCGGCAAACCCCTGGTATCGGAGTTGCCGTGACCAGCCCCGGTTCAATCGATTCGAACGATCGTCTGCCCCCGGCCTTCTGGCGACAATTCGCCGCGTCGACAACCTCGAACCTCGGGGACGGCATGGTTGCGGCGGCGGCTCCACTCCTGGCGCTCAGTCTCACCGACGACGCGCGAATGATCAGCGCGGTCAGCTTCGCCGCCATGCTCCCGTGGCTGGTGCTGTCCCTCCCGGCCGGTGTGTTCATCGACCGTCATGATCGCAAGCGCATCATGACGATTGCCAACATGGTTCGCGCGGCCTTGTTCGGCGTGCTCGCAGTCTCGATCGTCGCCGGGGTGATCACCATCTGGATTCTCCTTCTCGTTGCCCTGCTGCTTGCCGTCTGCGAGGTGTTCTTCGACATGTCCGCGCAGGCCTTCCTCCCCGCAATCGTCGAGGGCCATCAACTCGAACGAGCGAACGGACGCCTGTATGCCGCCGAGGTTGCAGCCAATTCCTTCGTCGGACTACCGGTCGGCGCATGGCTCTTCGTCGTGGCTGCAGCGACTCCGTTCGGCATTCAAACCGTGGCGCTGGCCATCGCCGCCCTGCTCCTGGCGTCGATTCGAGTGGCGCGACCGTTCGCCGGTTCCACCGACTCCACGAGCTACCGCGAGAGTTTCCTGACGGGGTTCCGCTGGCTCTGGCGCCATCCGTTGCTGCGAACGCTCGCACTCATGCTCGGCGCGGCGAACATGTGCCACATGTTCGCACAGTCGGTCCTCGCCAAGTACGCACGCGACGAACTCGGACTCGGCCCGCGCGGCTTCGGCTTGCTGTTGGCCACCGCGGCCATCGGATCGATTCTCGGGGGCCTGGTCGGTTCGCGTGTCGCGCGCCGACTCGGACCGTCCGTGGCCGTGGTCGTGTCGTACACGATGTTTGCGGCACTGGAAATCATCCCGGCGGTACTACCGAGGGTTTGGGCGGTCGTGATTGCAGGTTCGCTGATGGCCGTCTTCGGGACCGTGTGGAACGTCATCACGGTTAGTCTCCGGCAACGGTTGATCCCCCAGGAACTCTTCGGCCGTGTCAACAGCGTGTACCGGTTCATCGGCACGGGAACCACAGCGCTCGGCGCCATCATCGGCGGACAAATTGCGTTCTACTTCGGGCTTCGCGCCACGTACGTTGCATCGGCGGCGCTGCTCGGCACCGTCCTGCTCGTCGGTGCCCCGCGACTCTTGCGCCATTCGCGCACCTACATGGCGCCCGAGCGCACCCCCGCGCCACCGTCGATCACGTAGGTTTCGCCCGTGATCCAACTGGCCTTGTCGGACGCCAGAAACAACGCCAGATTCGCGATGTCGTCCGGCTCACCGAGCCGTTTGGTCGGCAACTGACCTGCCAGGCGTTCGCCGAAGTTCTCCACCAGCACCGATGCAAAGTCCGTCTTGACGAGCCCCGGCGCGATGCCCACCACTCGCGTGGGGCCGAGTTCACCCGCCAACTGGCGCGTCATGTGGATGAGCGCCGCCTTCGTCAGGTTGTACACGCCGAGGAAACCCTCGGTTCGCAATCCACCCACCGATGCGATGTTGACGATCACGCCGGGATGGGACGCGAATCGTGCTTCCCAGGCCGCCTTGCACCAGAACAGCGGTCCTCGCAGGTTCACCTGGAAGGTCTTGTCGTACCGGGATTCGTCCACCTCCAAAGTCGGACCCATGTATGGATTCGTGGCCGCGTTGTTCACGAGGATGTCGAGACCACCGAAGCGTTCGATCGTCGCGGCAACGCACGCCTTGCCCGCTTCGATGTCCCCGGCATTGGCGGCGAAGATCTCCACGTCGCCGCCCATGCCGGAACGAGCCTCGCGCAATGCGTCCTCCTTTCGCGACGAGATCATCACCTTCGCTCCAGCCGCAGCGAACTGAGTGGCGATCGCCTTCCCGATACCTCGTGAGGCACCGGTAACCAGTGCAACTTTTCCTTCGAGTGAAACGTCCATGTCGCGACCCTACCCTTTCGCAGGCGGGAGATTCCTACTCCATCGCAACTGGTCGGGGCACGAATCGCACCACGGTGACGCGGCGTCCGGCAAGCTCCTCCACGCAGAGGCGATAGCCGTCGGCATCGACACCATCACCGATGCGCGGAACCCTACCGATCATGCCGAAGACGTAACCACCGATGGTGTCGTACTCGGCGTTGTCGATGTTGATACCCAGCCGTTTGTTCACGTCGTCGAGCCCAACCGACCCCTCGATCAATACGTCACCGCGTGGCTGGGTGCGAAAGCGCACGTCGACGTCGTCGTGCTCGTCGACGATCTCGCCCACGAGTTCTTCCAGGCAATCCTCCAGGGTCACGATGCCACTGAACCCGCCGTACTCGTTGGCCACGATCGCCAGGTGATTCTGTGTCCGCTGCATTTCTCGCATCAGTTCGGCGACCGGTTTTCCCTCCGGCACGACGTGGGCTTCCCGCATGTGCTCGTTCACCCACTCGCTTCCGCGACCTTCGCGCTCGAGACGCATGAGGTCCTTGGAGTTGACGGTTCCAGCGACGTCGTCGATGTCGTCGTCATCGATTCGCATGACGGGCATTCGACTGAATTGATGTTCCAGGGCGATCGTGAGTGCTTCCGACACCGTGGCTGCTTCCCCGACCGTGATCGCGTCCTGTCGGGGTTTCATAATCTCACGAACCTTCGTGTCGCCGAACTCGATCACCGATTCGATGAGTTCCTGTTCCTCGGCTTCGATCACCGAATCCTTCGCCGCCGCCTCGACGATTCCGAGAAATTCCGTCTCGCTGATGAACGGCCCCTGGTCGGGTGCGTTGCCCTTCACGAACAGGTTGGTCACCTGTATCAGGAGGTTCGATACCACCCGCAGCGGCCAGAACGCCGCCAACGCCGACACCAATGGCGCCGTTGCCGTGGCACCACGAACCGAGTACAACACCGCATACGTCTTCGGCACCGCTTCGGCCAACACGAAAAACACCACGACGTTCAGGGCGACGCCAATTGCCACACCCGGCGCTCCGAACACGCGGTTTGCCACCACACCCGTGAGCGTGGCCTGCAGCGTCTGCAGGATGTTCACGGTCAACAGCAGCGGGTTCACCCAACGAGTCGGGTCGCTCGCCAGTCGAACGAGCAGGTTCCCGCGCTTGTGGCCGTCGGCCAGGAGGGCTTCGGCTTTCTGCTTGGTGATCCGCGACAGCGACATTTCGGCGAGTGCCAACAGCGTGAGGATGACGAGCAGCACACCGACCGTCAGCAACACCCAACCATCGCCCGAGGACAGCGCCGCCGCTGTCATCAACGAACCAACTTCCATCCCCGACATCTAATACCCTTGCGAAAACGCGGCCGGCGCCGCACCCTTCCAATGCACCGATTCGAGCAACGCTCGCTCGCGTGTTCTCATCTTGTCGGCATTCGCCTCCGTGTCGTGGTCGTAGCCCAGTACGTGCAACACCCCGTGGGTAATGAGCAACGCCAACTCATCGTCGAGTGTGCCTGCGTGCAGCGGAGCTTGTTCACGCGCGATGAGTGGACAGATTACAACATCGCCCACCAGCAACGGCAAGTCGCCGGTGTCGACGCGTGCCAGTACCGGCGTCGCAGATCGTGCCGTTGGTCCGGTGGCGCGTGAGTTGTCGACCAGATCGATGGGAAACGCCAGCACGTCGGTCGGGGCATCGACGCCCATGTGCACACGATTCATCTCGTGCATCACCTCGCGCGATACGAACAACAACGCCATCTCCGCTTGTCCGCGTACGCCCTCGGCCTTCAACACGTTGCTCGCAAGCGTCTGCCAACGTTGTGCGTCGACCTCGACGTCGGTCTGTTCGTCCGACACGAACACCTCGATGTTGCCGTCACCGCCCGTGCGACGCGGCGTGTTCGAACGCGGTCGGTTACTCACGGCGATTACCGCCGCGAAGTCTGGCTGCCGCCTTCTCGCCGGAACGCTCGTAGGCAGCCACGATGTCCGCCACGATCTTGTGGCGAACGACATCGGAATACTCGAGGTGCACGAACGTGAGTCCATCGATTCCGGTCAGGACGCGCTCCAAGCCTGCAAGGCCGCTACGACCATCGGCAACGTCGACCTGGGTGGTGTCACCGGTGATCACCACCTTCGATCCGAATCCGATGCGCGTGAGGAACATCTTCATCTGTTCTGGCGTGGTGTTCTGGGCTTCGTCCAGGATGATGAACGAATTGTTGAGCGTCCGACCGCGCATGAACGCCAGCGGCGCCACTTCCACCACGCCACGCTCCAGGTACTTCTGTGCGTGTTCCGCCCCAACCATGTCGTGGAGCGCGTCGTATAGCGGTCGCAAATACGGATCGATCTTGGCCATCAGATCCCCCGGCAGGAATCCCAGCCGTTCCCCGGCTTCCACCGCAGGTCGGGTGAGGATGATCCGCTGCACTGCCTTGGAGTGCAGGGCTTGGACGGCCATGGCAACCGCGAGCCAACTCTTGCCGGTTCCCGCCGGACCGAGGGCGAAGGTGATGACGTGCGCGGCGATCGCATCGACGTAACGACGTTGACCTGCGGTCTTGGCCCGCACCGGGCGACTTTGCCCCACCCGCACGATGTCGGCGGTCAGCACGTTGCTCGGACTCACGTCCGCCCGCACCATGTCGACCACCCGTCCCAGGACGACCAGATCGAGGGTCTCGCCACGTTGCAGCAACTCGGCGAGTTCCTCAAAGAGACGCCCGACCATGTCGGCGTCGACCCCCGAGGCACTGACTTCGTTGCCGCGCACGCTGATGGACGTTCGTGGAAACTCGCGCTCCACGTGCCGCAACAATTCGTCGCGCTCCCCGAGGAGCGCAGCCATGAGATGGGCCCCGGGAATCACCACGGTGGTGACGGTGGAGGCGACGGTCATGTCGCGGGGGTGCCCATTGCCTCCTTCATGTTATCCCCGTGCGGCTTGGTGTCGTCCGCGTCGAGACGCGCGAAATCAAGGGCGAAGAACCGTTGTGCTGCAAGAGGAACGAGCTGCACCTCACCGACCATTCGGCCCATTCGCAACATCAACTCCGCCGCACCGCCTTCATCACTCGGTTGTTTGCTCTCGGGCAGATCGAACACGAGGAGCGCACCGTCGCGCGCTTCTGCGGCCAGGGCCTCCTTTGCCAGGGCGATGTTGGCTCCACGTAGTTCCACGTCGGGATCGACCACGACCCACATCACGTAGTGCACCAGACCCTTGCGCATGCGTTCGGGGTGGTGTGTGCGAAAGTAGTCGGGATTCAGCCACCGGGTCGACGTGATGTCGGTGGCGATGAGGGTCATCACCGTCGGGCGATCGTTCTCCCACACCACCCACACCCTGTTGGTGGAATGCAGCAACGCCTCGTCGAACTCGGAACGATTCACCAGTTCGGTGAACGGCAGCAACGGATTGTTCGCGTAGGCACGCCGGTAGAACTCCCACAAGCGATCGCGCAAGGCGACGTCACCGAGTCGGGTGTGTCGGGTGATGAACATGAGGGGTCTCCGTTGGACGCTTACGCGCCCGAGGTCACTGACCTCCGCCCGCTATCACGCTAACGAATCACGAGTATCGACGGGGGGATTTACTACCGTTGTTTCGGTGGTGTTCGCGTGACAGAACGCACGCTCGAACGTTGTTCTTGGGGCGGTCTCGGGATGGGACTGGCAGCATCCGTCGCGCACCTCACGGTGCGCTCCGACACCTTCGGTAACGGCCTCTACGCGGTTGCCGTACTCGCCGTCGTCGGCGCGGCAATGCTGTCGGCTCGGCATCATCGTCTCGATCGGCGCATCCTCGCCGGTTTCGGCGTCATCACGGTTGCGATCGTGGCCGGACAACTCTTGTCGGGTGCCGAACGAGGAGTCACCGAACACTTCCTCGGTGAGTTCTCGTTCCTCGTGGTCCAGACCACGCTCATCGTCGGGTTGCTGCTCGTGGTGCAACGGCGCGTCGGTCGGGAGCCGGTCGGGGTGCTCGCCGACGCATCCATCCTGTCCCTTGGTGCATGGCTCGTGCTGTGGATCACCGTGCTTCGACCGCTCTTCGACACGATCACCGACGAACCTGCCGTGGTGGCATTGCGTGGCATCACGTTCTCACTGTCGGCGGTGGTGCTGTTCCTCCTGGCAACGTTGCTCCTCGGCGACTCGGAGAACAACACCGTCGTGTGGTTGGCATCGTGTGCCGTGATCGCCTCACTCACGGGAGACTTGCTGTGGGCGATATCGGATGCGCGGCTCGCGGATCTCTCTCTGTCGGTACTCAATGCGCCGTACGTCCTGGCGCTCTTCGCTGCGGCCGCAACGCTGCTGCACCCCGAGATTCGATTCCTCACTGCTCAGGGGGCCTACCGGGCGTCGCGTCCAATGGCCGGCCGCCTGGTGGTGGTGATTTCCGGTCTGGTTGCACCAATTTTCATCTTTGCGTTGACCGATTCCGTCGACACGCGCGATCGAGTGGTTCGCACCGTGTCGGTCCTGGTGCTCTCGGCAGTCGTGCTCGTACGCGTGGTCCTTGCGGTTCGGGCCAATGCGGAACTCCAGGCGCGTTTGGTGACGAGCGCACAGACCGACGCCCTCACGGGCCTGCCCAACCGCAGCCTCATGTTGCAGCACGTCGACACCGCATTGCGGACCGCATGGCGCGATGGCAGGGAACCGACGGTTCTCTTCATCGACGTTGATCGTTTCAAGAACATCAACGACAGCCTCGGGCATGCGGCTGGTGACGACGTGCTCATCGCCGTTGCGGAGCGCCTGCGGGTGGTGCTGCCTACCCGCTGCGTGGTGGGACGCATCGCCGGAGACGAGTTCGTCGTGCTCGACCCGCAGACCGCGGGCCCAAACGAATCGATGGTGCTCGCCGATCGCGTTCTCGAATCGTTCCATGAGCCGCTGTCCCTGCGTCAGGGCGACGTCTTCGTGTCGGCGAGCATCGGAGTTTCCACCTATCGACCGTCGGTGACCAACTCCGCCGATGACCTGCTTCGTCACGCCGACACCGCCATGTATCGCGCGAAGGAATCGGGACGAAACTGCGTTGCGATCTTCGACGAGTCGATGCTGGAGAGCGTCACGCAACGACTGGCCGTGGAAACCGCGCTGTACCGCGCGCTGGAGCGACGGGAATTGCGGTTGGTGCACCAGCCGATCATCGACGTCGGTCTCGGTGAAGTGGTCGGATTCGAGGCGCTCATGCGCTGGGATCGCGAGGATGGTTCCACCATCTCTCCCGCCGAGTTCATACCCATCGCCGAGGAGACGGGCACCATCGTGCCGATCGGTTCGTGGGCACTGCTGGAAGCACTCACCCACTTGAGCGACTGGATCGCCAGCGGAATCTGTACTCGCGACGCCACGATGGCCGTCAACGTTTCGCCCCGGCAGTTGAGCGACCCGAACTTCGTCAACGTGGTGAGCGAGGCGCTCACACGTGCCCACATTCCCGCCAAACAACTCTGGTTGGAGGTCACCGAGGGCGTGATGATCGCGCAGCCCGATCAGGCGCTGGTTGCACTCACCAGGTTGTGCGAGCTCGGCGTGCGCGTGGCAATCGACGACTTCGGCACGGGGTACTCATCCCTGTCGTTGCTCCAGAAGTTCCCCATCCAGCGACTCAAGATCGATCGAACGTTCATCCAGGGCGTTGCCGACGATGCCGACGCCCGCGCCCTCGTACGCACCATCATCGCGATGTGCGAATCGATGAGTCTGGACATGGTCGCCGAGGGTGTGGAGACCGTTTCCCAACTGCAGGCCCTCGGCGAGATGCGTTGCGCCAAGGCACAGGGCTACCTCATCAGCCATCCCGTTCCACCCGAGTCGATCGCGGGCACCGTCGCTGCCATCAACGAACTCGGCCCGTGGCCGAGGCACCGTCGCCACTGAGGCACAATTCGACACGAAGTGCATCCATCACGGTGTTGGATACCCCCACCGACGACAGTGCGATGGACGTGGTGAGTCCCACCGGGCCACCACCAGCGATTACTACGTGCACGGGTAGTCCAGAAACTACGGTGATGGGCATGTCCCAACCGTCCGCAAACCTCCGCTTCGCCACCATCAACGGACGGGCATCGATCATCGCATCGACCCGTCCCGACGGCGGTGGCAGCGCCATCGATCTCGAACGAGCCACCGATGGTACGTTCTCTCATCTACCGATGGGTGTGTTCGCCCGTTGGGACGAACTACGAAACATTGCGCCCTCGCTTCAGGCGACACCCGTTGCGTTCTCGGCATCGGATCTCGGGGCGCCGTCCCCCGAACCGCGTCAGATCTTCGGTATCGGACTCAACTACCGCGCCCACGCCGTGGAGACGGGTGCACTAGTACCCGATTCTCCACTCACGTTCACCAAGTTCGCGTCGTCGGTGAACGCGCCGCACGGTGACATCCCCATCACCGTGGCCACCGCGGACTGGGAAATCGAGATCGTTGCGGTGGTGGGGTCCGGTGGACGCGACATCCCCGAGTCGAACGCCTGGGACCACGTCGCCGGCATCTGCGTCGGGCAGGACGTGAGCGACCGCTTGTTGCAACGTGCCACCCAGCCGCCACAGTTCAGCCTCGGCAAGAGTCGTGCCGGATTCACCCCCTTCGGCCCGTGGTTGGTGGACGCACGAGAACTTTCCCAGCGCGACTCGCTCGCGCTCACCTGCACGCTGAACGGCGAGGTGGTGCAGCAATCCAACAGCAACGACCTGATCTTTCCAATTCCCCGGCTCGTTGCGTACCTTTCGACGATCGTCGAGTTGCTCCCCGGCGACGTCATCTTCACCGGAACACCGAGCGGCGTCGGCGCAGCCCGCAAGCCGCCCCGCTTCCTCGCGCCGGGGGATGTCCTCGTATCCAGCGTCGACGGCGTCGGAACGCTCACCAACCGCTGCGTATAGACGACGACTAAACGACGGCGGTCTTCAATTCCGCAACGAGCGCGGCGAACTCGCCCCGCTCCGCTCCGGTCAACGAACGCTCGTAGATGTCGGCCATCCGCTGCGCGGTGACTTCCTCGGCATGGGCCCGACGTTCGGCAAGGTGCGCCACGTTCGGGTACGGCTCCTGATACCCGTGCAGTTTGGCGAAAAACTCCCCGTTCTGCGACGCCAGCACCGCCTCGATTCCCGAGAGCCCTTCGGCAACCACCGCATTGATGTGGAGACAGCCGCGTAACTCACGCAGGTACGTCACCAATCGGTACGTACGCTCCACGGGGTCGCTCGAGAGCGGTTCGGCTCGCAGTCCGGCGAACAACGAGAGGCCTCCGACGTCGACGGAGTCCACGACCTTCTGGGCCAGTTCGTTGAAACGTTCGGCGCCACCGAAGCCCGCGAGATGCGCCTTGCCCCATGCGTCGGCCGCCCCCGCGTAACGGGTTCCGGCCTTTCGTGCGCCCTCCACCGCAGTGCCGCGTTCCCACATCTTGCGCACCAGGTTGTGGTCGAAGAACATGAACGCCGAATACACCACTCCCGCATCGACGTCGCCCAACACGCCTCCTCGCCCGGCCATGTAGAACGAGAACCCGTCGAAGTAGCCGGCGGCCTTGCCAATCTCCGCGGTTGCGGGATCGAGCATGTATTTGCTTCCCAAGTCGCCAAAAAAAGGGCTGACGGCGTCGGTGAGGGCTCTGGAGGTGATCGGTGCTGCGGCCATGGCGTCACTCTAGACGGCGCACCGTTGCGGTGATCACCCAGTTGCGTACTACGCTTTCGACTGCAATCGTCGCCTCGGGAGAGTGAAGTGCACGTCCGGTGCACCATCACACCGAAGGAGCAACCACCCCGGAACCTCTCAGGTCCCCGAACCGAGGCGACGTGCAACGCTGGAAAGCGAGGGGGCTCACGCCCTCTCCGCCGACGGGGATAAGCGAGTCATCGCCAAAGCTCTCAGGCACAAGGGACAGCGGGGGTGCCGGTGCAGTCACGTACCGGGATCACCACCGTCGACAGCGAGGCACCATGACTTTCGAAACACGCCACATCGGTCCGAACGCAGGCGAGCGTTCCGGGATCGCTCGCGAACTGGGATACGAGTCCAACGATGCGCTGGTTTCGGCCGTTGTTCCGGCCTCAATCATGCACGACCGGCCGCTCGACCTACCCGCTGCGCTGTCCGAGACGGAGGTGTTGGCGGAACTCCGCGAGATTGCAAAGGACAATGTGGTACGTCGATGCGCGGTCGGTGCCGGCTACTACCCCACGATCACCCCGCCGGTGATTCTGCGAAACGTTCTGGAGAATCCGGCGTGGTACACCGCATACACCCCGTATCAACCGGAGATCAGTCAGGGCCGACTCGAGGGGCTGCTGAACTTCCAGACGGTCATCACCGAACTCACCGGGCTCGGCATCGCAAACGCGTCGTTGCTGGACGAGTCGACCGCCATTGCGGAGGCGGTGACCATGGCTCGCAGAACCGCCAAGTCCGAGAGTCGCACCGTCGCGGTGCACAGCGACACCCACGCCCACAGCATCGCCGTACTCAGGGCGAGATGCGAACCCGTTGATGTCGAGGTGGTACTGGTCCCGTTCGGCGAACTGGCGTCGGTCGATGCCTTCTGCGTCGTGGTCTCGCGACCGTCGTCGAGCGGCATCGTGGCAACCGACGCCGAAACCCGGTCGATCGTCGATGCGACGCACCAGCGCGGCGGAGTGGCGGTGTGCGTTACGGATCTTCTGGCGAGCACGCTGCTGACGACTCCGGCCTCGCTCGGTTTCGACATTGCCGTTGGCAGCGCTCAGCGCTTCGGGGTTCCCATGGGATACGGCGGTCCGCACGCCGCATTCCTCGCCGCAACCGACTCATTCGCGCGCTCGCTGCCCGGTCGGCTCGTCGGCGTGAGCACGGACACCAAGGGTCGTCCCGCCCTTCGGCTGGCCCTACAAACCCGCGAACAACACATTCGTCGGGAGAAGGCCACCAGCAACATCTGTACTGCGCAGGCGCTGCTCGCCAACATCGCCGGGTTCTACGCCGCCTGGCACGGTCGCGACGGCCTCCAAACCATCGCCCGTCGTGTCAACTCACTCACGCAGGCCGCCGTCTCGCTGATTCGCGAGCACGGCATCGGCCACATCGACGCAGGCTCGCGATTCGACACTATTTTCGTACGTGGGGTCGACGCTGCGTCGGTGCACGCGCGCGCAACGAACCACAACATCGCCCTTCGCGTCGTTGATGACAACACGGTTGGTTTCAGTCTCGACGAAACGACGGATCTTCGAATGGTGGTCGACATTCTCGACTGCTTCGGCATCGTCTGCTCCGCGGAACAGGTCCAGGAACGCACGCTCGGCCTCGCCCTCGCCGATGACCTTCAACGACGCGACGACTTCCTGCATCAGGAAACGTTTCGTCGCTACCGAACCGAGACGGAGATGCTTCGTTACCTGCGACGCCTCGCCGACAAGGATCTCGCACTCGATCGAACGATGATTCCGCTCGGCTCGTGCACGATGAAACTGAACGCAACCACCGAGATGATTCCGATCACATGGCCCGAATTCGCCGACATCCATCCGCACGCACCGGCCGGCGACACACGAGGGTACGCGCGTCTCATCGACGACCTACAACGGATGCTCTGCGAGGTCACCGGCTACGACGCCGTCAGCCTTCAACCCAATGCGGGGAGCCAGGGCGAATTCGCGGGTCTGCTCGCCATTCGCGGTTACCACGCCAGTCGGGGTGATTCACGACGGACGGTGTGCCTCATTCCCTCGAGCGCCCACGGCACCAACGCCGCGAGTGCAGTCATGGCAGGAATGGATGTGGTGGTCGTTGCCTGCGACGGCGAGGGCAACGTCGATGTCGCCGACCTCGGCGCGAAATGCGAGCGAGCGGGCGATCGGCTGGCCGCGCTCATGATCACGTATCCATCGACCCACGGCGTCTTCGAATCGGGAGTGCGCGAGATCTGCGACCTCGTGCATTCCCACGGAGGTCAGGTGTACGTGGATGGCGCCAATCTCAACGCCTTGGTGGGCGTCGCGAAGCCGGGTCATTTCGGTGCCGACGTGAGCCATCTCAACCTGCACAAGACCTTCTGCATTCCTCACGGCGGTGGCGGGCCGGGAGTTGGACCCGTGGGTGTACGAGCGCATCTGGCCCCGTTCCTTCCGGGCAATCCCCTGCAACCAGTCGTCGACGCGAGCCGACCCGGCTCGGTCGACTCCGGTGTGGTTGGCGCCGGCTTGAGCGATTCCCGCTCGGTCGGTCCGGTTTCGGCCGCGCCGTTCGGTTCGGCCAGCATCCTTCCGATCTCGTGGGTGTACGTGCGACTGATGGGCCCCGATGGCCTGCGGCGCGCGACGCAACAGGCGATTGCAAGTGCCAACTACGTCTCACACCGATTGCGCGAGCACTACCCCACGCTCTACACCGGCACGAGTGGTCTCGTGGCGCACGAATGCATCCTCGACATTCGAGACATCACCAAACGCACCGGCGTGACCGTGGACGACATCGCCAAGCGATTGATGGACTATGCGTTCCATGCCCCCACCATGAGCTTCCCCGTGAACGGCACACTCATGGTGGAGCCGACCGAGAGTGAGTCGTTGGCCGAGCTCGATCGATTCTGTGACGCCATGATTGCAATCCGCGCGGAGATCACCCGAGTGGAGTCCGGTGAGTGGAACCTCGAGGACTCACCGTTGCGCCACGCGCCCCACACCGTGGAGGACGTGAGTGGCGATTGGGACCGCGTCTACCCGCGCTCCTACGCCCTGTACCCACTTGCGTCGCTTCGGAGTCGCGGATATTTCCCACCGGTGTCTCGAATCGACGCCGCGCACGGTGACCGAAATTTGGTGTGCTCGTGCGAGCCCCTAGAGTCGCTTGCAACCAACGTATGAGTACGACTCCACCACCCCAGTTCGACGTTCAGAAGATCGTTGGCGACCTACTTACGTTGTTGCGCAGCATCGATCCCGTCACCGAGGGCGTCAAGTTGGCCGATCAAGGCCGACGTACGGTCGAGGCACTCATCGTTGCGCTGGAGAACGTCGGCGCAACCATGGACAATCTCAATCACGCCGCCTCCCGCGTGAACCGCCTGCTCGACGACGTGGAGGAACCAATCCGACGCATCGCCGGAATGGCCGATCAAGCCGGATCGCTGGTGGGATTCTTGCCGTCGCTGGCGAGCAAGGCGATGTCCAACCTGGCGCCAAAGACCACCGCACCTCCGGCGGGATCTACTTCGGAGCAGTCACAAACGGCGTAGCCACGACGGTGCCCGGGAGTTCACTGTCCCGAACCTTCACCACCACCGAACGACCAACCTGCGTCGCCTCGGGCGTGAGCAATGCGAATGCGATCCCGGACCCGAGAACCGGCGAGAAATTGCCGCTCGTCACGACGCCGCTGTCGACACCATCCACCATCACGCGAGCGCCATCACGTGGTGGGCGACGCCCGATCGTACGAATCCCGCAGAGTTTTCGTCGGACACCGACGGCACGCTCGTTGGCCAATGCCGATTTGCCCCGAAAATCGTCCTTGTCCCAACCGATGACCCAACCAAGATTGGCTTCGAGGGGGCTGATGCCCGCGGAGAGCTCGTGGCCGTGCAACGGCAGGCCTGCCTCGAGTCGCAAGGTGTCACGTGCACCCAGACCCGCCATGATCACGCCGGCGGCAATCAATGCCCGCGCAACGATGGGTGCGTGATCGACGGGAACCGCGATCTCCACACCATCCTCGCCCGTGTAACCGGTACCCGCCACCACGCACGATACGCCGAGGACGTCCACCGTCTCGACGCGAAACCGCTTGACGTTCGCGGCACCCTGCGACACCGTGGCCAGGCGGTGTCGTGCGCGCGGTCCTTGCACCGCCAGAATCGCGCGCTGGGTCGTGGTGTCGGTACCACCAACCACAGAGCGCACGCGATCGGTGTTCGAGGCGTTCGGCATCACGTCGAAGCACTCCTCGGACAACCACCACACGATGATGTCGTCGGTGACGCCACCTCGATCGTTGCACGCGTGGGTGTATTGCGCACGTCCTGTAGCCACCTTGCGCAGGTCGTTGGTGAACTCACGTTGCAACACGTCGAAGGCCCCGGCACCCTCGACTCGCACCGTGCCCAAGTGCGATACGTCGAATACCGCGGCGTCGTTACGACAGGCCATGTGCTCGGCGATGGTTCCGGTGGGATACGACAGCGGCATTTCCCATCCACCGAAGGGCACCATCTTGGCGCCCAATTCGCGGTGCACCTCGTCGAGCGGCGAGACGCGATGCCCGTTCATACGGCGACCGAACGGCATCCCGTCATTGAGTTATCGGGCGATGCTACGACGAGTTAGCAAAGAACGAGCCGTTGATGCGGATTTGGCTTCATTGGCCTTTCGTGCCGCCGAGTACTCCTGCTGCTCGCGACGCTTCAACTCGACGATGCTCGCGTCCAGTTCGTGCTTCACGTTGGCAAGCGGCAACACGTTCAGGACACCCTGGCCGTTGCGAACGGCGTCGATCAGATGCTCACCGTCGCACAGTACGACGCTTTGTCCGCTGATCACCACGTGGGCGGACGCCACATCGGTGGTGACGTGCCTGCGCAGGTAATTGAACACCGCGCGCACGGATTCCAGTTTTATTCCGGCATCCAACAAGTTCTTGATGACCTTCAACTCCAGGAGGTCCCGGTAGACGTACTCACGTCGCGACCCGCTTCCCGAGGCGTCGTGCGCCGAAGGACGCACGAGGTCCGTGCGCGCCCAGTAGTCGAGTTGCCGGTAGGTGATACCGACGATCTGTGCAGCGTGGGTACCGCTGAACGTGCGGACCGAATCAAACTGGCTCACCCGCGTCACTGCCATGAGAACTGACACGCTACGGCTACGGCGGCTCACCGCCAACCGTCGGCTGCTACTTCCCCGAATCCTCCGGGTTCTCCTGGAAATCTTCGGGGCTGATGTTGTCGATGAAATCGCGAAACTCCACCAGAATCTCCTCCGAGTCGTCCTCGTCCGACCGTACGACGATCCCCGCCTCGTCCATCACCCCTCGATGCGCCGAAATCGGGATGGCGGCGCGCACGGCAACGGCTACCGCGTCCGATGGGCGGCACGAGATCGCATGGGTCTGACCCTGGTGCAGCAACTGAATCTCGGCATAGTAGGTGTTGTCGCGCATCTCCGTTATGACGACGCGACGTAGATGTGCCCCGAGATCCTCGAACACGTTCACGAGCAAATCGTGGGTGAGCGGACGCATGGGAACTCGCCCCTCCAGCGCATGTTCGATGGCCATGTACTCCGAAGCACCGATGTAGATGCGCAGGAGTCGTCGGTCGCCCTCGGACTCCCGCAACTGCATGAGCGGCTGGTTCGCCGGGGCCTCGATTCGCACGCCGAGCAATTCGAGGTCGACCGAATCGCTGGCGCTCATGGCGTCAGCGTAGCAATCGGTCAGGCGTCGTTGCGCAGTCCTTTGGTGACGTTGCGCAACAGGGCGGTACGCAACTCCTCGCCGAGCGCAATGAGATCGTCGAGCAACTTCATCGCATCGTCTCGGTTGCTGACCGACGTCGGGAAACTCGCCCCACCGCCGGCGTCCGAGCCACGTCGCGACATCGCCGCACGCACGAGCGGCTCGAACACATCGGCCTCTCGCTCCGCGGAGAGCCGCCACGACATCAGCAACCGCGGATCGATACCGAACGAAGCCAACCGACCCGCGAGATGGACGATGTCGCGATCGGTTTCGTCGTAGTACGGCTCGCTCCCCACCATCAACGGACGTACGAACTTCATCCTCTCGAGCGAGCCGAGCATCTCGCTCGACACGCCGGTCGCCTCGAGCATGTCGGCATGCGCGAGGCGCTCGTTGCGCTTGCGGGCAACCGACCTTCCGCCGGGCGCGGAGTGATCCGCTCCCGCGCGCTGTGTCGCCAGCCGATGCGTGGGGTGGCCGGCGGACGGCACGCGGATACCGCGTGGCATGCTCGGATCGGTCACGTCCTGCGGACGAAGCAGACCGTCACTCGTCTCGCCATCGAGACGATCGCGAATGACGCGAAGGGGAAGGAAGTTGTCCTTCTGCTCGCGCAGGATGAATCGGAGTCGATCCACCTCGGCCTCGGTGAACTTCCGGTAGCCCGCACTGGTGCGCTCCGGATTGATCAGTCCCTGGCTCTCAAGGAATCGAATCTTGGAGATGGTGACATCGGGGAACTCCTCCGACAACGCCGCAAGCACCTCTCCGATGGAGAGGAAGGTCTCCGACACGTCACTCAACCGAAGAAGGCAACGAGGTGAAAACGGCCGATCTGCAGCGCATCACCATGCTCGATCACGGACTCGTCCACGCGCTCGTTGTTCACGTACGTGCCGTTCAGCGATCCCAGATCCCGCACGAGCCATGCCGCGCCCTGCCGGACCAACACCGCATGTTGACGCGAGACGGTGACGTCGTCCAACTGGATGTCGTTGTCGGGGACTCGTCCGACGGAAATCTGTTCACCCACCAGGGAATACCGCGTTCCAATCTCGGGTCCCTGCCGTATGACCAGCATCACCTCGCCTGGCGCAACCTCCCCCTCCTGCACCACCGCGTTGTCGTCGTCGAAGATGCCATCGAGCAACGGGTCGGTTTTGGGTAGCACCCCAGTTCGCAGACTCGGCTTGTCCAATACCCCACCGCATGCCGAACAGAAGGTCGACACCGGCGGATTGCGGTGGCCGCACTGGTTGCAAAAGACGTATTGCACGGTCACCCAGCGAGCAGTGCCTCGTAGGCCGCGGCGCCCATCAAACTGGGAGCCGGTCCGTCGATGGTGATTTCACAAATCCAGCCGTCACCATAGGGATCCCGGTTCAGCAGCTCCGGTTGGTCGGCGAGTGCTTCGTTGACCGCAGTGATCGTGCCGGCTACCGGCGCGTAGATGTCGGAAACGCTCTTGGTACTCTCCACCTCGGTGAAGGACTCGTCGACCGTGACGGTGGCCCCGACGCTCGGCACCCCGACGAACACCACGTCACCCAACGCGTCTTGTGCATAATCGGTGATGCCCACCCGTGCCACGTTGCCGGTGATTCTCACCCATTCATGTTGCGGTGTGTACGAGAGGTCCTTCGGTATCAACATGCCCTCAACCGTAGCCTCAGGGTGAGGTTGCGGCTGATGCGGACTGGCCGCGTCGCGCCGTCCGTACGCCACGTATCACCTGTGGAACGTACGCCACGGCGGTGAGATAACTAATCACGAGCCCGGGAATCGCGATGGCCCAACCGGCATTCCTTCCACCGAGCGCCCAACCGGCGTCACTTGCGCCGATGAGGAGCAATGGAAATGCGATCATCAACGCAAACGTGTAATTCTTGCCCCACTGGTTCACGGGAAACCGCGCCATCCCCAACGCGGTACCGCCAACCATCAGCGCGCCGATGAACACCTCGCGTGCCACCACCGACCATCCGAACCACGCCGGCACCGCCCCGTCGAGCACGATGGAACCCACCCCCACGATGAACAGGAGTCGATCCACCGCCGGGTCGAACACGGCACCGAACTCACTTCGTTGATCCAGCCGCCGGGCGAGCCAACCGTCGATCCAATCGGTCGTTCCCAGGACACCGAGAAGGTAGGCGGCCGCTTCACGATCGTTCCGGGAAAAGAGAAGCCACAGGAACACGGGCAAACATGCGAGTCGGGCGAGCGTGACGACGTTAGGCCATGTTGCGAAGTTGCGCGCCACCGCAGGGAGGCTAGTTCGCCCGTGCCGTGAACTATCGTCGCTCTGCATGACGTCGCTCTTCTCGAAGATCATCGCCGGTGAACTTCCCGGACACTTCGCCCTGAAGGACGATCGCTGTGTCGTCTTCATGACCATCGCGCCGATTCGTCCAGGACATGCCCTGGTCGTACCTCGTGAACCGATCAACCACTGGATGGACATGCCGGCCGATCTCAACGCCCACGTCTTCGACATCGCCCGTCGCGTGGCACTCGCTCAACGCGTTGCATTTCGTTCCGATCGAGTTGGTCTGGTCATCGCCGGATTCGAGGTTCAACACGTCCACTTGCACTGCATTCCCGCCGAGGAAATGTCGCACCTGAATTTCGCCAATCAAGAGCAGAACGTTCCCGCCGAGCGATTGGCGGCCGATGCAGCACGACTCGCCGCCCAACTTCGCAAGGACGGCGTGGCGGGCGCGGTCTCGTCAGATTGACGACCGCGTCACGCACGGGTGCGTGACGACCCGAGCAACGTCAGAACAGCGTCGTCCTCGTCGGCTCGATCAATTCGGGACCCTTGTTGCGCACGCTATTCACCGCGGTACTGACGGTCGTCGCCGACAGTCGGTCATCGGGGGCGGTTCGCAGCAGATGCAACGGGGGTTCGGGGGCGCACAACCATTCATCCACGTCGTCTCCGTCGAGGATGCAGGGCATGCGATCGTGAATCGCCGCCAACCTGGCGTTCGGTGCCGTGGTGATCAGACTGCAACTACGTACCTGTTCACCACCACGCTGGGGATTGCGCCAGGTGGTCCACAAGCCGGCAATCGCGAGTGGGCTGGCGTCCGCCGACCGCACGAAGTACGGCTGCTTGGGTTGCTTCACCCTCGGATCCACATCCGTGGTCTTCCACTCGTAATAGCCGTCCACGGGAACCACGCATCGATGCGTTGCAAGTAGCGGGCGGAAGCTCGGCTTCTCCGCCAACGTCTCGCTGCGCGCGTTGATCATGCTTGCTGCCCGACTGCGATCCTTGGACCATGCCGGGAGGAGACCCCAGTGGGCCCGCCGGAGCACGCGTTCCTCTCCGTCGGACGTGACGGACCCCGTCAGGTGCAGGATCTGGGTCGTTGGCGCGACGTTGAAGTTCGCCGTCCACTGATCGACCAATGGATCGTCGAGGACTGCATCGAACAGCAGGGCGAGTTGTTGCGGCGTGGTGGTGGCAACGAATCGCCCGCACAT
>JALRBT010000001.1 GCA_023262255.1 Ilumatobacteraceae bacterium
TCTGACGTTCGCACAGCGCAGTGCAAAACGGCGACGCCGCATTCGAGGATTGCGGGTGTTGGGCGAACGTGGTCGTGGAGGTTGATAGTGACGGCACTCGACGACGCGCTCGCGACGATGCACCAACAACTATGGGATGACGCTCGCGGCATGGTTCGGTTGTACGGACTGCACCTTGTACGCGAGACCGCCCTCGGTGCGTTCCTCGACTTGGAAGCCGGCAACGTATCGCGAGCAGAACGCGCATTGCGGGAGGTGCTGAAGCAGCAGTACCCGCCCGACGCCGACCCTCGCTGGGCGGGCACGTTCAAGACGCATGCCAATCAACCGGATGCCGGCACCATCGACGCCGAGGGTCGAACGCGCACCGAGCAGTGGCGCGATTACGACCCCAACTGGCGACAATTCCTCGGGGTCATCTTGTGGCTGACCGAGCGTTTGTACGGGCACGTGCTCCACGAAGAGCTTCGGGCCGAGATGCAGCGCGCCGTCGTGGCCGCCGCTGCGGGTGAACACGTCGGCCGCATCGCGCCGGAGTACTCCAACGTGGCGCTGATGCACTCGTGGCTGGCCGACGTGACGGGGCAATCCACGGGGCTCGTCGCTGCAGTGTCGGGGCAGCTCGACCGTGACGGCGACCTGGCTGAATACAACTCCCCCACCTACGACGCCGTTTCATTGTTCGCCGCATGCCTGCTCGCCGACTTCTCGCCGTCACCGGACGGACGCCAACTTGGAATCGACGTCATCAATCGGGTCTGTTCACGTCTGCAGAACGTGTGGCATCCGAAATTTGCGATGCAGGCCGGACCACACTCACGGTCGTACGGACTCGACCCCAAACTTTACGTATCGCTCATGTCCGTGCTGATGACCGCCATCGGCGTACCTGCCGCCGGTCCGACCACACTCAACGATGCAACGACGCACGTACACGATCTGTACTTTCTGCCGCTTTTTCGCCGACTGTGTGGCCGTGTACGTCGCAACTTCACACCGCAGGTCGTCGATACCGCACGACGCCACGTTCAGACGTTCGGCGACATCCGTGCCACGTCGCTGGTCGAGCCGGGACTGATCGTCGGCTTCGAACATGGGCGGCGAGGTCGATTCGCCCTCGACCAGTACGCACCATTCACCTTCATGTCGTCGTACGGCTTTCTCGGGGTACGAACCTGACCCGACACCGATTGGGTCGACGTATTCGAAGTGGCGCCGCACGTCTACCGGGTGGAAACCGCTCGCCTAGCGGGTTCCGACACCCTCCAGGACACCGCCGCACTCACCATCGTGGCATCGCGGGCACCGATAACGCACGCCAACGAACTGCTCTTCGGCGAGATGTCGCTGCAATTCCCGGGCATCGCCGTGGAGGTGCGTCTGCCGCGTTAGGTGCCGAGGGCGGCGAATGCGGGATTCACGACCGAATCCACGATGTGTCGACGAGTCGAGTACGGCGCGAAACCGGAGTCGATGGCGTTCACCACGAGCTGGCGAACCTCCCCCCACGTCAGATCGAAGGCCGTGGCAACCGCGTGCATCTCACTGCTGGGCGATACGTGACTCATCAATCGATTGTCGGTGTTCACACTCACGTTGAAGCCCTGCCGCAGGAACGAACCGATCGGATGTTCGCGCACGGAGTTGACGGCACCGATCTGGGTGTTGCAGGTCGGCGCCATCTCCAGGTGTATCTGTCGATCAAGCACGTGTTGTGCCAGACGCCCCAAGGCGAGTGATCCATCGCCCTGCCTCGTGGTGTCACGATTCAGCCGCACACCGTGGCCAATTCGATGTGCACCGTGGGTAATGGCATCGTTGATCAATTCCAAATCCGGTGGCTCACTGGCATGAATGGTCACGTTCAGATGTTCGCGGCGTGCGACCTCGAGCGCCTCGGCATGGAGGCGTGGTGGCCAACCGGTTTCGGCACCCGCAAGGTCGAACGCCACGATCTTGTCGTCGACATTGCGTTGCCGCACCACGAAGTCGACGACCTCCCGCGAACGTCGTTCGGTACGCATCGCGCACACGATGAGGTGTGCCGAGATGTACCGTCCCTCTTCCATGGCCGCGCGCTCGGCTCGCCGAAAGCCTGCCGTGATCGCCTCCGCGCTCTCCGCAAATGCCATGTGGTGGAGCTCGGGGGCGTACCGAATCTCGGCGTACACCACGCCATCGCGGGCAAGATCGATCACCGCTTCGTAGGCCACGCGCTCGAGGTGCACGGCGGACTGCATGCATGCAATGGTGTGCGCGAACGTGGCGAGATACTTCAACAGATCCCGCGATTCAGCACCCGCAGTGAACCACGCCTGCAACGCCGTCGGATCCGTTGACGGCAGGCTGGCAAGCCGCCCGATCTCATCGGAGATCTCCAGAATGGTTGCCACCCGAAGTCCGCCGTCCAAATGGTCGTGCAACAGCGATTTGGGTACCGCGACGAACGCGGACCGGTTGGTGTCATTCACCATGGTTCGCCTCGATCCGACCCACTCGACTCGATGCGTTCAGTGGATGATCTTGGAAATCGGCAGTTCGAGGATGTCGGTGGCCCCGGCATCCTTCAACGCCGGAATCACCGTGTTGACGGTTCGCTTCTCCACCACGGACTCGACCGCCCAATCGCCCGACGCTAGTTTGGACACCGTCGGAGATTTGGCCGCTGGCAACACCTTCAACACCGCCTGATAACAAGCGTCGCTGACGTTGAGCTTTACCAACACCTTGCCGCGCGCCTCGAGCGAACCCTCCAGGAGGGTGAGCAGCTGCATCATGGCATGGCGTTTTGTCGGATCGGCATACGACGACGGATTGGCAATCAACTCGGTATGGCTCGTGAGGATGGTGTCGATGATGCGAAGGCCCGCCGCCCGCAAGGCACGACCCGTCTCGGTGAGGTCCACCACGCAATCGGCGATGTCCGGAATCTTCGCCTCGCTGGCGCCGTACGAGAGCCGCACGTCCGCATCGATACCGCGTGATGCAAAGAACGACTTCGCCAAACGTGGGTACTCGCTCGTTACTCGAACACCCTTGGGAAGATCCTCCACTTTCTGGAACGTCGAGTCCTGCGCAACCGCTACCACGATGCGGACGGGGTCGTTCGTGGCCTTGGAGTAGTTCAACTTGCCGAGCGATTGCACGGTGCTGGACGTTTCCTCGATCCAGTCGCGTCCGGTGATTCCGACGTCGAAGAGACCCTCGGCAACGTAAGTGGGTATCTCCTGCGGTCGCAGGATTCGCACCTCACCGATACGTGGATCGAGGATCGAGGCCCGGTAGTCCACCTGGGATGACCGCTTCACCGTCAGGTCGGCCGCATCGAACAATTCGAACGTCGCTTTTTCCAGTGACCCCTTGGGGAGTACGAGTCGCAACATGATGGCGTCAGGCTAACGATGACGCAAGACGTGCACCGTTCGCCCATTCCGACGCCTTCATGGCCGCCCTGCCCTCGGGCTGTACCACGAGGAGACGTATGGCGGCATCATCGCACTGCACCTCCACCCCATCGCGCGACACTTTAAGCACCGTGCCTGCAACGATCTGCTCGGTCGTCGCACGGACGGTCGCGGTGTCGGTGTTTCCTTCGGTGATCGACTCGGCGCGCAGCACTCGTACGCGCTTTCCGTTGAACATGAACCATGCGGTTTCGAGTCTCGTCTTTGCCACAATCTCGTCCGCACGCTCGGTGAAGCGAAACTCCAGTTCGCCCGGCAACACCTTTGCCGCGTGGATTGGTTCGCCGACCTGCGGCTCACCCGTGCCGCATCCTCGTGTTACCGCCTGGATCAACGGCGGCAGTGATGCCTCGACGAGTTCCCCTCGCAGCGAGGTGAGCGTATGGTCCGGTCGAATCGGCACCACGACGCGGGCGTACACCACTCCGGTGTCGAGACCCTCCTCCACACGCATGATGCAGATACCGGTTTCTTCGTCACCCGCCAAGAGCGCTCGCTCCACGGGGGCTGCGCCACGCCAACGTGGCAGCAGGGAGAAGTGCACGTTGATCATCGCCAGCCGCTCCAGCACCGCGCCCGGGATGATCCGACCGTAGGCAACCACCACTCCAAGGTCGGCGTCAACGGTGAGCGCGTCCTCCAGACGATGCGACACCGGGATGCCCAACTCCATCGCCGCGCGCTTCACGGGACTGGGCGACAGCTCCCCACCACGACCGCGCCGCTTGTCCACCCGGGTGATCACCAACGCAACGTCCACACCGTCTGCCACCAATGCACGCAGTGGAGACACTGCCATCTCGGGCGTTCCAAGAAACACGATGCGCCTCGCAGCGCCCGTGGGCAATGCGGCGAGAGTGGTCACGTCGTACGTATCTGGGTTAATCCAGCTTCAAGTGGAACGGTTCGGCGTCCTTGGGTTGATGCTCTCGGGCGCGATACAGGGTGACGGCCTTCTTACGTTGATCGGGGGTCATCCGATCGAACATGAGCACGCCGTTGAGATGATCGACTTCGTGCTGGAACAGTCGCGCCAGTAGCTCGTCGGCCTCGAACTCCACCGGATTTCCATCCAGATTGATACCGCGCACGAGCACGGTTTTGGGACGCAACATCTCCACGTACAAGCCGGGAATCGACAGACACCCTTCGTCATACACCCACTCACCGCTTGATTCGGCGATCTGTGGGTTGAGGATGACCTTGCGTTCTTCGTCAATGTCGTACACGAAAACCTGTTTTTGTACACCGATTTGCGTGGCGGCAAGGCCGATCCCCGGCGCCTTGTACATCACGTCGAACATCTCGTCGGTGAGTCGCACCAATCGCTCATCGATGTTGGAGACGGGCTCGGCGATCGCCTTCAATACGGGGTCGCCGAAGGTGCGAATCTCGTACGTCACACTGTGCAAGGCTACCGATGGGCATGTCGTCGTCGGATCACTACTTCGCCGAACAACCGGCATCCAACACCGCACCGACCACGCACGAGGTAAAGGTTCGCAAGATGAATCTGACGCTCGCCGGCGATCGTGGCGTCTTCAACCACGGCGACCTCGACTGGGGTACGCGGGTACTCATCGAAAATGCCGACGTCCCGACGGGCGGTGTGTTGTTGGATCTCGGTTGCGGTGGTGGTGCGATCGCGGCGGCACTCGCAACGTTGCGGCCGGATGCCGACATCTGGGCAATCGACGTCAACGAACGTGCCCGCGAGGTGGCCCGACGAACCATGGTCCTGAACGGCATTACCAACGTGCGGATTGCTTCGCCCGACGAAGTTCTCGAGGATGTGCACTTCGATGCCATCTGGTCGAATCCACCGATTCGCATCGGCAAGTCGGAGCTTCACCTCCTGCTCGAGCACTGGTTTGCTCGACTTGCCCCGAATGGTTCTGCGGATCTCGTGGTTCACAAGAACCTCGGATCCGACTCCCTCGCCACATGGCTTGGTTCGATTGGCTACCGAGTGCAGCGCCGCACGAGCAAACAGGGCTACCGGATACTGCACGTCAACCGATAGCCAGACCGCATCGTCTAGCGTGAGCCCGCGTGAAGCGGCGCATCTGGATCGACACCGACACGGCAAGTGACGACGTGGTCGCACTCATCATCGCCTTGCGGCATCCGAACGTGGACGTGGTCGGGATCTCCGTCGTCGCCGGAAACGTACCTCTCGAGATGGGGGTGCAAAATGCCCTCATCACGTTGGAAAAATGCGGTAGCACCGCTCCGGTTCACGCCGGCGCCGACCGACCGCTCTCCCGACCGCTCGAATCGGCACAGAACGTCCACGGGCACGACGGCATGGGCGACATCGGACTCGATCTCACGGGTCGCGTTCCCACGTCCCGTGACGGCATCGATGCGATGATCGAAGCCTTTCGCAACAACCCCGGCCAGATCGAACTGGTCACTCTCGGACCGCTCACCAACGTGGCCGTGGCGATTCGCAGTGAGGCTCAATTCACCTCGTGGGTGAAGCGATGCGTGAGCATGGCAGGCACGGGTGTCTTGCCCGGCAACGTGACACCCCTTTCGGAATTCAACGTGTGGGCCGACCCGGAGGCGGCACACATGGTGTTCGCTTCCGGCATGTACATCGAGATGGTGGGCTGGGACGTGAGCTGGCAGGATGCAGCCATCAACGATGCGCTGGCCGCCAATCTGCGCACAATCAGCCCGCTCGCCGAGTTTGCGATGGACATCCAGCGCAATGTTCGAGCTTTCTGCGAGGAAGTCACCAAGGTGCCGGGCTTCGATTTTCCCGACCCCATCGCCATGTGCGCGGCAATCGACGAATCGATCATCACCAAGGAGGAATCCCGGTACGTCGAGATCGTCCTTGGTGAGGGCCCTGCCCGCGGTCAAACCATGGTGGATTGGTTGGGAGTCACCCGCAAACCAGCCAACACGAGGGTGGTGCTACGCGCCGATCAGACCAAGTTTCACGCAATGTTGCGCCAGGCGCTGCGGCCCTAACGAGGCGAACGGGCAACCACGGGGCGTCGGAAAGAACGCCGGAAACTAGGCGACGGGAAGAACGTCGACCACTCGACGCCCGCGACGCTCGGCAAACTTCACCGAACCATCGACCAAGGAGAACAAACTGTCGTCGCTGGCGCGACGCACGTTCTTTCCGGGGTGCACCTTGGTGCCCCGTTGACGAATGATAATGGTGCCGGCAGTGATCTTTGTTCCGTCGAACACCTTGACGCCAAGCCGTTGCGCGTTGGAATCGCGCCCGTTCTTTGTTGAGCCGCCACCCTTTGTCTTTGACATGATTCAGCCTTTCGCGATGCTGGTGATCTTGACGACGCTGTACTGCTGACGATGTCCGTAGCGACGACGTTGGTTGGTGCGACGCTTATAGGTGAATCCGTCGATTTTGTCGCCGAGTTCCTCACCAACGATGGTGCCCTTCACCGACGCCTTGGCGAGTTCGGTTGGAGTGGACAACACACTGGATCCGTCAACGACCAATACCGGGCGGAACGACACTTCACTTCCGGCGGCGCCGTCGAGCAACTCCACGCGCAACGTCTGTCCGTTGGTTACCTTTTCTTGTTTGCCACCCGTGGCGATCACTGCGTACATAACGGTCTCCTACCCTATCGGGCGCTTTCCGGCAGGTCGGATCCCGCCACCACGGCGGCGTCGTCCTCCAGCAAATCGGTATCCACGATGACCCCTCGACCGTGGCAGGCCTGACACGTATCGGCAAACGCCGTGAGCAAACCCTCCCCGATGCGTTTGCGGGTCATTTGCACGAGTCCAAGCTCGGAGATGTCGAACACCTGAGTGCGCGTCTTGTCGCGGGCCAATGCCCTACGGAAGGCCTCCACCACCTTCCGGCGATTCTCCTTCACTTCCATGTCGATGAAGTCGATCACGATGATGCCACCGATATCTCGTAGCCGAAGTTGGCGGGCAATCTCCTCCGCAGCCTCGAGATTGTTTCCGAGCACCGTTTCTTCGAGATTGGTCTTTCCAACGTTCTTGCCCGTATTCACGTCGATGACGGTGAGTGCCTCGGTATGTTCGATGACCAGCGAGCCACCGGACGGCAACCACACCTTTGGATCGAGACCCTTACGCAGTTGTTCCACCACTCGGTACTGCTCGAAGAGCGGAAAGCCCTCCTGCTTTTCATCCCAGAACTCCACGCGGTCGACGAATTCCGGATTAAACGCCCCGATGTAGTCTCGAACTTCTTCGAAGAGCGGTCGATCGTCGATGACGATACCGCGGTAATCGCTACTGAATTCCTCGCGAATGACACGAACGGCGAGCGACGGTTCGCGATACAGCAAGGTCGGCGAGCTGGCCTTGGTTGCCTTCTCCTTGATGCGGTCCCAGCGCTCGACCAATTGCTTCATGTCGGTCGCCAACTCGTGCTCAGTGGCATTTTCGGCCGCCGTGCGCACGATGAGACCGTGTTCCTCGGGCTTGATTCGATCGAGCACGCTGCGCAGACGACGACGTTCGTTCTCGGGCAGGCGTTTGGAGATGCCGTAGGTCTTGGAGTCGGGTATCAACACCACGAATCGTCCCGGTAGCGACACTTCCTGGGTGAGACGCGCCCCTTTTTCGCCGATGGGATTCTTGGTGACCTGACAAAGAATCAACTGACCACGCTTGAGCACCTGTTCGATTCGTGGTTCCGGGCCCTGTTCGACCACGTCTTCCTTGTCGAACTGCACGTCGCCGCGGTAGAGCACCGCGTTCTTCGGTGTGGCGATGTCAACGAATGCAGCTTCCATACCGGGAAGCACGTTCTGCACTTTGCCGAGATAGATGTTGCCATGGATCTGCGTTACATCGTCGGCCGGACGGCTCACGTAGTGCTCGGTCAGGCTGCGCCCTTCGAGCAACGCAACCTGGGTCAAGTCGTTGCGAACGTGCACGCACATGAGATATCGCCCGAGTGGACGTCCGTCGCGCTCCTTGCCCTTGCGGCGAGCGATCAGATCGGCTTCGGTATCGACGTGGTCACGGGTGGTGCGTGATTGGCGGCGGCCGTTTCCGCGTCCGTCGTTACGACCTTCACCCCGACCTTCGCCGCGCGACCGATTGCGGCCACCTCGACGCCGACGACGGTTACGCGAACGTCCCCCGCCGCCACCGCCGGTGTCACCACCGCGATCATCACGGTCCCGAAGCTCTCGCCCGCGTCCTTCTCGTTGCTGGTTGCGGCTGGGAGTGTCGTCGACGCGGCCGTTCTCGGCGCCCCTCCGTGCGTCATCGGACCCGTCATCGTCTCCACGCGGAGCTGCGAAAGCGCGACCCGGAGGCGGTGGGATACTTGGCCGACCCTCACGCGGGTGGTCGGGCAACTCAACGGGCGAACGATCGCCCTCGCCGAATTCATTCGTCATGTCAAAAACCTTTCCTGTGGCGGCAAGTCCACGCCGTATGCGCCGGATTCGCCGTGCACTTGCGCGGTGCGCACTGCTCCCGTTGCGCTCGCACGCTCGTGCGTATATCGAAACCTTGTGTTGGGTGTTCCCAACTCCGAGTGAAGTCTACCGAGTCCTTGGCCAAGCCTGGCGAACCCTCAGGATGGCCCGACCCCGCCCCAATTGCTCAGGCCGAGCGACGCATTTCGACGCTTTGCACCAGTCCGATCATGATGGCCCACGCCACCAGGTGGGAGCCACCGTAGGAGACGAACGGCAACGGCAAACCGGACACGGGCGTGATGCCGATCGTCATCCCGATGTTCTGGAACACCTGCCACGCCAAGGTGGCGAACACGCCGGCTGCGAGAAAACGTCCGAACGGAGTGTTGGCGTTGCGGCCGATGATCCACACTCGAAGGAGAATGAAGGCAAAGAGCGACACCACCACGATGGCGCCGACCAAGCCGAACTGCTCCCCGATCGCCGAGAACGGAAAATCCGTCGACTGCACCGGGATGAACCGTCCGTTCGTCAATTCACCCTGCAGGTAACCCTTGCCGAAGTATCCCCCCGCCGCAACGGCACGCTTTGCGTACCGCACCTGAAGGACGAGGTTCTGCAGGCTCTCGTTGGTGGTGTTGTTCTGGTTCCACAACGCGGTGAAACGCTCCAGCTGATAGTCGCGAACCACACCGGACCAGATGCTGGCAATGAAACTTCCGACCGCCAGCACGGTGATGGCCACGAAGTGCTTCTGTTGGGTACCGGCGATGAGCATCACGCCGAACACCCCCGCTGCAATCGTCATGGCGGAACCGAGGTCCGGCTGAAGCGCAATCAACAAGAACGGCAACCCCGCGATCAGCAACGCCCTCACGAATTCGTCGTACGGGAGCGTTCGTAGTCCGGCATCGGCGAACCACGCAGCGAGCACCAACACGAGCACGGGCTTCATCACCTCCGCCGGCTGCACGGCAATCGGACCCAGATCGAACGACAGTTTCGTTTCACCACTGGCCCTACCCCACAGCAAAAGGATGACCAGCGAGAACGTCGTGATGGAGTACAGCCAGAGCGCCTTGCTGCGCAGCCAATCGTGCCCGAAGAACATGACGGCAAACATCGAGAACGCCGCCACGATCACGAACAGCGCCTGACGTTGTGTGAAATAGAACGGATCGGCGGCACGCAGCACCAGCCTCGGACTGGTGGTCGAGTAGATGTTGAAGATTCCGATGACGGTGAGCATCGCCGTGGCGGTGATCATCATCCAGTCGACGTTCCTCCAGGGATCGAGCACGCTGGCAGAACCACGCGGATCCGACGGACGAGGACGTACACGAAAGGCAATCGACACGTCAGTCCCTCGCATCCAGTGCGCTGCTCACCAGGCACATGGGGTTTCGCAATCGGGTCGATGCGGCCGCGACGTTCGAGGCGGTGTCGAGCGGATCGGCCGGCACCACTTCGTCCACCCGCCATTTCCCGCTCAGCGCCAGGAAGATGCACTTGACGACCGGGGCGGCGGCCGTGGCTCCGTATCCAGACTTCTCGAGGTACGCAAAGGCACTGTACGGCTCGGTGGCATCGAGGCTGAAGGCACCGAACGCCGACGAGTCGTTCCACGGCAGGTTGTTGAAACCCTGGGCGGTACCCGTCTTACCGGCGATTGGGACACCGGTGTAGTTGCGAAACAGGTTTTCGCCCGTGGTCTTGTGGTAGTAGTCGAACGTGACGCCCGGACCGGTGATGACGCGTCGCAGACCGTTCACGATGGGGTCGCGCACGTCCGACGGAAGCGGAACCTTCGTCTTTGCCGACTGGGCACTCACACGTTGACTCACCGAGGCGGTCTGCAAGTCGGCCAGACCCGACGTCTTGTTGCGGGTTCCTGGTTGCAACACTGACCGCACCACCCGGGGCTCGCGCAACGTGCCACCGTTGGCCAGCGTTGCGTAGGCGTTCGCCACCTGCAGGGGTGTTGCCGACAGCAGGCCCTGTCCGATCGCGAACAACACGTTGTCGCCCACGTAATAGGCGCGACCGGCATCCTCGGCAATCACACCACGATCGGCAAGGTAACGCTTGTAGGCGGCATTCGGAATGGTGCCCGCATATTCGAATGGAAGGTCCACGTTGGTTGGTGAACCGAACCCGAATCGCCGCACCTCCTCTTCCAGGACCGCGCGATAGCCACGTTCGGTGAGGATTTGCTCGCCGATCTTGTAGAAGAATGCATCACTCGACACCGCCAGGGCTGTCTCGACATTGACCTTTCCGTAACGACAGGGTGCCCCGGTTGCCCGACACACCGCATTTCGAAACACGCATTTGACACCCTGGTCGCACCGCTCCTTGGGGATGCTCTCCAGTTTGTAGGTACCGCGATCGTCGAATTGATAGTCGACTCCCCCCGGCAGTTGCCCCGAGTGCAGTGCCGCATACGCCACGAAGGGCTTGAAGCTGGAGCCCAGGTTGTACCTGCCCGACACCGCGCGATTCACCAGGATCGAGAGGTCGGGATCGTCGGTTGGTGGAAACACCTGCGCGAACTTCTCGGCATCGACGTTGGCGGTGAACCATCGCCCGTCGAATCGCGGGTACGACGCCATCGCCGCTATCTCACCGGTGTTGTGGTTCATCACCACGACGGAGCCGGCCGGAGCCTTGTAGTAGTTCACCTCGTCGTACTGAGGATCGGGAAGTCCGTCGGGCGAGAACACCTGTGGTGCTTCGTTTCGCTGACGAACCAGAAGCTGGGTTTCCAGAGCTTGCTCTGCGAACTGTTGCACCTTCCAGTCGATACTCAGTTGTAGATCGCGTCCGGGCTGGGATTCGACACGCTCCAAGACTCGCTTGATTCTTCCGACGGCATCAACTTCGTAGCGGATGTATCCGGGAACACCTCGTAGATCCACCTCGTACGTGAGTTCCACGCCGTACAGGCCAACCCTCTCGTTGGGGTCGTAACCCAGCGACTTGTAATACGCCGAAGAATCCTTCTGAATGGCACCGAGAAACCCCAGCACGTGACTACCGATGGCACCGTACGGATAGATCCGTCGCCAATCCTCCTTCACGACCACCCCGGGGTAATCCTCGATGCGCTCCATGATGAACGCCGCCTGCTCCTCGGAAATGTCGAAGGCCAACGGCATCTCCGTGAGCTGGTCGTACCGCTTGTCGTCGGCGCGGGTGTACAAACGTTCGACCGGTGTATTGAGCGGCCCGGACAACCGCTGGAACATCTCCAATCGATCCTGCGGATCGGCGATGACCCGCCTGTCGATGGTGGCAACGAGCACCCGCTTGTTGTCGGCGACCACGCGACCGTTCACGTCGAAAATACGTCCACGCTCAGGAATCAGCTTCACCACGCGGGATTGCACCCGCTGGATGATGCGCTCGGTCTCTTCTTTCGTGACTGCCTGCAGGAACCACACCCGTGTCAACAACAACGCCAGGAGCACGATGGCAAAGCCACCAAGCGCGGTCCAACGACGTTGTTGACTATCGCCGGCCAATTGAGACCCTCTCCCGCAAGGTCCAGCGAGTCACCGGAATGAGCGGCGTGCAGAACACCAGTCCACCCACGAAGGTCACCAGCGCAACCACGGCCACCCGGGCCGTGAGCCAGCCCCCCAGGCCCACCACGGCTTTCACCAACGGCAACAACACCTCGCCCAGCGACGCTGCGACGCTCACGGCCAAGATTCGCAGCCACCACGTCGGATCACGAAACGGCTGCAGCAACAGGGCCGCACCCGCGCCGACCGCACCGAGCACCAAACCCGATATTCCGAGCGGTGTCGCCAGAACGGCGTCGTACATGAGCCCACTCACGAGCCCCACGATGGCGCCGACGCGTGCATCGTGAACCGCACCGGCCACCGCGACGTAGATGGCGATTAGCTGCACGGAATATCCGAAGGGCCGAATCTCGCTGAACAACGTCGTTTGCAGCGACAACACCAACAACGTCACGAGGACCAACCTGAACCATCGACTGGCCACCACCTGCAACAATCGCCCCAGCATGGCTACCTCCCCGTTTCCGTGATCGGCTGGTACAGCAGCACACGAAGGAACGAGAGATTGGACAAATTCGCGACCAATTCCACCTCCAACACCGGTCCGGCGGTACCCAACCGTTCCACCACGCGCGACACGACGCCGATAACGATGTCGGGTGGCGCCAAGCTGCGCGAACCACCCGCCGAAACGATGGGGGCACCCACCTCGATGGCCTCGGCACGAGTGGTGGCATCGAGGAATCGCACGATCGGTTGAGATCCGGGTCCCCGACCTTCGAGAATTCCCGTCTCGCGAACCGACAACTGACTGGCGATCGGCACGGTGATGTTGGACCCTCCACCGGAAACGATTTCCGCGGGAATGGTGGTGGCCGACGGAGTGAATCCGAGGATGGTCGTGGTGGTGGTCGTCGTCGACGACGTGGTACTGGTTTGGCTCGAATCGAGCACCGAGTCCACCGTTGGCGCATCCTCCGTCGGCAGTGGTGGAAGCGTGACAGGAGTCCGGCTCGATTTCGTCACCACCTTCACCGAGAGTGCATAATCCGGGTCGGACAGGAGCATGACCAGTGCACGATCGGCGAACACCTCCGTCACTTTGCCGATGAGACCGGCGGCGTTCAGCACCGGCATGCCCACCTTGATTCCCGAATTGCTTCCCTGATTGATCTCCACCGTCTGCGAGAAATTCGATGGAGTTTCACCGATCACCTGGGCGGTCACGGAGTTGATGCCCGCCAGGGTTGGCAGGCCGTTGAGTGCCAGCAACTCCTGCGAAAGACGAACGGATGCCGCGGCAGCAACCGCGGCTCCTTCCTGCAGCGCCACCTGCTCCTTCAACCGGTTGTTCTCCGCGACGACGTCGTCGTACGTGCGAAAGGAGTTCCAGGCGTCACTCAACGGGCGCGTGACCACGCGGGACACGTTTTCCACCGGAGCGAACACCGTGTCGAATAGCCGGCGCACTCTGGACGTTGAGTTGGAGTCTCCGAGATCGAGCGTGATGAGGAACACCGATGCCAATGCCAACAACAGCACCGCCCTGGTGAGATTGGTTTTGCCTTGTGCCACGATTCGACAACCGCCGAATTACTCGTCGTCCGATTGCGCCGTAAGACCCTTCATCGCGTCCAGGTTCTCCAGCGTCAACCCGCCACCGAGCACCACCGACAACAATGGGTCCGGTGCTACCAACGTGTTGATGCCCGTCTCGTGGATGATCCGCTCGGTCAATCCCGTCAAGAGCGCACCTCCACCCGACAGGGTGATGCCGTTGCCGATCACGTCCGCTGCAAGTTCCGGTGGCGTCCGCTCGAGCGTGTTCTTGATGACATCGACGATGGTGGTTATCGGCACGTCGATCGCGGCGCGAATTTCCGTGGTCGTGACCTCCTGCGTGCGGGGCAATCCGGTGGTTACGTCTCGCCCACCGACGTCGGCGGTGAGTTCCTGCTCCAACGGCCACGCCGAACCCAACTGGATCTTCACGTCCTCGGCGGTGTTGTCACCGATGTCGAGATTGAACTCCTTCTTGAACATCGACACGATGGAATCGTTGATCTCGTCGCCCGCGACACGACATGAACTCGCGGTAACGATGCCCCCGAGCGAGATGACGGCCACCTCCGTGGTTCCTCCACCGATGTCGACGATGAGATTTGCGCTCGGCTCACTGACCGGTAGGCCCGCCCCGATGGCCGCGGCCATCGGTTCCTCGATCACGTACACCGGCCGACGAGCACCGGCGAATTCCGCTGCGTCCTGCACGGCGCGACGCTCCACCCCCGTGATCTCCGACGGGACACACACGATCATGCGTGGTTTGCTGAACCGACTCGTGTGCACCTGACGAATGAATTCCCGCAACATCTGCTCGCACAGGTCGAAATCGGCGATGACACCGTCCTTCAGCGGTCGTACCACGCGAATGTTCCGGGGTGCCCGCCCCCACATGCGCTTGGCGTCGTGACCAACCGCGACCACCTGACCGGTGACGGTGTCGAGTGCGACGGTGCTGGGTTCGTCCAGCACGATGCCTTCACCCTTGATGTAGATGAGCGTGTTGGCGGTGCCGAGGTCGATCGCGATGTCACGCGTCAGTGAGATCGGATTGGTGCCGGCCACGTTGGTGCCTTAGAGCCCCGGAAAGAAGATCTGAATTTCCCTCTCGGCTGACGCCGCCGAGTCGCTTCCGTGTACGAGATTTTCGGTAAAGATCGTGCCGAGGTCGCCGCGGATGGTGCCCGGTGCAGCCGCGCGCGGATTCGTGGCACCCATCATTGCGCGAACGATCTCCCACGTGTCCTCGGGACCCTCCACCACCATTGCCACGACGGGTCCACGCGACATGAACGCCACCAGATCCGCATAGAAACCCTTGCCCTGGTGCTCGGCGTAGTGATTGGCGAGCGTGTCGGAGTCCAACGTTCGCAGCTGCATGGCCGCGATACGAAGGCCCTTTCGCTCGAATCGGGAGATGATGTCCCCCACCAAGCGACGCTCGACGGCATCGGGTTTGAGCAGGACGAGGGTTCGCGTGTTTTCAGGGGCTTGGGGCACGCGCCAAGGCTACCGTTACGGCATCAGCTCACGGAGCACGGGTCGCGCGGCACCCACCACGTACAGCGACCCGGCGACCAGAAGCGCGTCCTCTGCTCGAAGTTGCCGATACGCGTATGCGAGCGCCTCGCTGACACCATCGGCAACGTGCACCGTGTCGCACCCGATTGCGCGAGCCGCAGTCGCTACATCGGTCGCCGAAGTACCGCGAGGTGTCGGTGCCGTGCAACACACCACGAGGTCGAATTCATCGGCGCGCAAGGCACCGAGCAGTTCGGCGGCGTCACGACTCTTCAGCATTCCGATCACCAGGACACGTCGACCGTCCACTTGGAAATCGTCGAAGAACACCTCTGCACACTTCTCGGCGCCGCCGACGTTGTGAGCACCGTCCACGACCACGAGCGGCTGTCGGCCAAGAACCTCGAAGCGCCCCGGCATCGTCACCGCCGCCATGGCCTCTTCCAATACGTCGCGCGACAGTGACTGGTCGAAGAACTCCTCCACCGCGGCGATTGCAACCGCGGTGTTGTCACCCTGGTGGCTTCCATGCAGCGGAACGAACACGTCGTCGTACCTTGCACGCGTGGTACGAACGGAAAGGAGTCGGCCTCCCACCGCCAACTCGTTGCTCGACAACTCGAAGTGCTGGTTTCGAATCACGCGACGCGAACACGCGGCGGCCGCAAAGATCGACTCGAGGTCCTCGCGGGTCTCTCCCTGCAGAAAAACGCTGTCGGGCTTCACGATTCCCACTTTCTCGCGCGCAATGTGAGCGTGCGTCGGACCCGCGAACTCCGTGTGATCGAGCGACACGTTCGTGAGCACGGCGACGTCGCTTCGAACCACGTTGGTGGCATCCCAGCGTCCGAGGAGACCAACCTCGATGACGCCGACATCGATGGCGCTGTCGGCGAACCAGCGGAACGCCACGGCAGTCATCACCTCGAAGTAACTTAGTCGCGTGCCGACCAAAGGCTCCAAGTCGGCAATCGCCAGCACGTTCTCGACCAGTTGATCGTCTCCGATCGGCTCACCGTTGATGCACATTCGTTCGTTCACGTGCTCCAGGTGCGGACTGGTGTACGTACCCACCTTCAGGCCGTGGGCCGTGAGCAACCGCGAGATCAATTGGGTGGTGGAACCCTTGCCGTTGGTACCAGTGACGTGGATCGTGCGGTAGGCAAGGTGCGGGTCTCCCAGCAATTGCACCAAACGTTCGATGTTCGCCGTGCTCGGTGACTCAATGCGTCCCGTCTTTTCGTACACGGAGTGCGACTCGAGGAACGCGGTGGCGCGCGCCAGCGGTGACGAGATGTCCGACATTCCCGAGTCAGGCACCTGGCGCCGCAGCGACGCTCGGGGGTCGGACATGACCTGAACGGTAGTTGGAACCCGTGCGCCGGCGACGCGTGATTAGGAGGCGGCGCGCTTGGGCTTGTTGACTCGCGGCGACCGCGTGGTGATCTTCGGCGCGGCTCGCTCAGTGACGCAGTCGGCGTCGATGACCACCTTGGCCACATCGGTTCGACCGGGTAGGTCGTACATGGTGTCGAGGAGCACCTCTTCGAGGATGGCCCGAAGTCCGCGAGCTCCGGTACCGCGCGTGAGTGCAGCGTCGGCGATTGCCGCCAGAGCCTCATCGGTCACGACGAGCTCGACGTCCTCGAACTCGAAGAACTTTTGGTACTGCTTCACCAGGGCGTTCTTCGGCTCGGTGAGGATTTGCACCAGCGCATCCTTCTTCAACGCATGCACCGCCCCGATCATCGGCAAACGTCCGACGAACTCCGGAATCATGCCGAACTTGAGCAGGTCTTCGGGTAACACCTGGGCAAAGAGGTCGCCGGGGTCGCGATCCTTCTTCGACTTCACCGTCGCGTGGAATCCCACACCCTTGTCGCCGAGTCGCGATCCGATGATCTGGTCGAGCCCAGCGAACGCGCCGCCCACGATGAAGAGCACGTTGGTGGTGTCGATCTGGATGAACTCTTGATGTGGATGCTTGCGTCCGCCTTGTGGGGGCACCGACGCGACGGTTCCCTCAAGGATCTTGAGCAACGCCTGCTGGACACCTTCACCAGAGACATCGCGGGTGATCGAGGGATTCTCGCTCTTTCGCGCCACCTTGTCGATTTCGTCGATGTAGACGATGCCCATTTCGGCCCGCTTCACGTCGAAATCGGCGGCCTGCAGCAGTTTCAGCAGGATGTTCTCCACGTCCTCGCCCACGTAACCGGCTTCGGTCAGGGCCGTTGCATCCGCGATGGCGAACGGCACGTTCAACATGCGCGCCAGCGTCTGGGCCATGTGCGTCTTTCCGCAGCCGGTGGGCCCGAGCAACAAGATGTTGCTCTTCTGCAATTCCACCTCGTCGCGACGCAGCTTCTTGCTCTGCGAATACTTGATACGCCGATAATGGTTGAACACGGCAACCGCCAACACTTTCTTGGCGGCATCCTGACCGATGACGAAGTCGTCGAGGAATGCGCGAATCTCGCGCGGAGTCGGAACGTTCTCGAGCCCGAGGCTCTTTGCATCGGCAACTTCGTCGTCGATGATCTCGTTGCAGAGGTCGATGCACTCGTTGCAGATGTAAACGGAAGGACCGGCAATCAGTTTCTTCACTTGCTTCTGCGTCTTGTTGCAGAACGTGCACTTCACGAGTTCCGCGGTGTCACCGAACTTGGCCATGGTCTCCCCTCCTTATCGAATGGGTCCGCTGCGGTCGGCGAGTTGACGGGTGGTGATGACCTCGTCGATCACACCGTACTCCTGCGCCTCTTTTGCCTCCATGACGAAATCGCGATCGGTATCGGCGTGCACCCGCTCGATGCTTTGCCCCGTGTGGTTGGCCAGGATGATCTCCAGTAGGTCGCGCATGCGCAAGATCTCGCGAGCGGCGATCTCCAGGTCGGTGACTTGCCCGTAGCCAACCTGGCCGTACGGCTGGTGCAACAGGATGCGGGCATGCGGCAACGCAAGACGCTTCCCCTTCGTGCCGGCGGCTAACAGCACCGCCGCAGCCGACGCAGCCTGACCGAGACAAATCGTGGCGATGTCGTTCTTGATGAACTGCATCGTGTCGTAGATGGCGAACAGCGCCGTGATGTCGCCGCCGGGGCTATTGATGTAGATGTTGATGTCCTTGTCCGGGTTCTCGCTCTCCAGATGGATGAGCTGGGCGCAGATGAGGTTGGCGATGGTGTCGTCGATCGGCGTGCCGAGGAAGATGATGTTCTCCTTCAGCAGTCGGCTGTAGAGGTCGTACACGCGCTCGCCACGGCTGGTGGTCTCGGTGACGTTGGGAACGTAGTAGTTCGAAAAGTTCATGGCCTGATCATTCGTCGGGGGAATCGTCGACCACCGTACTGGTCGCCTCTTCGTTCGTGTTGGATTCACCACCCAAGTTCACGGAAGCACCCGTATCGGCCGTGGGATCGATGTCCACGCCCGCATCCAACAACAGGTCCGTCGCTATCGGCTTTCCCTCGGTATCCACGTATGTGACCTGACGCACGAGCCACTCGAGGGCCTTCGATTTTCGAATCTGCGCCTTGAGGTCGCCGATCGCGTCGTTCTTTTCGTAGAGGGAACGTACGCGCTTGACCTTCACGTTTGCGCGCACGGCGATGCGCTCGAGTTCCACGTTGACGTCGGCGTCGTCGGCCTCCATTTGCTCGTCGCTCGCGATGGCTCGCAACGCAAGGTCGACCCTGACCGCCTTTCGAGATTGCTCCCGCAGTTGCTCGATGAATTGCTCCTCGGATTGTCCGGTGATTTGCAGGAACTGGGCAATCGCGATGCCTTGACGCTGGAATGTGTCCACGGTGTTGCGCACACGCGAACGGAGATCGCCATCGACCATCGCCTCGGGCAGGTCGATGTCGACCAATTTCGCAAGTTCGTCGGTGACGCGATCCACCACCGAGTTGCGCGCCTGGTTGAGACGCGATTCATTCATACGATCGGCGATGGAACTGCGCCATTGGGCAACGGTGTCGAATTCGCCGAACGTATCCGACACCCACTGGTCGGTGGTCTCGGGTAGTTGCAACTCCTGCACCTTCACCACCTTGAGCGAGAAATCCGCTTCGTCTTCGTTGCCGTTGGGAACGGCGGTGAACTTCTTTTCGTCGCCGGCAGAGAGACCGACGAGCTCGTCGTCGAAACCCTGGGCCACCCAGCCGCGACCCACCTCGTACAACCACGCCTCGACGTTGAGACCCGGAACCGGCTCGCCATTTCGGGATGCCGAGAGGTCCAGCGTCACCTGATCGCCGGTGACGATCGGACGCGTCGCATCCACGAGGGTGCCGTGACGCTTGCGCTCATTGTCGACGACCTCGTCGATCTCCCTCTCGGTCGACGTGATGCTCGACAGTTCCACGCGCAAGCCCGAGTAGCCGGCCACCGACACCACTGGACGGATTTCGAGTTCGCAATGAAACGAGATCGGTCCACTGACCTCCTCTGCACCGTGCACGTGGTCGACCTTCGGCGTGGCGATGATGTCGATGTCGTGCTGCTTGACCACTTCGGCGAGGTACTTGGGTACCGCATCCTCGATGGCTTGTGCACGTGCGGCGCGCTTGCCGTCCTCGCCGAGGTGGGCCTCGATGATGCGACGTGGCGCCTTACCCGGACGGAATCCCGGGATCCGAACCTGTCGGGCGAGCTTGCGGTAGGCAACTTCGATGTCCTGATCGAACGCCACCTCGTCGACCGATACGTTGACCTTGACTTTGTTGCCCTCGAGCTGTTCAACCGTGCTTTGCATGAAGGAAGAAGGCTACAAGTGCCATACTGAGGTGATGCCTTTTTGGAAGCCACATTCCCTTGCCAAGCCCCACGAGGGTCAAATTGATTTGCGAATTGGCGACACGGTGGTGACCACGGTCGATCTTCCCGACGTGCCGGCCGGCAGCGAGGGTCGCGTGATCCTGGCCAACGGCTTCCAGTGGCAGCGCTACTGGGTGCGATTCGCCGACGGAACCGAGGTGAGCGACTTGGATCATCGCCATCTTGCTCCGGTTGGACGCACGAAGAAGCGTCTCGCCAAACTCGCAAAACGCGGCAAGTGACCGACGCCGTTCGCCAGCGCTTTCCAGGGGTACGGGGCGAGTGGGCCCGATTCGACGGCCCTGCCGGCACGCAGATGGTGGATGTGGCGATACGCGCATCGAGTGACTGGTCGGCGAGCGGCAACAACGCCAACACGCACGGCTCGTTCGCTGCCGCCGACGCCACCGATGCCCTGCTCGAGCGTTCCCGCGATGTGGTTGGTCGACTCCTGGATGCCGACCCCAAGGGTGTGGTCTTCGGCGCGAACATGACCACGATGACGTTCGCCTTCACGCGAGCCGTTGCCCGCACGCTGAAACCCGGGGATCGCGTGGTGGGAACACGATTGGACCACGACGCGAACGTGTCGCCGTGGAGGATCGCATGCGAGGACTCGGGGGCCGAGCACGTGCTTGCCCCGTTCTCCCCCGTCGATGGGCGGCTCGACATGGTTGCACTCGCGCAACTGATCACACCGAACACCAAGTGGGTGGCAGTGACCGGTGCGTCGAATCTCATCGGAACGATGCCCGATGTGAAGGCCGTCGTCGCGATGGCTCGCAGCGTTGGTGCGCGCGTGTTCGTGGATGCCGTGCACCTGGTACCCCACATGCCGGTGAGCGTCCGCGAGATCGGCTGCGACGTGCTCGCCACCAGCCCCTACAAGTGGTACGGCCCGCACGCCGGTGTGCTGTGCGTCGAGCCGAACTTGCTCAATGCGTTGCCGATTGCCAAGGTTCGGCCCGCCGACGACGTCGGCCCGCGAAGATTCGAAACCGGTACCCCCAACCTCGAGAACATCGCCGCCATCGAGGCCGCAGCTCGTCACCTGCTCGAGGAAGACATGCGGAACGTTGCGCGTTACGAGCGCGACGTGTTCGCGCCACTACTGAATGGACTGCTGGCGATGCCGCATGTGACGGTGTGGGGTCCACCGACGCTGGAGTCACGAACCCCGACGGTTGCATTCACGGTGTCGGGCATGTCACCGGATCGTGTGGCGGAGTCGCTGGCCGCGAAGAAGATCGCCGTGTGGGCCGGAAGTTCGTACGCAGTCGAATTGGTGAAACACCTCGGTCTCGAAGAATCCGGTGGCGTGGTGCGAGCAGGAGTGGTGCGTTACGTGACGTCGGACGACGTGCAACGTCTGCTGATAGCCGTTGCTGCACTCGACAGCATTAGCCTGAGATGAAGCGGGATGTAGCACAGCTTGGCTAGTGCGCCTGGTTTGGGACCAGGAGGTCGCAGGTTCAAATCCTGCCATCCCGACGGATTCCATAGTTGTTCTGGACCTTCATCTCGACCGGGGGCATCGCCTACATGTCAAATTCACTGAGCAACCGCGAAAAATACGTGTCGCTCGTGACGTTTCGCCGCGACGGCAGCGCCGTCCCCACGCCCGTGTGGTTCGCCGCCATGGGTGACGAATTCGGGGTGATCACGGAAACCAACGTTGGCAAGGTCAAGCGAATACGCAACAATCCCCGGGTGACGGTGCAGGTGTGCGACCTGAGCGGGAACGTGTCGAGCGATGCTCCGATGTTGTCGGCAACGGCTCGCCTGGTAACCGGCGACGAGGCGGTTCGCGTGCGCAAGGCGGTGGGCAAGAAGTACGGCCCGATTTACGTGGCGTTCAGCGTGTACTGGCAGGTATCCACGTTGTGGGAAAAGATCCGCGGTCGCGACAAACACGACCCCGAGACGGCAATCGTGTTCCGCCTCACGGCGTAACTCGCACCGCCGCCGACGTCCACCACGTCACACCATGCCCGCGATGACCGTCCCCTGCCCTACGCGCCACTCACGGGGAGCGTGTCGACACGACTGGTGATGGCGTCGAGGTAATCGAGATCCGGATCGATACCGATACCGGGTCCCGTCGGCACATCGAGATGGCCATCGCGCAGCACGAACGGTGTCGTCACGTCACGGTGAAAGTACCGGGCCGATGCAGAGGTATCGCCCGGCAACGTGAAGCCGGGGAGCGCCGCCAGCGCCAGATTGGCTGCGCGCCCAATGCCGGTTTCCAGCATTCCGCCGCACCACACCGCAACGCCGCGGTCGAGACAGAGATCGTGGATCTTCTTTGCCTCGAGGTACCCACCGACGCGTGCGGGTTTGATGTTGATGATGCTGCACGCACCGATGTCGATCGCCTCGCGTGCCACCTCCGCGGAAAGAATCGACTCGTCGAGACAAATTGGAGTTCGCACCACCTGTGCAAGTTGAGCGTGGGAGGCAACCTGCTCTTCGGGCAGCGGTTGCTCGATGAGCAGGAGATCGAACGCGTCGAGTTTCGCCAGGTGTTCGGCGTCGGACACGTGGTACGCCGAGTTGGCATCCACCTGCAACAGCAGGTCGTCACCGAACGTCGAGCGCACTGCCCGAACCGGCTCCACATCGAAACCGGGCTCGATCTTCAACTTGATGCGCAGGTAGCCGTCGTCGAGATACCCCTGCACCACACGAATGAGGTCGTCGATGCTCGGCTGAATACCCACCGATACCCCGGAGCGAACTCGCCGTTGCGTGGCTCCGAGGAACGATGCAAGACTCACCCCGTCGCAGCGCAACCAGAAGTCCAGCAGCGCAGTCTCCAACACGGCCTTGGACATGTAGTGGCCGCGAATGCCTTCCACCGCTGCGGCGAATGCTTCCGCCGTGGTGCTCGGCCCCACCTGGGGCAACAAGAATCGGCGCAGCACGGCCTCGCACCCGTCGACGTACTCGCTGGAATACATCGGTGCACTCATTGCCACGCACTCGCCCCAACCGCTGGCTCCATCACCGAACACTTCGAGGTAGAGCAAATCCCGGGTGGTCTCCACACCAAAACTCGTTCGGAACGGCGACACCAGATCAATGTGCGCGCGGCGCAATCGGATCCCAGAAATCATGCGCGAACCACGGCGTAGCAACCGTCAGCCATGAACCCTGCCACCTTCCATTCGCCGGAGAATGCCTTGCGCCAGTCTGCCCGATGCCGCTCGCGCCAGGCCTGAGCCTCGCGATGGTCGGTTACGCGCAACGCCTCGACGTCCTGCGGTGTTGGAATCGTCCAGTCGGCAGCGGTGACAACAACACCAGCCGGTGGCTCGGGGTTGCTTCCCGCCACCTGCCATCGCACCATCAGTCGATCGGTGCGTTGGCCCCGATTGATGCCGTCATCGATCGTTCCGTAGAAATCCTCGTGGTACTCGGTGACCACCGCCCCGAGTTTGACGAGGTTGAAGTAGGCATTGCGGCGTACCAGCGGATCGAACGTCCACGTGATGGCCTCGAGCGAGTGGCCGTGGGCCCAGTGCCACTGGTGTCGCTTGAGGGCGTCACCGACACCAGCGGAGTTGTGCGACTTGACCACCCCCGTGACGTGCGAGTGGAGCGTTCGCCCGGCACCGAGAAACCCCCAACTGGCACCAACCACACGATCATCCACCCACGCCAGGGACGCATAGCCGCCGGCGTGCACCGTGGCGATGATGACCTCGTGGGACACCATTCCCGACATTCCCCAGACCCGGTCGAACACCTCACCCGCGATTTCACAGTCGTGCGTGGTGTGCGCGGTGGTGATTCGCACGTCGGAAACGCTAGTTCGCCCCCGACGAAGCACTGGAGTTCGCCCCCGGCCGCGTGACTGCGCAAGTATGTAGACATGGCACTTCAAGTCACCGTGGTTGACCATCCAGTCGCGCAGGAAGCCCTCACCCACCTGCGTGACCAGAACACCTCCAACCAAATGTTCCGCGCAGAGATGCGAAGACTGTCGTTGGTGGTGGTCGCGGAGGCGACACGCCGCATTCCGACGGTTTCACGAAAGGTGACGACCCCCCTTGCCACTACCGATGGCGTACAACTGGTGAGTCGACCGGTGTTGGTGCCGATCCTTCGCGCCGGGCTCGGCATGTTGCCCGCCGCCATGGAATTGCTGCCCGATGCGGACATCGCCGTGGTGGGGGTACAACGCGATGAGGACACCCACGAGCCGAGTGAATACGTTGCCAAACTTCCCACCAACCTCAGTGGTCGTACCTGCGTGGTGCTCGATCCGATGCTTGCAACGGGTGGTTCACTTGCCCACGGCTGCAAGATCCTCGTCGATCGCGGCGCCAGTGCGACCATCTTCGTTGCATGCGTGTTGGCTGCACCGGAGGACATCAAACACCTGGAATCCACGGGAATGGATCTGCACATCGTGACAGCGTCGATCGACAGCCACCTCAACGAGCATGCATTCATCGTGCCGGGCCTCGGCGACGCAGGCGACCGCCAATTCGGTCCCCCGAACTGACGTTCACATCAGTGCCATTGCGCACGCGGCGCGACTTTGTGGTTGATCAGCCGAAGAAGGCTGCGGCTACGTCGATGAACAAGTCGAGGTCGATCGTTCGCGTCTGACCACGTGTCACCTGCATCGACACTCGCTCGATTCGGCCGCAGTTGAGCACCACCATCTGCCCGAACGCCCTTGCATAGACGGCGTCGACCGCAGCCAGACCAAAGCGGGACGACAACACACGGTCGTACGCAGTGGGCGTACCACCGCGCTGCACATGGCCGAGTTGCACCACGCGTGACTCGTAACCGGTGAGTTTCGAGAGTGCTGGCGCGATCACCTGGCTGATGCTGCCGTGCAGTTCGCGGCCGTACTTGTCGAGTTCCGGTTCGGGAATGTCGAGCGTTCCCTGCTTGGGCTTTGCGCCTTCGGCCACCACCACGAGTGATGCGTAGCGCCCACGATCGTGGCGCCTGGAAACAATCGTCGCCACTTCCTTGATGTCGAACGGCACTTCGGGTACGAGAATCGCCGTGGCGCCACCCGCCAACCCGGCCTGAAGTGCGATCCAACCTGCATCGCGACCCATCACCTCGATCACCATCACGCGGTCGTGACTTTCTGCCGTGGTGTGCAAACGGTCGATGGCATCGGTGGCAATTTGCACCGCGGTTTGGAATCCGAACGTTGCATCGGTGCCGACGACGTCGTTGTCGATGGTCTTTGGAACCCCGACGATCGGCAATCCGTGGTCATCGGCCAGCAACGAAGCAACCGTCAGCGAGCCGTTGCCTCCGATTACGACGAGCGCATCGAGACCGAGTTCGGCGAATACCTGCTTCGTGCGCTCCACCCCGTCGGGATGATCGAACGGACTACCCCGTCGCGTTCCAAGGATCGTTCCGCCCTTGGGAAGAATCCCGCGCACCTTGCTGATGTCGAGTTCGTCGTATCGCTTCTCCAGCACGCCATCCCAGGCGTCGTAGAAACCGAGCACGCGATGTCCACCCACGCCGTGGGCCTTGCGCACGATTGCGCGGATGACGGCGTTGAGTCCGGGACAATCTCCACCCCCGGTGAGGACGCCGATGTTCACGGCTTCAAGACTAAGAGCGTTCAGCTCGTGACTCGACGTGCACCTTCCACCAGGTTGATGCGGTAGATCACCTCATCCAATGCATCCCCTGCCGTGACGGTGGGATAGCGCAACGGATTCTCCTTCGTTACGCACGTTGGGAGTGGTGCCAGCAGGGTCGACGGACGCGGGTGACAGAACTGCACGATGCTGTATCGCTCGCCGTCGAAATCCGGATCTGCCACGACGCGATGCCAGCCGATGGGGATGACGCCGTTCGTCAGGCGCTCCAGCATGATGCCGGTGTTCAAGATGACGTGCCCTGCAGGCGGTACGGCGTCGATCCATTTGCCTCCATGCTTCACCTGCAAGCCCTTCGCAGTGGCGCGTGGCAGGGCCGTGATCAAGTTGATGTCGCCGTGTTCGGCCGCCCAAACATGGCCTTCATCCGGAACTTGCTTCATGCTCGGATACCGAATCGCGCGATTGAGTGCGCAGCCGTTGTCGACCATCTCGTCAAAGAACGTGTCCTTGCAGCCGAGCCCCACGGCGATGATCCGCAGGAAACGTGTCTGCAGATCGATCATTGCGTCGTGGAAGGCGTACAGCACCGTGCTGATGCCGGGTACGGATGCCTCGGGAAGCACTTGGTCGGGATATGCCTGCGGGAACTTCCGCCGCATCGGATGACCGGGCTCCAACTGTTTACCCCAGTTGAGCATCTCCTTCCAGTCGGGCTTGTCGCTTACCTCGGCGGTTTCCACCAACACGTCGGTGTACCCCGTTTGACCGTTCGCGCCCGCGGCGATGTAACGACGCTTCTCTTCCAATGGCTTGTTGAAGAACTCGAACAACATGGAGTACGTGGTGTCGAGCATGTCTTCCGACAGATCGTGACTGGTGTACACGAAACCGGTCGCGAGACTGCGCATGACACCGTCGACGACGGCCTTGCGCTGCGCTGCGTTTCCGCGCTCGAATGCGAGGAGATCGACGTCCAGGATGTCGTTGGACATGCCCCCACGCTATTGCCACGGATATGGTGACACCTGCATCATGACGTATCGACTCGTTCCGGCTGGCGACATCCACCTGGCCGTGCGCGAATGGGCGTCACCCAACGCCCGACCGTCGGTCTTGTTGGTGCACGGTCTTGCGTCCAACTCGCTTCTCTGGCAGGGTGCCGCTGCCGAACTCGTCGCACTCGGTTACCACGTGATAGCCGTCGATCAACGAGGGCATGGTCACAGCACCAAACCGGACGACGGCTACGACATGGCCACCGTCGTGAACGATCTTACAACCGTGATCGACGTACTGAATCTCGAACGACCGGTGGTCGCAGGTCAATCCTGGGGAGGCAACGTGGTGGTGGAGTTGGCCCACCGACACCCCGATCTGGTCGGCGGAGTCTGCGGGGTCGACGGCGGCCTCATCACGCTGTCGCAACGTTTCGACTCGTGGGAAGAGTGCGTCGAGGTGCTGCAGCCACCGCGTTTGGCCGGCGTGGATGGTGCCTCCTTCGAGCAGATGATTCGTCGAAGTTACGCCGGTTGGCCCGAGTCGGCAATCTCCGGTGCCCTTGCCAACATGCAACGCCACGACGACGGCACGATGAGCCCGTGGCTCACTTTCGATCGCCACCTGAAGGTGTTGCGCGGACTTTGGGAGCACGCGCCACGCGAGATCGTTGCCACTACTCGTTGCCCGGTGTTGTTCACACCAGCCGATTCGGGCGACGCATGGTCGCAACACAAGCGTGACGATTATCAACGTGCGATGCGACAGAATGAACGGGTGCGGGTGGAGTGGTTCTCACCGGCCCACCACGACCTTCACGCGCAGTTTCCGGCACGCTGGGCGGCCGTACTGCACGAACACATCACGAACGGTTTCCTCGCATGACGCTTCCGCGCATGCTCGCAATCATGGGCTCGGGCGAAACCGCCCCCACCATGGTGTCGACGCACCGGCGACTCACGTCGCTGCTGCCATCACCCGTGCGTGCAGTGGTGCTCGACACACCGTACGGATTCCAGGAGAACGCCCCGGAACTCGCCGAGCGCGCCGTCGACTATTTCTCCACGAGCGTGAACGTGGATCTCCTCGTTGCCGGACTCACCCGCATGCAGCCCGACGACCGCGGCATCTCGCCAGATGCGGTCTCGGTGGAGAAGGGCTTGCGAATGGTCGACGACGCCGACTACGTATTTGCCGGTCCCGGCTCCCCCACCTATTCGTTGCGGCAGTGGAGCAACACACCCCTTCGGTCGTTGTTGATCCGCAAACTCCACACCGGCGGTGTCGTTACGTTCGCCTCTGCGGCCGCATTGACGCTCGGTCGTCGCACGGTGCCGGTCTACGAGATCTACAAGGCCGGAAGCGATCCGTATTGGCTGGAGGGTCTCGACGTGCTCGGCGAATTTGGAATCTTGGCGACGGTGATACCCCATTACGACAATGCCGAGGGTGGACACCACGACACTCGCTTTTGCTACCTCGGCGAACGGCGCCTGCAGATGCTGGAGGAACGCTTCGAGTTCGATGAGTACGTCATCGGCATCGACGAACACACCGGCCTGGTGCTCGACTTTGATCGCGACGTCGCAGAGGTGGTGGGCAATTCCACGGTGACACTGCGCAACAAATCACAAGAGCGGAAGTTCGAGACGGGCGACGTGATTCCCCTCGGTCAACTTCGTTCACCGTCGTGGTCGGGGACCTCAGCTGCGACACCGACACCATCACGGAATGCGGCGCACGGCGACACGACGAGCAGCGATACGGGCCCGGTGTCGCTCGGCGCCGCCGCAGATCAACATCGTGCGGCATTTGATTCCGCCATCTCACGACGTGACGCCGATGCCGCAGTCGGAGCGATCCTGGCCCTCGAATCAGATATTCGCGCCTGGTCGCTGGACACGTTGCAAAGTGCCGAGCGCGAACTGGCTGTCGCTGCACTTCGATCGATGATTTCCAAGTTGGGCGAAGCCGCCACCGGGGGCCTGCGCGATCCTCGCTCGGTGGTGGAACCATTCGTTGGTGGGTTGCTGGCCGTGCGCAGCGTGGCGCGAGCGGAAAAACGCTTCGATTTGTCGGACCTGGTCCGCGATCAATTGTTGGCAGCAGGCGTCGAGGTGCGGGACACCAAGAACGGCGTCGAATGGGTACTACGCGGAGACTGAATGGCGACTATGCACCGACAGAGTGCGTACTTCGCCGCGATCAAATGTGATGCAGCGACGCAACCCGCACCCGCGCCCGACGACCGGCGAGGAGATACGTAGCGGTGAACGCCGCTGCCGACACCAGGATGATGGTGGCACCGGCACTGGTGTCGAGATGGTACGACAGGTTCATTCCCGCCAGACAACTCATTGCACCAAGGACCGGAGAGAGAAGCAGCATTCGTCCGAAGGAATTGGTGATCATGCGCGCCGTCGCGGCCGGAATCACCAACAACGCCGAGATCAACAGCGTTCCGATCACGCGCATGGTCACGAGGATGGTGACCGACAGCATCACCATGAGCATCACCTCGATGAACGCCACACGCTCGCCCGATACCACGGCTACCTGCGGGTCGAACGTGGCGTACAAGAGGGACCGGTAGGCAACGAGTACCACGCCCAGTACAAGCAACGTGACTGCCGTTATCGCAGCGATGTCCACCCCCGACACCCCGAGCACACTGCCGAACAGCACCGCCTCGATGCTCTTTCGCGCCTGCCCGTAGCGATTCAACAATGCGATACCACCGGCAAAGCTCGCCGTCGTAACGATGCCGATTGCAGCATCCGCCCCGAGGACCTTCCTGCGGGCGATGCGGCCGATGAGCACGCCCGAAACGATTCCCCACACTCCCGCTCCGACGAAGAAGTTGATCGACATCACGGCCGACGCTGCCGCACCGCCGAAGACGGCGTGGGAGAGGCCGTGGCCGATGTAGCTCATACCTCGTAGCACCACGAACACCCCGAGTATTCCGCAGAGCGCGCCGGCCAGGGTGGCGGCGATCATTCCCCGTTGGAAGAACGCGAAGTCATATGGGGCCAGAAGATCGAGCGCAAGCATCACGGGTTTGCCTGCCGTGATCGACGTAGCGCGCGTTCCGCGTCACGCAACGATTCGGAGAGCTCGTAATCGTGGTCGAGCACGATCGGCATTCCACCGTGCTCCAATACGTGCAGCGGCGCCCCATAGGTGCGCTCCAGCACCTCGGGGATGAGGGTCTCTCGTGGTGATCCGTCGGCAACCACTTCGCGGTTGATGCAAATGAGGCGTGGAAGATGGGATGCCAAGCCGTTGAGATCGTGCGTGGTGAGGAGGATCGTGGAACCCCTTGCGTGCAAGTCGTGAAGCAGGTGGAGGATCTCGTGGCGTGTGCGGACGTCGACCCCAGACGTGGGCTCATCCAACAACAGGACATCCGGCTTGGCGAACATGGCTCGTGCGACGAACACGCGCTGTTGCTGTCCGCCGCTCAATTCACGAATGTGTCGGTTCTCCAGTCCACCCAGACCAAGACTGGCGAGCACCTCTGCTGCTTCGTTGCGCTCCTCGTCGGTGATGGTCGGCCAACGGCGTCTGGTTCTGGTCATCGCCAACACCTCACCGACGGTGATCGGAAAATTCCAATCCACCGACTCCACTTGCGGTACGTATCCGATTCGAACTTCGCGCGAACGTTCGACGCTTCCCCGGGCGGCACGCACCGCACCCGTGAGTGCTCGCAGCAGCGAGGTCTTGCCCGAACCGGACGGACCGACGATGCCCACGAACTCGCCCCGTCGAACGTGGATGGTCACGTTCTCGAGCGCGATATTGGAGCCGTAGGCAATCGTGAGTGCGTCGCAGCGCAGGATTGCGTTGGAACTCAACGGCTGTACTCGGCCCGATCAACGACTGGAGACGACATCTTCAACTCCTGAAGCGTAGTTGCGTCGCCGCCGAGCGCCTCCACCATGGTGATGAAATTGAATCGCATCAGCCCTTGCCACGAGTGATCCGCATCGCCCGGCTCGCCCGGAAGGTCGTCGTCGCGCAGAACCTCGATGTATCGAGAGCCGGTCTCGGCTCCGATCTGCTCGAGCACGGGCGACGGAAATACCTCACTGCCGAAGATTGCCGGCACTCGCCGCTCGCGAATCTGCTCGATGAGATCGGTGACGTCCTTCGGAGTCGGTTCATCAAACGACGATGGTTGAATCGCCCCGACCACCGTCCAGTCGTAGTGCACGGCGAAATAGGCGTACGCATCGTGGTACGTCAACAACAGTCGAGCGTCGGCGGGAATGGTGGCGGTGGCACTCGCCATTGCGGTATCCAACGCATCGATCTGCTCCGCGAGCAACCCGAAGTTGCGCTCGTACGCGGATGTATTCGATGGATCGAGATCGCACATCACGTCGCGCACGATCTCGGCGTACGCTCGGGCCATCGGTGGGTTGGTCCACAAGTGTGGATTCGGCTTTCCGCCTTCCTTCGGAAACGAGAAGTCGTAGATCCACTCGTCTTCCGGCAGGATCGCCGTACCCAGTTCGCACAGCACGGCATCGGCGCCCGCGTTGGAACGAGCCAGGTCCTTGGTGGGTTCCTCCAGCACCAAGCCGTTCATGAACACCACGTCGGCTCCCTCCATCACCGCGGCGGCACTTGGTGGCGGCTCGAAGGTGTGCGAATTGGTCCCCTCGGGAACCAGACCGACGATCACCGGACCCGCATCCCCCACCACTTGGGCCACCAAACTCGTAATCGGTGCAACGGTGGTAACGATGCGGACGTCTCGTCCCTCCACCGGCGCCGTTACATCGCAGGTGGCCTCGTCAACACCGTCGGTCTCTCCACCGTTCGATGTACACCCCACCACGCCGACCGCGCTGACAGCACAAAATACAGCGAAAATCCGCCTCATACGATGAGACTAGTTTCCGCGAGAACTGGCAGTATGGCGATATGACCAATTACCAAAAGTTCTTCATCAACGGCAAGTGGGTGTCATCCTCCGGCAACGACACCATTCAGGTGTTCGATTCGACCGACGAGTCGGTGATGGCAACCATTCCCGCGGGAACCGCAGCCGATGTGGACGCTGCGTCAAAAGCCGCACACGCAGCATTCGAATCGTGGTCGACGATGGACGTACAGGAACGCGCCAAGTACATGAGCCGCATCGGTGACGGTCTTGCAGGACGCATGGACGAGATCGCCACCGCCATCTCCCGAGAAACCGGAATGGTGAAGATGTTGAGCCAACTCGTACAAGTCGGCCTGCCGATCAACTCGTTCAAGCAGGCTGCTGCAATCGCAGAGAAGTATTCCTACAGCAAGGAGGTTGGCAATTCACTCGTGGTGCGCGAGCCCGTCGGAGTGGTCGGCTGCATCACCCCGTGGAACTATCCACTCCACCAGATTGCGGCAAAGGTTGCGTTTGCGATGGCTGCCGGGTGCACCGTGGTGCTGAAGCCCAGCGAAGTGGCACCGCTCGATGCGTTCATGCTCGCCGAGATCATCGACGAAGTCGGGCTACCGGCCGGCGTATTCAACATGGTTACGGGTGTCGGCCCGGTGGTAGGCGAAGCGATCGCGGCACATCCACTCATCGACATGGTGTCGTTCACCGGCAGCACTCGCGCCGGCAAGCGCGTGATGCAGGTTGGTGCAGAGAGCATCAAGCGGGTTGCGCTCGAGTTGGGCGGAAAGTCGGCGAACATCATCGGCGAGGACCTCGACGAGGCAACCTTCGCCAAAGCGGTGATGTCCGGTGTAGGTAAGGCGTTCTTGAACAGCGGTCAAACCTGCTCTGCGCTCACACGCATGCTGGTACCCAAGTCGCGTCTGATCGAGGCCGAGCAGCACGCGGCAGCGGCTGCGTCGAAGATGAAGGTCGGCGATCCGTTCGCCGAAGGAACGAACCTCGGACCGCTGGCGTCGGCCGCCCAGCGCGATCGAGTAAACGGTTACATCCAAAAGGGCATCGACGAGGGTGCGAAGTTGCTCGTTGGTGGCGTCGGAGTGCCGGAGGGTGTCGAGAAGGGCTACTACGTTCAGCCCACCGTGTTCTCCCAGGTGACCACCGATATGACCATCGCCAAGGAGGAAATCTTCGGCCCAGTGCTCAGCATCATCGCCTACGACGACATCGACGACGCGGTTCGCATCGCCAACATCACCGACTACGGCTTGGCTGGTGGCGTGTGGCTCGCCGACAAGGATAAAGCCACGGCGGTTGCCAAGCGCATGCGCACCGGCCAGGTGGAGGTCAACGGCGGAGCCTTCAATCCGAATGCACCGTTCGGCGGCTACAAGCAATCGGGCAACGGCCGCGAGTACGGAGAGTACGGCTTCGAGGAGTTCCTGGAAATCAAGAGCCTGCAGATCTAACCCGCGTGCCCGAATCGCTCGGCAGCAATAAACTAAGTGGAACCATTGCGGGTGTAGCTCAATGGCTAGAGTTCCAGCCTTCCAAGCTGGCTATGCGGGTTCGATTCCCGTCACCCGCTCCACTCTTTGTTGTGGCTGCGTGTGCTCGCAGTGCGTCGCGGCAACGTCAGCCTGAAACGCCGCGTTCGCGGTCGGCGGCTTCGCGAACCGACATCATCGCGAACAGGAATGCGCCCGTACCGACGATGAAGAAGATCACGCAACCGAACCCGAAGAGCGCTCCCTGGCTCATCTCAACTCCTGTTGCGCTGCGCGGCAACCAGAAAGGCCCCGAGCGCCAGGATCGACGGCACCCAGGTACCGACGAAAATACCGTTGAGTTTGTCATCCATCGACCCGTCGTTGGCGAAGAACAGCCACACGCTGAGGACGAGGCTGGCTGCTGCTGCGAGCAGCGTGGTGAATTGGAGGATCTTGACAGGTTTCATATGTTCGTGCCTAATAGACACTCCACGGTTCGAGGTGGATGCCTTCCGTTCCCAACCAATCAGCGGGTACCACCAGCAGTGCCGGGCGTCGTTGCCGTGTCTCGATCACGATCACCTCACGGCCGGGGGTGAGCCACACCCACGCCCATCGACCGCGATGACCCTTCCAACTGAACCACCCCATGGCTTGCTGTCGTGATAACGCCGTGCCCGCAATCTTCCAGCGCAGTCGCCGACCTACCGTCAGCGAGTCGCTTCGCCACATGCCGATGATCTCCCCTGCGGAGAACCGTCGAGTTCTCTGAGCATGCACACCAACCCAGCGAGCGGTACTGGAGAGCGATAACAGCACGCTTCCGTCGGATTCGACGACGAGTTTGGAGCGATGCACGAAGCAACGAGTCGTCAGGTAATCGAGGCGGCGTAAATGCCCGCGATGGTGGCGTCGAACATCGCATTGAACTCGGCGTCGCTCTGTTTGGCCGACAGTCCTTCGGTGAGGGCACGCGAAAAACTGGCAATCATGCCGTGGTTTTCGCTGAGTTTCTGGTTGGCATCGTCGCGCGAATACCCGCCCGACAGCGCAACAACACGCAACACGCTCGGATGAGCGATGAGATTGGCGTAGAAGTTTGTCGTCGACGGAAGGGTGAGCTTCAGCATCACCGGCTGTGACTGGGGCTGCTTGTCCAGTTCGGCCACGATGGCGTCGCGGAGCATCGACTCCGCTTCGGCCTTTTGTGGACTCTTGATGTCCACCTCCGGCTCGATGATCGGAACGAGACCATGACCGATGATCTGACGGCCGACGGCAAATTGCTGCGCCACCACCGCGACGATTCCGTCGCGATTCGCCAACTTGATGACCGAACGCATCTTGGTGCCGAATATTCCCTTGCCGACTGCGCGACCGAGCAGCCCATCGAGGTCGGGCATCGGTTTCATCAACTGCACACCGTTGCCTTCATCAGCCAAACCCTTGTCCACCTTGAGGAAGGGAATCACCTGCTTGTTTTCCCACAGATACGTGGCGCTACCCACGCCGTCGATCTCGCGATCCATGGTGCCCTCGAACAAGATGGCACCGAGCACGCGGTCACCCGAGAATGCCGGACTCTTGATCATCCGAGTTCGCATCGCGTGAATGAGATCGAACATCTGGGCTTCACCCGAATATTCCGACTCGGCGATGCCGTACAGCGAGAGTGCCTTGGGTGTGCTTCCACCGCTCTGGTCGAGAGCCGCGATGAAACCCTTTCCGTTGCGCATGCGATCGAGTTGTTGCGGGTTGATGGCCATGGGATACTCCTCCCCTCGAAGAATAGTGTGAACCCATGTTCGCCATCGTCACGGGTGCGTCGACCGGCATCGGTGCGGCAATCGCAAAGACGTTGGTCAAGGCCGGACACTCGGTTGCCGGAATAGCACGAGACGCAGACAAGCTCGCCGCGCTTCACCGCGCCCTCGGCGAGCGATTCGAGCCACACGCGTGCGACATAACGGACGACGCGGTGTTCTCCGCAGTACTCCGGCAGATCGCCGACACCCACGGGAGAATCGATCTGCTCGTCAACAACGCCGGATCGGCCAAGGTGATGTCCATCGCCGACACCACGCCCGAGCAATTTCGCGAAATGCACGAGCTCAACGTGCATGCGCCGGCCACCGCAATTCACACATTGTGGTCAACCATCTGCGCACACGGCGATGCACGAATCGTGAACGTGTCTTCACTCGCCCAACTGGATCCGTTCCCGGGATTCTTTGCCTATGCATCCTCGAAATCGGCGCTGCACTTGTTGACCGTGGTGGCAAACGCCGAAGGCGAGCCGCACGGCGTGCGCGCATTCACGGTGGCTCCGGGCGTGGTGGATACTCCGCTACATCGTTCGTTGATGCCCGAGGGCATCGCGCCAGTCGATGGGCTTTCATCCACGCTGCAACCCACCGACGTTGCGGCACTGGTGATGAAGATCGCCGATGGATTGCTCGACGCACGCGCCGGGTGGGTGCTGGCGATGCCTGCACCTGCGGCCGTCGCTTCACTGCGACGGTGGATCATCGAGCATCCGGGCGGCGGCGTGGACATCGTCTCGGGCGAAGACCACTCGTAGCCTGAGAGGTGCCCATGAGTGCTGCGAACGTGCCACGTGTTGCCGTGTACCGGCACGAGCACTTCAACGCCGCACATCGCATTCACAATCCGAGCCTCAGTGATGCCGAGAATGCCGCCTTGTACGGCAAGTGCAACAATGCGAACGGTCATGGCCACAACTACGAACTCACCGTTCGCGTCTGCGGACCGGTGGATCCCGTGGTGGGCTACGTGATGGATCTGGGCGTTCTGTCCGCCCTCATCAAGCGCCACGTGCTCGACCACCTTGACCACAAACACCTGAACCTCGACGTCCCCGAATTTCTCTCCGTCAATCCCACCGCCGAGAACATCGCCGTGGTCATCCATGGGTTGCTGCGCCCGCACATTCCGGAGAAACTCGACGTGCACGTGATACTGGCCGAGACCCCGCGCAACATCGTGCAGTTCCCTGCCGACATCGTCGCCACGATCAACTGAGCGACCCCACATACACCGAAGGCGACAACACCAACCCGAAAGGACGAACCATGGCCTACAAGAAGATCGAAACCTATGACGAAGCAACCACCAATGGTCTGGCAGCGGCGTTCAAGGACATTCTCGATCTCATCGGGGAGGATTCGAACCGTGAAGGTCTCCTCAAGACTCCGGAACGCGTGGCCAAAGCGATGCAGTTCCTCACTCAGGGCCAGGGTCACGATCCCGTGGAGATCATCCGGGGAGCAATCTTCACCGAGAGCGTGCAGGAGATGGTGATCGTGAAGGACGTGGAAATGTACAGCCTCTGCGAGCACCACATGATCCCCTTCTACGGTAAGGCGCACGTTGCCTACATTCCGAACGGCTACATCACCGGACTCTCCAAGGTTGCACGGGTGGTCGACGTCTGTGCACGACGACTACAAGTGCAGGAGCGACTCACCACACAGATTCGCGATGCATTCCAGGAGGCCCTCAGCCCGCTCGGTGTCGCAGTGGTCATCGAAGCCAAGCACTTGTGCATGATGATGCGCGGGGTCGAAAAACAGAACTCGGTGACCACCACCTCGGCCTTCTGCGGTGCATTCGAACACGAACCGACACGCAGCGAATTCCTGCGGCTGCTCAGCAGCCACCTGTCGTAACGCGCTACGCGGCGAGTTCGCGTGCCAGAGCCGACAACGGCTCAATGACCGTCGGGTCGACCGTTCCGTCGGCCGCAATCAGGGTGTTGATCTTTGGGAACAGCAACTCCGACCCAATCAGCGTTGCCCCGAAAAGTGGAATCATGGTGCGGAGATACTCCACCGACGCCTTGCCGCCACGGTCACCCGGCGCGCAGCCGAACACGCCCATTCGGCGACCAATCAGTGAGTGCTTGGCGAACGGGCGCGATGCCCAGTCGATGAAGTTCTTCAAGCCGCCGGGAATGTTGTAGTTGTATTCCGGGGTACCGATGAGCACGGCGTGGCACTCGGTCAATTCATGCCGCATGTCGGCAACCACCGATGGCGGAGCCTCGGTGTCGAGGTCGCCGTCGTAGATCGGCAATGAGCGCACGTAATCGCGGAGAACGAATTCCACACCATCCGAAGCGCCAAAACCGTGGGAGGACTCGGCAATGACGGCACGGCACAACGCAGTGGTGAACGATGCCGAACGCAAACTTCCCGACACGACGATGATGCGTTTTGTCACGGTGCGACACGCTACTCGCCGTCGACGACCTCCGCCGCAAAACCCTGACTGCGAAGCGAGTCCAGTGCATTGCGGGCCCCCGTGCCGGAGATTCGAACGACGATTTCTTCGTCGTCATCCGACGACATCGCTCGACCACCGACGGATAAAAGCAGGTCCGCAGTGTCACGAGCGAGACGTTCGAAGTGCCGCCACACGAGTTCGAGTCCCGGTTGTTCGACGGCGCGTGCGCCATACTGTTCGGCTGCTGCACGCGACATGGTCATCCACGGGCCAACCAATTCGTCGATCTCCCCTGCATCGAAGGCTGCCGCAACCAGGGGCACCAGATTCTGCCGACCGTCCATCGGTCGCCACGGAAATCCAAGACGTTGGGCCGCAGGTGCGATGACGTCGGCACCCAACCACAGGCCGCAGCGGGCAGGCGCCAGGAGATGTCGTGCCAGGCGGCGTGGACCCATCCTTGCGATTGGTGGCGACTCAGGAAGTTGCGAGGTGTCGAGCAATGGCAGTGGTCGCAGCAGATCCGCCTCGTCGGCGAGGAACTGCGAGATGGCACGTGCCAATCCTTCGTATGCCGTGCCGCGCCCCGCAGATTCGATGGCGTTCAGTGCGTGATTCGCCCACCACCCCAGATGATCGGCGAACAACCGTCGTTGTGCCTCGACGTGTCGAGACCCTTCGTCGGGTCGTTCACCCTTCCACGCCGCTGCTTCCAGCCCGATCAAAAACGAGTGTGCACGAAGTTCCAGACCCAGATGATCCGGCCCGGCGACGCGCCAGCGAGCGGTTCGATGCTCGTCAAATCCGATGTCGTCGAAATGGTCGGCGACACGGGACGACACGACTCCCCCGCGCTCCGCGGAGTCGGAGCGAAACACGCTCTCGTACGGCGGAACCGTTCGCAGGAAGATCCGCTCGTACTCCACCGTCGTGGCGGCGGAACCCAATGCCTGAAGCTCGGGCACCTGGGCAACCAATGCTGCGGTTTGCGGTCCGGGCTCGCTCAGGAGCAGTGCACCGGCCAATGCGGCAAAGGCAGCGCGACGTTCGGCGCGCTCGGCGAGGTCGACGGTCATCCGCGAGAACGAACGCTAACGACCGCGCCGAACCGCTACGCCTTGTAGGCGGACGCGATCGGCTTCACGGGGCGGGCAAAATGCAATGGTCGACGTAGTCCGCCAGGGCCAGGGCCCGGTCGGGTCTTGGCGAGCCACTCGTGGAAGACCTCCATCGATTTTCCGGTGTCCACCGCGATGTCGCCGTAACGATCGTCTGGACGTGCGGCCGACACCGTCACGTGTTGCAGCCAGCAATGCATTCCCGAGATCGGGTCCGGCTGCACGGGGAAGGTGAGGTTCTGATGAACACCAGCATCGCTCCACCACACTCGCTGTGAATCGGCGTCCAGCGAGTCGAATCGCTCGATGCCGTGCGTCTGTCGCATGTGCCACGCGCCGTCGTCGGACTTGCCGCCGTTGCCGTACCCACGCTGTGGTCCTGAGAGCGCAACGACGCCCGCGGTCCAACCCGGCGTTCCCGTCTTTTCGTCCAGGCGCCAGCGACCCATGTGGTGCGATGCCGCAACCACTCCGGGGCGAATTCCTTCGGTGCGCCAGGCCCGTATGACGAAGTAGCCGGTTTGCGTCGTGACGCGCACCAGTCCGTTCACGTCGATGTTCAACTTCTCGGCATCGCTCGGGTGGATCCACAGCGGATGCGCATGGCTGAGTTCCGCCAACCACTTCGCCTGCGCCGAGCGCGTGTGGATGAGCGTCGGCAAGCGGAACGTGGGCACCAGGATGCGCTCGCCCTTCTCGAAGTTCAGCTTCTCCCAATGCACGTGCGACGGTATCCAGGTGGGCAATGCGTATTCGGGCCAGCCCCAGTCGCGCATGGTGGGCGAAAAGAGCTCCAGTTTCCGTGACGGTGTCGGAAACCCGAACTTGACCTCGCCGTCGATGTCGACACCAACGGAGCCGTCACCGATGAACGGCATGTGACCGTGGACGTCGTCGATGGTGTCGTACATGCCGGCCGTACCGGGTACGCGGTACACACCCTGCGCATCGCGTACCGCTTTTGCGGTGGTGAGCTCCTGTGGCGTTACAACACGCTCGTGTACCTGCTCCTGGTTTCCAGGAATGGCAAACGCACCGTACTTGCGCATGTACGACAAGGGCGTGAGGCCTTCCTGCTTCGCCGCCTCGGGCAAGCCGGGAATCGAATGCTCGAACAGGTGCGAGTAGTACTCGTCGATGGAAAGTGGTGTACCGGGCTGCTTGATGGACTCGAAATGCTCGCGGATACCGAGCGAACCATCCGGGTCGATCCTCCACGAGAGATCGATCCAGAACTCATGTTCTTCCCACACCTCGCCGGGATTCACCTCGTAGGTGCGGTTCACCGTCTTGCCCTGTTGTTCGGCGTACGCCTTCATCACGGGCTGACGGAAACCGATCCAACGTCCAAGGTGCGTCTCGTACGACGCTACGTCGTGTCGTTCGCTTGCAACGCCCATCGGCAGCACGTAGTCGGCGAACCAGGCGGTCTCGCTCCAGATCGGAGTGAGGGCCACGTGACACCCGACGAGATCCTCGTTGGTGAGGGCCTCCAACCACGTGAAGCCATCGGGGTTCGTCCAGATCGGGTTGTACACGCGCGTGAAGTACGTGTCCAATTTGCCGCGACCGTCCTTCAGGAAATGCGGCAGCAGAATCGACAGTTCGTGGTGCGTGAGCGGATACTCCTTGGGCCACGTGAGTTCGTTCCAGTCGCCGTGCGGATGCGGGTTCTTGGGTGGCACGGGGATGAACTTGTTCCAGCCGTTGGGGCTGGTTCCACCCTCGGTTCCCACCGAGCCGGTCAACACGTTGAGGAAGAACAGCGTTCGCGCCGTTTGCCAACCACCTTCGTTGCCGGCCGCAGATGCACGCCAGTTGTGCGACGACAATCGACCCGGCACCGCACGCCCGATGTGCTCGGCAATCTCGCGAATCTTGTCGGCGCCCACACCACAGATGTGCTCGGCGCGCTCGGGGGTGTAGTCGGCGTAGAGGTCGAGCAAGGCCTGTGCCAGGTTGTCGAACGTGCACTCCATGTCGGGGCGTGTTTCTTTGAGGAAGACGTCCCAGTTCACCCAGCGGCGCACGAACTCGCGGTCCCACGTGCCGTTCTCGATCAGCAACCGGGCGATGGCCAAACAGAGGAACGCTTCGGTTCCCGGCCACACCGGCAACCAGTAGTCGCTCATCGACGCGGTGTTGGAAAGACGCGGATCGACGCAGATCACCTTCGCTCCACGCATCTTGCCCTCAATGATGCGCTGGGCGTGCGGATTGAAGTAGTGGCCGGCCTCGAGGTGCGATGAGATGAGGAAAATCACCTTGGCGTTGGCGTGATCGCCGGACGGACGGTCGAATCCCATCCACGCTGCGTACCCGACGCGGGCACCCGAGGAACAAATGTTGGTGTGGCTGTTGTGGCCGTCCAATCCCCAGGCGTGCAACACACGCTCCATGTAGCTGTCGTCGCCGGGACGACCCACGTGGTACATGACTTCCTTGTGTCGCTTCTCGCGGAAGGCCTTGCCGATTCGACCACCGATTTCCTCGAGCGCCTGCGACCATTCGATGCGCTCCCACTTACCTTCACCACGCTTGCCTGCCCGCTTCAGCGGATACAGGATGCGATCGGCGTCGTGCACCTGGTTGATGGTGGCGGGACCCTTCGCGCAGTTGCGTCCTCGACTGGCCGGATGATGCGGATTGCCCTCGAACTTCTGGATTTCACCGGTTTCCTTGTCGACGTAGGCAAGCAGACCGCAGCACGCCTCACAGTTGAAGCACGTGGTGGGAATCAGACTGAAACGGCGCTTGGTCTTTCGGCCGTGTGCCCACTCCTTGGAGTCGAGCTCCACCCAATCGCTCCATTGCTCGACGGGTGGGTAGTTGGTGAGCGACGAACCCGGCAACAAACGTTGCAGGTCGGCGAGTGCAGCTCCGGTGATCTGTTCGCGAAGTGTCACGTGTGTCTCCCGTCGTTAGCTCAGTGGTACCGATTGTCCGGCGCGGACGAACGCGTCTTCGTAGGCAGCCAGACCGATGAGTGCAAGCACCGCCGCAATCACGCCAATGTTGGTGTTGCCGGCCAGCGCGGCTGCGAGTGCCACACCTCCCGCAGCAACCATTCCCACCACGACACCGGTCCAGAATCGACCGCGGTACTTGCCCTTGGTCATCATCGCCGTGGCGACCTCCACCGACACCGTGGCGTGTGAGGTGACCTCGATAGCCACGAGCACCAATTGTGCGATGACGCCCCCGAAGAGTGACCACAACACCAACGATTCCAGACCAGCATCCACGTTGAACATCGAAATCGGAATGATCAGGGCAGACGCGCCGGCGGTAACTGCCTGCGCCAACAACACGGGCAACATCAACGGCGTCTGCCACAAATCGCGACCTTCGCACTGGGCAAAGAGCCAGGCGGTGTACCCGGCCGTACCCGCCCCGAACACGATGGTGGGCACTGCCAGCCAACGCACCGCGTCGGACGAATCCGTGATACCCGCCAGGAACCACAGCGAACCGAGACCACCGAGGCCCGCAAGAATGAACGCGCCCTTCACCAGCCAGGAGCCCCACTGGGGTCGCGTGAAGATATAGAAAAACCGCAACGGCTGCTTCAGGTCGGCGATCAGCAGCACACCCGTGAGTGCGGCGAACGCCAATGCGATGACCGGTGTGTACACCCCGATGAACGCTTGCTCTTCGTGGTGCCCCATGAGTGCGGCCAATCCCGCAACCATGAAGGCGCCACCCGCAACACCCTTGGTGACGAGATAGGCGGACACCTTCCCCTTCCACGCCATCGGATGGTTGGTGGTGTAGGCGGTACGAGCCACGAGGTTTGCGTCGATGCTGTCGGTGCTTACGGCGATGGACGGGTGGTGTTCGGTGGTGTCGGCCCAGATCATGCCGTCGTCGGCGATCTTGGTGCGCAGCGGGTCGAGGGCCGCCTCGTCGGCACCCTTGTAGAACACGTGTGGTTTGGTGCCCTGTTCGGGCGCGCGCACCTTGGTGTCGTGGCGGCTCATCATTTGCGAGATCTTGGACGTGGGGTCGTCGAGGTCGCCGGCGATGATCGACTGGGTCGGGCACACCACCACACAGCTCGGTTCCAAACTCAACTCCACGCGGTGCGAGCAGAAGTTGCACTTGTGCGCCGTTTGGGTTTCAGGGTTGATGTACAGGGCGTCGTACGGGCACGCATTCATGCAGGACTTGCAACCGATGCAATTCGAGTCGTCGAAGTCGACGATGCCGTCACCACGGTGGTAGAGCGCGGTCGTGGGACAAATGCTCACGCACGGTGCATCTTCGCAGTGGTTGCAACGATTCACCGAATAGAAGCGCCGCGAATCGGGGAACGTTCCCTTTTCGATGTACTTCACCCAGGTGCGGTTGACACCGAGCGGAACGTCGTGTTCCGACTTGCACGCGATGGTGCACGCGTGGCACCCGATGCAGGTGTCCTGGTCGATGAGGAATGCGTAGCGGGTCATGGCCTAGTGCGCACCCACGGGTTGGGTGACTTCGCCGCCCGCACCCTGCCAGGCACCGAAGCCGCCGATGAGGTCGCTCACGTCCGAGAAGCCACGTTGACGGAGTGCGCTCGCCGCAATGCTCGACCGATAGCCACCCGCACAGAACACCACGGTGGGAGCATTGACATCCAGTTCGCCCAATCGGGTCACCAGCGTTGGCAACTGGATGAGTTCCGCGCCCGGAATGGTGCCCGCTGCGACCTCCCCCGGGCCACGAACGTCGACCACCTGCAGGTTGGCAACGTCGTCCCGACGATCACGCAACTGCTCGACCGTCAATCGTGATGCCTGCACGATGTGCTGCGGATTGGACACGAAGGCGTTCTCCGGATCGCGCAGGGCGCCGATGACATTGTCGAACCCGATACGGCCGAGTCGGATTCGTGCCTCGTTTTCCGTACCCGATGGGCACACCAACACCACCTTGGTGTCGGAGGTGATCACCTCACCGGAATACTCCGCGAATCGTCCGCTGAGACCCACGTTGATGGAACCCTTCACATGACCGAGCGCAAACTCGTTGGGTTCGCGACTGTCGACGATGACCGCACCGGACTGCTGGGCTTTCAACACCTCCTCGAACGACAACAGTTTGGTGCTGCCGGATTCGTCGAACACGTCGCGCTTCATACGATTGCGCACGGCGGCAAACGAAAAGTAGAGCGGGGCCGCCGCTTGACCCTCGGTTACCACCTTCACGAACTCTTCTTCGCTCATTGGTGCGAGTGCGTAGTTGGTGCGACGTTGCTCACCGATGGTGGAAACGGTTTCGGTCGACAAGTTCTTGCCGCATGCCGAACCAGCGCCGTGTGCCGGATACACCTTGGTGGCATCCGGCAATGTGAGCAGTTTGTGGTGCAGTGAGTGGTAGAGCTGCTTGCCAAGATCCGTTGCGGTTGCGCCGAACGCCGACAACAAATCGGGCCGGCCCACGTCACCGATGAACATCGTGTCCCCGGTAAGAACGCCGTACGGCGCATCACCCTGTTCGTACACCACGATGCTGACCGACTCGGGGGTGTGGCCAGGGGTGTCGCGGACCTCGAGGGTGACCTCGCCGAGGCTGAATCGCTCGCCGTCCTTCATCGCCACCACCGGAAACTCGGTCCGTTCGGCACCGACGGTTCCGTACACGATGTCGGCGCCTGTGATCTTCTGTAGTTCGAGATGGCCGGAGAGGAAGTCGGCGTGAAAATGCGTCTCGAAGATTCGCTCGATGGTGAGGCCGTTCTCCTTTGCATCGGCCAGATATTGCGAGACGTCGCGTTGCGGATCGACCACCACCGCCCGTCCGGTGGAGATATCGCCGATCATGTAGGAGGCATGGGACAGACAGGCAAGGTAGTACTGGCGGAAGAACATGGTCATGCTGGCTCCTCTCCGACGAAATGTACGGACATTTGACAGCGTAGGTTACTCTGTGACGTAAGTCAACTGATTCCCATCCCGTAAGGAGCACCATGATTTCCGCAGTACTTCCCGATCGACTCCCCTGGTACCTGGCTGGACCGGCGCTGGGACTGCTCGTGGTTGGATTCTTCATGTTCACCAACCAGCCACTCGGCGCAACGGGTGCATACGTGGAAACGGCCAAGACCATTCGCCGTGTGCCCGGCGCGGTGAGCTGGCGCGCCTACTACTTCGTGGGCATCGCCCTCGGTGGCCTCGCCGCAGTGCTGCTGAAAGAAGACGGGTTCGTCGCGCGCAAGGGCTACGACGTACTTCTCGATGCCAACGACATGAACCTGTCGCTACCCGTCGCGTCCGCAGTGATCTTCGTCGGAGCCGTTGTGATGGGCTACGGCGCTCGTATGGCCGGCGGTTGCACCTCCGGACACGGCATTTGTGGAACTGCTCAACGATCCCCCGCCAGTTGGGCCGCAACCATCAGTTTCATGTCCGCCGCGGTCATCACCACCTTCTTCGTCAACCAAATCTGAAAGCGAGAAACCACATCATGACAACCGCAACTTCACACAAGATCATCGGACTGCTCTTCGGTGCCGGATTCGGCTTCGTCTTGGCGGCCGCGAACCTTCACGAATACAAGACCATCCACGACATGCTCTCCCTGACGGAGTTCGATGTATTCCTTCTTATGGGTGGAGCAATCGGCGTCTCATTGCCGCTACTCGCGCTGCTCGAGCGCAACAAGGCCAAGACCGTGCTTGGTGGCACGCTGAGCCTCTCACGCTCACCCGTGAAGCGCCAGAACGTGGTTGGCGGTGCGCTCTTTGGCATCGGCTGGGCGTTGTCGGGCACCTGCCCGGCACCGGCCCTGGTCATGCTTGCATCCGGTGCGGGTCTTGCAATCATCACCATCATCGGCCTGTTCATCGGCCTTGGTCTGCGCGATGCGCAAACCTCGCGCGCCACGGGTACCGCGGTGACGGGTGATGGCGAGCACCGCGAAACCGTGGCGGCGCGCTGACGCGTAACGTGACGCGCCGCACTTCGTCGCGCGACGTGGCAGGCAAAACCAAGAAGTCGCGTCGCACGACGCGACGAGATTCGAAGAGCCCGCTGTGGGAGCAGGTGCTCACGGACTTACGGCGCCGCATGTCGCGTGGCGAGTTCACGTCGGGCTTCCCCACCGACCGCGAACTCATGAAGCGCTACAAGGTGAGTCGACACACCGCGCGCGAGGCCGTGCGGCACCTTCAAGCAGAGGGCGTGTTGACCCGCTACAAGGGACGAGGGAGTTTCGTTCAACCACTCTCCTTGGAACAGCGCGTGGGACCGCTCTACAGCCTGTTTCGTTCGATTGAAAGTCAGGGACACGTGCAACGCAGCGACGTGTTGGACCTTCGTTCGGTTCGCGACCGCGAGGTAGCCGAGCAGATGGGATTGCCGGTTGCCACCAAGTTCTTCTTTCTTCGCCGCCTTCGACGGGCGGACGGCACGCCATTCGCCGTCGATGAAATCTGGCTTCCCGAAAAAATCGCCGCCCCGCTCTATTCCGTGAACTTCGAGCACACGGCGGTGTACAACGAATTGGAGCGACTCACGGACGCCCGACCAGTGCGCGGGTGGGAACGCATTCGTCCGGCCCTACCCAGTGCCGAAGAACAGAAACTTCTCGGAATCGGCGTACGGCAGCCGGTGTTCGTCGTGTCGCGCTACACCGAGACACACCGCGGCCCGCTCGAATGGCGCACCACGGTGGTGCGTGGTGACGCCTATACGTTCACGACCACCTGGTCGAACAGCAAGGCAACGTCGGAATTCGGCGTTCGTACTACGACGAAAACAACGCCACCACAGGGCCGACCGCGATCAAGATCAGCAAGATAACCGCGGCCATTACGTACGGAGTATCTCGAATTCGCGCCCAGCGAATGGCCAACCACCCCACGCGAGTCACCGGAATCGCCATGGCGATGGATACCGAAATCCAACCCACCACATCTCCGTTTGGCATCACCAAACTCACGGCAGCGAGCACCCCGACCAGTATCAGCACTCGCGCGATTACCCGACCAAGGCGCTCTTCGGCAGCATGCTGTGTCGGGTCGACGGTGCCGTAATCGCTGCTCACAGAATCCTCACGATGAGAATGACGGCCACTGCCACGAGCAGGACCGAGAGGAATTTTCGAACCACGATCGGCGACATCTTCGCCTGCACTTTCGCACCGGTGAGTCCACCAGCCAGCGACCCCAGGATGGCCGCAGCTCCCAACTGCACGTCGAGGTTGCCATGAATCACTTTGACGATGAGCGCCGCCGCCGCGGTGATTCCGATGGAAAATGTGGTGGTGCTTGCCGCAACTTTCACCGGCACGTGCATGACTTCGCTGTTGGCGGGCGTCTTGATGAAACCGCCACCCACACCCGAGAGCCCGGTGACGATGCCCGACACTCCGATGGCAGCAAGGCCCGCGCCAATTCGTTTGCTCACATAGGGCACCACGGACCCGTTCAAGGAATACGCACCATTCATCGTGCCGATCCACTCGCCGACCACGTCCTGGCCGGCGCGTTCGTCGGGTTTCCAACGCATTCCTTTACGTCTGCCGCCTGCGAGCGCAGCAACGAGCGCCACCACCGCCAGCATGAGAGTGAGCGCTCGCTCCGAGATGAGGCCGGCAGCCAATGCACCCGCGATTGCTCCCGCAGTGGAGGCACTCTCCGTCACGACTCCTATTCGATGGTTGGTGGTGTGTTCGTTCATCTGTCGACGCGCCGCCGCCGATGACGCGGCAACGACGGAGAGTAAGCCGAGCGGCGCCACCTCCGCCGGTGTCATGCCACCGATCACCAACAACGGAACAAGGATGATGGCCCCACCGAGACCACCGAGCGTTCCCACCCCCGATGTCAACAGTGCGGCCAACAGGACGACAACGGGATGCACGTGGCAAGATTAGCCAAGTTCGACAAAAGTACGGACATTTGCTGGCTCAACGCGGGGGCTCTTGCGCGTACCGCCTACTGCTTGCTTCGCACGTCGAACAGCTTGGCCGATGGTCGCCACTTCCTGGGCTCAGCCCCGTTGGACTCGATGCCCACACCGTAGTGTTGCGCCATGACCATGGAGCGGTTCGATGTCGTGGTGGTTGGCGCCGGAATATCCGGAATTGGCGCGGGTGTCCATCTCCAGCATGAGTCACCCGACCGTAGTTTCGTAATTCTCGAAGGTCGAGAGAACATCGGCGGTACGTGGGACTTGTTCAAGTACCCGGGCATCCGCTCCGATAGCGACATGCACACCCTCGGCTACGAGTTCAGACCGTGGAAATCCGAGAAGTCGATTGCCGATGGAGCGTCGATCATGGAGTACCTGCGCGAAACCGTGGCCGAACACGATCTGGAGCGCCACATGCGCTTCGGCGAGCGAGTGGTGCGCGCCGAATGGTCGACACCAACCGCGTCGTGGACCGTGCACACCCTTCGGACGAACGGTTCACGGGGCGTCTTCGAATGCAACTACCTCTTCATGTGCGCGGGGTACTACTCGTACAGGGCCGGGTACCTGCCCGAATTCGTGGGACGGGAACGATTCACGGGTCGCATCGTGCACCCGCAGGACTGGCCCGACGACCTCGACTACACCGACAAGCGGGTGGTGGTGATCGGATCGGGTGCCACCGCGGTCACGTTGGTGCCGGCAATGGCAGGCACCGCATCGCACGTCACCATGCTGCAACGCTCCCCCACGTACATGGTCTCGCGACCCGATTCTGACGCTCTCGCCAACTTTCTACGCAAGGTACTGCCGGCGAAAGTGGCGTACAACATCACTCGTGCCAAGAACACCTGGCGACAGCAATTGGTGTACAAGCGAACACGCACCAAACCCGAGCAGATCAAGAACCTGCTCCTGGGCGGAATTCAGTTGGAACTCGGTGGCCGCTACCCCGTCCAGAAGCATTTCACCCCCACGTACAACCCGTGGGATCAACGGCTGTGCCTGGTCCCCAACTCCGACCTCTTCGCTGCCATTCGATCGGGCCGTGCGTCCGTCGTTACGGACACGATCGAAACATTCACCGAGACCGGAATCCTCCTTCGTTCTGGTCAACACCTTGCCGCCGACGTCATCGTGACCGCAACCGGATTACAACTGGTCACGTTGGGAGAGGCAGAGTTCACTGTCGACGGCACTCCGGTGGACTTTTCCACGACGCGCACCTACAAGGGAATGGCGTACTCCGACGTGCCGAACTTGGCGACAAGTTTCGGTTACATCAACGCGTCTTGGACGCTGCGTGCAGACCTCACCTGTACCTACGTGTGTCGGTTACTCAACCACATGCGCGATACCGGCACTCGTCAATGCACCCCCCGACTGCGCCCCGGCGAACACGACATGCCGCGACGCCCCTGGATCGACGGCTTTTCGTCGGGATACATGCAACGCGTCATGCATCTCATGCCCAGTCAGGGTGACCGCGAACCGTGGATCAATCCGCAGAACTATGACAAGGACAAAAAAATGTTCCGCGAAGGCAAGGTGGACGATGGCGTCATGCACTTCACGAACCCCGCGTCGACGCGCGAGCGACGCGACACAACCACCTCCGGCGCTGCGGTGTCGTAGCAACACGTGTCTCGCACGCTCGTCGGGGGCACTAGCACCGCGCTGGTCGTGGTGTACGCGATTGGTGCCGGTCGTTGGGTGTCGACTGATGCAGGCTGGTATCGCTCGCTGACCAAACCGCCCTGGCAACCCCCCGACGTGGTGTTCGGTCTCATTTGGCCGTACAACTTCGTGATGATCGCCGTTGCCGGCTGGGCCGTGGCGGCCCGAGAGTCCCGAACCGAGCACGTCGTGTGGATCACCTCTCTGGCGCTCAGCGTGGCAGCATCGTTGTGCTGGGCCTACCTGTTCTACGTGCCGCATTCACTATGGGCGTCAGGGGTTGTGCTGACAACAGCGACACTGCTAACCGTGCCACTTATCGTGCTTGCGTTTCGAGCATCGACGCCGCTCGGGGTTGCGTTGCTGCCGTACCAACTGTGGCTTTCGGTGGCGACGTCACTCGCGTTCGGCTATGCCGCGCGCAATCCGTGACTATGCCACAAATTTTCAAGTGGTGACGATCATCGTCTGCAGGCTGTGGCCTGGCCGGGCACCGTGGGGTTGCCACGCCGACGGCGCCGCCCTAGCCCGGTGCCTACGGCATCTGGTGGGCGTTGAGGGACTCGAACCCCCGACCCTCTCCTTGTAAGGGAGATGCTCTAACCAACTGAGCTAAACGCCCGCAAGCCGTCGAAAAACGCTGCGACCAGCCCTCAGCCTACGAGCACCATTTGGCCCGATCTCCCGCGACGAATCGAATTCGACTTAGCGTTCAACTGAGCTTGAAACGCAGGATGCGGTTGCCGAACTTCTGCTCTCCCACCCACAAATAGCCGTGCGTGACCATGAGCGCTCGCGGCATGCGGAACTTGTTGATACCCAAACCGGAGTTGGCCTTGGTCGCCCCCGTTGACGCACCGAGCACCGCCGTGGGTGCTCCTCCCGCAAGTGCAGCAGACATCGTCGACCACCACACCACGCGATCAAACCCGGTGTCGGCAACGAAGAGCCCACCATTCACGGGCAGACCACCCATCGGCAGGTTGAACTGCGTTCCCGTCACCGTGGTACCCGACTGGTTGTCGGCAAGCGCCCCAACCGTCCACACGTACGTACCCGGATTGCCGATGCAGGTCAGAACCAGATAGTTACCGTCCGAGCGCAATTGCGTTGCTGCCGCGCAACCAGGCAGGGTGAACACGGGAGCGCTCGTCGACGTGGGGATTTGGTTGAACACGTACACCTTGGCCGACTGTTTGTCGGCGAGATAGATGTAGTTGTTGTCCGCCGCAATCGCGGTGAGACCCGACATGGTCACTCCACCGATGTTGGTGTCCAACGTGGTGGTCGGCAGTGAGGTCTTGCTCTGCGGTATGCCGCCGGACCAGAGGTGCAGTTTGCCCTCTCCCACCACCGCATAAATCTTGGTGCCCTTGAACGTTGCTGCAACCGAGTCCCACGGCTGGAACGGCACGATGAACGAGTGATCGGGCTTGGCGTTGTTGTCGCCCGGCACCTTCTTCCACACGTACACGCGACGCTCGAAGTCGGTGTTAATCGCCAACGATGTTCCGTCCGACGCCATCACCGGATTGGTGATCATGAATGCAGCACGATTGGAATTGTCCGCCGGTCCCGATGATCCCACGTAGAAGTCCGCTGCCTGACTCGCCGATGTCGGCACGGCGTTCCATGCGGCGATACGACTGGCGTTGTATTCGAGAACGTAGATGCGGTTGCCGATCTTCACGACATCGCCACCGTCACCACCCTGTAGTCCAACGTCGGGTGGTGTCACTGTAAGTTCCGGACTGGCGGGGTTCGACGTGGGGAAGGTGCGAAGAATCTCGAGATCACGTTGCAACAAATACACACCAGTCGAATCGATGTGGCCGGTGTACCAACCGGCGTTCTTGTCGCGACCGAACAACATGAAGTAATCCGGGTTGGAACTTGCCGACGTGGGGAAACTGTTCCATACGTGCGAGCCACGGTTCCCGAGCGGCGACCTGGAGTTCTCGTCCCCGATGATCACCCGAGTGCCATCGGAGGTGATCTGTCGCGGCGTTCCCATGATGTCCGGATCGACGGTGAACGAGGCGGCGGTTTGGCCCGATGCCGTCGGAATGGTGTTCCATACCTTCACGTCCCCGGCCTCGGTTCGCGAGACCATCATCTTGGTACCGTCGGTCCACACGCCCCAGGGCCACGAACCCTCCCCGAGATCGAGCGAAAGGTCGGCGGCTTGACCATTCGTCGTGGGGAACGTTCGCCAGATGAGAATGCGATGGTTGCTCGAGTCAGCGACCATGAGCATGCCCGATGCCGAGATGGAGAGATCGCTCGGCCAGTTCATTTCGGTGAGTGCCGAACCGGAATTGTTGGTGGAGAAGTTCGGCTGACCCAGCACCAGGTTTGGTGCGGTATTGGCCGTCGGGGCCGAGTTCCAGATCAGCACACGGTTGTTGTTACGGTCGGCGATCGCCAGACGGGTTCCGTCGGTGGCCATGCCGGCCGGATGGTTGAAGAACAACGCTCCACCGGACTCGTTCGCCACACCGGGCATGCTCATGAACCCCACCGCTGATTGCCCGTTCGTCACCGACGTCCCGGAGGTAACCGCCAGTTCCGCATACGTGGTGGTGTAATCGCAACCGACGATGTTGTTCACCCCGGTACTGGTGGCCTTGTAGGTGGCCTTGTCACAATCCGAGGCCGACGCAGCACCGGTCGGACCGTCGCCCGGTTTGCCGGCACCACCAGCAGCCCCACCGCTCCCGCCGGGCAATGCACTGGCCCGTACGCGCCATACGCGCCGTTTGCCTTCCTTTACGCAGATGAAGTCGGTCGACTTCTTCTTTTTCTTCACGGTGAACAACTGCCCCACCTTCGAGCACTTCGCTCCGTTCTTTACGCTCGCCGCCGACGCCACGGGCGCCATGAGCATCAGGAGCCCGGCGAGGGCGAGTACGTGGGGAATCCGACGAGCGTGGCGAGAACGATGGAATGAAGTCATGCGAACAGAATAATGAATACTTCTTCTCAGAATCGAGGATTTACGAACGGCTCAGCAGGTGCGCCATGTCCAGATTTGACAGCACTTTGTACGCTCTCGGTATGCCGAAACACGCACGAGCACTCGGGATTGCCTGCGTTAGCTTTTTGTTTGCTGCAGGTAGTCCCCTACCAAGCGCTTCACCCGCCCACGCCAGTGACCTAGGGGTCACCGACTTCAATATTGCGATGAATCTTGCTGGTCTTGCCCAAAGCACCGTGTCGATCGGCTCCCTCAATTGCACCGAAGGTGGTCGCACCTTTGCTTCGACCCAGGACATGTTGATTGGCTTCGCAACGGACAGCAGAGTGCAAGGTCAAATTAATCTTAGTTGCCGTCCATCATTAAACATCAATAGTGGCGTTCGTGCAATTTCGGGCACGATGTCGATTCCTTCAAAGGGAGTGACCGACGGCGTCTTCAATGCCGAGTGTTCTGCTAAAAGCAGCATGTCGGTGGTGGCGAGCGTCGCGGTCGGCGCCGCGGTACCAGGCTTACTCTCGGTGAATGTATCAAGTGCATCTGCTCCACTTGCATTCAGCTGCTCATTCAAGGGCTCCTCGGCAGCGAAGTCCACCGACGTCTATGGCACGATCGAAGGCTTCGGCGATGTCACCGGAATGTGTAGTTCGGCCTGCGTTGCCATCGGAATGACGGCTCGAGCCACGATCACTTCGGGTACTGGGGAACTCAATGGACAAACTGGTTCTGGCACCTACACCTACACCGATGCGTTTGAACTGCCGGAATTGGCAGCCGTGGCCGACACGTTGGCTCGAATGAAGAATACGAAGCGTGTTCGTGATGAGCGAGTGTCGTGTCCAGAAGGTGCATCCGACTGCACGATTTACGACTCAAGCCCCTGCCCGAACGGCGAAGACACCTGCACGTTCTCGCGAGAAGGCGAGGGAGGCGGAGAGGACTCCTTCACCTGTCCTGAGGGAGCAACTTGCACTATTACTACCTCCCCGCCAAGAAACGCCAACGACGTTCTCACCGATTTGCGATTTGCGGGATCGAGACCTCCCTCAACAATGAATGTGACTCTTCGGTCAGGACCAGGCGATGTGGTGCTACTTCGCCCCGTCCCCACCGTTGATGGAGGCGTCGCAGCGCTGACAGCATCGCAGCCAATCTCCCTAGCAGGACCGCCCGCTGCAAAATGCACACTCACATTCTCCGGAAGAAAGAAGTTGAAGCGCTCGGTCGTTCTCGGATCCAATGGGTCGCTCAACGTGCCTTACAGCCCAGCACAACTCAGCGCTCTCATACGTCAGCTGGGATTCCCAAAGAAATCAAAGACGAAGCCAACAATCTCGGTGTCGACGACATGCACAAGCGAGTTGGGTACCACTCCGACACGAAGTCGCAGGCTGCAGCTCGGCTGATTCACTCGAACCACGTGTTGGCTGTTTAACTGAATGCATCAGTCGGCAAATCACGTTCACTTGCCGAGATCACCGCAACGATTCGCGCCGCGACGAAATCCGGCGCGAGACCCTGCGGCATCTTGGGAGCCACACCAGCCAGCGGTCGTGTTGCGAGCCCCGTTTCGGTGTGCGGCGGTCGTGCATCGATCACATCGATACGCCGACGACGCAATTCGCGACCCGCGGCCGTCATCGCGGCCCACGCAGCAGCCTTCGACGCACTGTACGCAGTCATGCCTGCCACGGGCTGCGATGCAACCACCCCGGAGATGTTCACGAAGAATCCCCCGTCGCTGAGGTGCGCGGCACTTTCCCGCAACATCACGATCGGTGCGATTGCGTTCACCGCGAACAGCGTTGCCAGCGTGGTGTCATCCAGATCCGCAACGTTGCCGAAGGCCACGACACCGGTTGCGTTCACCACGCCGTCGAACGGCGCAACTGACGCAAAGGCCGTGCGCAACGCCGCATGGTCGGTAACGTCCGCCAACGCATACTGCGCCACACTCGCCCCATCCAGCCGAGTGTGATCGCGCACGATGGCCGACACTCGCGCACCAGCAGTAGCCAGGTGCCGGGCGACGGCGGCGCCCAACACACCGGATGCCCCGACCACCACCACGTGGGCACCACGGAGTTCGCGTGACATGTCAGGAGTCCGTGCGCACGTTGCGCAGCGGGTCGAACAGTTGGGGTGTTGCAGCGACTACCGGTGAACGGCGTTCCGCGTGCTCGGTGACGATTAACGGCCGGTCGAGCATGTCGCCCACCACTGCGCCGGCTTCGGCACAGATGTGCACGCTCGCCAGATAATCCCATGCGCCGTGCGACGAGAGATCCACCCAAGCGTCGAGCGTTCCCTGGGCAACGAGGCAAATGTCCAACGCTGCTGCCCCGAGTGCGCGAAACTGCGCCCAGCCCGGGTGCCTCTTGGGCAATCCCGACACACCGACGACGGCGTCGCTCAGCCGGGTGCATGATGACGGCGCAATTCGAACGCCGTTATGAAAGGCGCCGCCACCGGTGGTTGCCGTCCAGCGATCGGTGTTGGTGAACTGGTTTGCCACGAGCGATGCTCGATGACCGTTCGAGTCGATGGCAGCCAGGGCGGTTGCATACCAGGGCACGCGCCGACTGGCGTTGGTCGAGCCGTCGAGTGGATCCATCACCACGATGACGGAGTCGTCGTTCCAGTCCCCCGTGCGTCCACTCTCTTCGGAAAGCACCGCACATCCCGCTCCGTGCAACACCTCGAGCGCCGCCGCATCGGCTCGCAGGTCCACCGAGTATTGCGTGGCCCGCTTGCCCGAGAAACCCCAGTCGGTGTTGCTGGCGAGCACCTCGTAGGTGGCGTCGGCAACCTCGTGCAACACCCGGAGGATGTCGTCGTTGGACGAAGCGACGGAGAGCTTGGTCATCGGGATTCCTCAGCGTTCATCTCGAACGAACGGCTGGCCCAACATCTTTGGTGCGCCGAGGAGCCGGCGTGCGCGTGGCGTCGACAACGCCACCAGTACGGCAAGGGTGATGAGATAGGGAAACATCGCCAAGATGGTCGGCGGCAGGATTCGAATCTGCTCGGCCTGCAACGTGAACGGCACCTGCAACGAGAACCCGAACAACACTGCCCCGCCGATTGCTCGAATCGGCCGCCACGATGCAAACACCACCAATGCCAGGGCAATCCACCCGATGCCATTGGTGGTCGCCGACTGATTCCACGCCGCCGATCGGGCGAACATGTACCACGCCCCGGCAAAGGTCATCAGTGCGCCACCAACCACCGTGTGCACCCAACGGATGCGTGCCACCGATCCACCTTGGGCGTCCACCGTTGCCGGTGCGTCTCCCGTTGCGCGCAGCAACAACCCCGGGCGGGTTCGGTGCATGTAGAACGACGCTGCTGCCACCAGCACCCAGGTGAGGTACGTGAACAAATCGTGCCCAAACACCACGGGGCCGAAGAAGGGGGTGTCCGACAGCGCGCCGAAATCGATGGGCCGAATGAGCACCGGCAACGGATCGCCCTCGATCGGTTTGCCGATGAATTGCGAGAGCCCCGTGGCAAAGATGACCATCGCCAGGCCCGACACGATCTGGTTCGCCCGAAGTCCAACCGTGAGGGCGGCGTGCACCGACGCCAATGCAACACCAACCAACACCGCCACGAATAGTGCCAACCACAAACTTCCGCTGGAGTCCGCCACGAGGAAGCCCGTCACCGCACCCATCAGGAGCATGCCCTCGACGCCCAAATTGATGACGCCACTTCGCTCGGTGAGAATCGCACCCAGCGACGCAAGGATCAGCGTGGTGGCGATGCTGATGGCATCGGCAAAGGTGAGCAACCAGATGTTGGAGTTCATACGACGGCCATCCGGAATCGACGCGTTCTCATGTGGCTGCCGCCTGCACCCGGGAAATCGTCACCTTGTTTCGGCGGAACAATTCACCACCGAGCGCAAACAGCAGCACGGCGCCTTGGAGCACCACCGCGATGGCGATGGGCACCGGATCGCTGGAAATCTGCAGTGCGTTCCCGCCGGTTCGCAATCCGGCGAACAACACCGCTGCCACGATCACCGCGATGAAGTTGTACCGCGCCAACGCCGCCACGACGATGCCGGCGTATCCCAAGCCCACCTGCAACAATCCGGGATCCACCTTGCCGGCGGGCCCCACCACGTACATGGCACCGCCCACACCCGCGAGCGCACCCGAGATGAGGAGCACCGATGATTGCAGCCAGGCCGAGTTCATGCCCGCATACCGCGCCGTGTTCGGCGAGTCGGCATAGACCGCGGTTTCGTACCCGTAGTTGGATAGTCGCATCAGCCAGAACAACACCACGGCGAGAATCACCGCGATGAAGAACGTGGGATACGTGTTGGTGACCTTGTCGGTGAAGAACGAAATCGGCGAGAGGCGCGCGCTTTCGGCCACGGGTCGGCCCTGCGGAAACGACGTGGTGGGATCCCGGAAGAATCCCGTCGAACCGAAGATGAAGTAGTTCAACAAGTTGAGCGCCACGTAGTTGAGCAGCAGTGTGCTCACGATCTCGCTGGTGCCGAGGCGGGCCCGTAACAGCGCCGGAACGGCCACCCACATTGCGCCCGCGAATGCGCCGAACAGCAACACCACCGGCACGGCAACCAACGTTGGCAACGAGTCCGCCAGGGCGATTCCCGCCCACGCGCCACCGATCATGCCGAGGTACAACTGCCCCTCCTGCCCGATGCTGTACAGGTTCATCCGAAACGCGAACGCCGCAGCAAGACCCGTGCAGATGAGCGGTGTTGCCAGGCCGAGCGTGTCGGTGATGCCGTAGAAACTCGTGTAGCCGTTGTCCACCAGTTTGAGGTACGTGCCGATCGGTGGATGTCCGGTGGCGGCGAGAAAGATTCCACCCACCACCAACGCAAAGAACACGCTGAACACCGGCACCATGACCAAGAGCGACCGTGGGGTGCTCAGCCGTTGTTCCATCCGCACGCGGTAGCCGAGCACGATCATCGGCCCACCTCCACGCAAACGTCGGTGATCATGATGCAATCCCCGCCATGGCGCGACCGACACGCTCGAGATCGGCGTGGGTTCCCGGTTGCTCCAGCGTGATCTTTCCGCGGTACAGCACCATCACACGGTCGGCGAGCGTCATCACCTCGTCGAGATCTTCACTCACCATGAGGATGGCCTTGCCCGCGTCACGGGCTTCGTCGAGCAGTGCATGCACGGCTTCCACCGCCCCCACGTCCAAACCACGCGTCGGTGAGCACACCACCAACACGCGCGCACCGCTCACCGCAAACAATTCGCGAGCCAGCAACACCTTCTGGGCGTTTCCACCCGACAGTTTGCGGGTGGGCGTGAGTGGTCCGGGTGTCTTTATCTCCAGTTGTCGGATGAACTGCTCCGACTCCGCGAGCGCGGATTTCCGGTCCACCAGGAAACCCCGCTCTCGAGTCAGCACCATGTTGTCGACGATCGACATCGCCGGTGCCAGTCCGGTGCCCAGTCGATCCTCCGGCACGTACGCCAAACCCGCACGCCGAGCGCCAAGTGCCCCCGAGCGCGCCGTGGGCGTGCCGCACACCGTCACGTTTCCCTGTTGCGGGGTTTGTAGCCCGGCGATCACTTCGGCGAGGTCGCGTTGACCATTGCCCGCCACTCCGGCCACACCGACGATTTCGCCGGCGCGCACATCGAGATTGATGTCGGAGAGAATCTCGGCGCCATCGCGCTCGAGATGCACCTGCGACACCGAAAGCAACACGTCGCTCATCGGTGATTTGGCGCGACGGGGCACGATATTGATCTCGCGACCAACCATCAATTCCGCCAACTTCCGCACGTCGGCCTCACCACGACGCACCGAGCCGGTCACCTTGCCGCCCCGCATCACGGTGATGCGATCGGAGATGTCCACTACCTCGCCCAATTTGTGGCTCACGAACACCACCGACTTGCCCGTGTGCGTCATTGCCCGAACGGTGACGAACAAATTCTCCACCTCCGGTGGTGCGAGCAGCGCCGTGGGTTCATCCAAAAGCAACACCTCGGCTCCCTGGTACAGCGCCTTCACGATTTCCACCCGTTGGCGTTCGCCTGCCGAAAGGTCGCCCACCACGGCCCGCGGATTTAGCGGCAACCCGAATTCCTGGGTGATTGCCGCCACCCGGTCCTCGATGTCGTTGGTGGCCAGCACGAACGACAACGACTTGTGTCCCAACACCACGTTTTCCGCAACCGTGAACCGATCCACGAGCCGAAAGTGCTGGTGAACCATGGCGATTCCGTGCGCCAGCCCGTCGCGTGGACTGTTCAGGCGAATTTCGGCACCATTTCGAAGCACTTGGCCCTCTTCGGGGCGATACAAACCACACAGCACGGATGCCAAGGTGCTCTTGCCCGCTCCGTTCTCCCCCAACAAGGTGTGCACCTCGCCTCGCGCCAGGTCGAAGTCGACGGCATCGTTCGCGACCACCCCGGGGAACCGTTTGGTGACGCCGCGGGCCTCGAGCGCGGGCTGCGAGGTGCGGCTCGAGCTAGAGGACCCCGCAACACTCGTCACAACCGCCAAGTTTGCCACAAACGGCAATGCGAGAACTCTCGACGTTCCTACAAAGCGAAGCGCCCACCCCGCTTGCGCGAGGTGGGCGCTCGTTGCTGTCGAGCGAGCGAATCAGCCCTTTGCGGAGCCGATGACTCCTTCGACCAAGTACGACTGACCGAGCAAGTCACCGAGCGAGGCGCTGGCGCCCGCCGCGATTACTTCATTGCCCTCGTTGTCGTTGATCGGACCACTGAATGGCACGAGCGAGCCATCGATGATGCCCGCTGCCTTCTCAGCGATGAGGTCTTGCGTCTCTTGCGAGACACTCGAACCGAACACACCGAGGGTGATCATGCCGTCCGCCATCGTGCCGTAGTACGGCGAGTTGTCGCAGATTCCCGCGGCAACGTCCTTACCCAGCTTCACGTAGTGCGGTCCCCAGTTCCATACCGGGCCGGTCAGCCAGGTGTCGGGGAAGTCGGACGCGCGAACGTCGGAGTTGTAACCAACCCACTTGGCGCCTGCCTCACGTGCGGCCTCACCCGTTGCGGACGAGTCCTGGTGCATGCCCAACACGTCGGCACCGGTCGCCAACAGCGACTCTGCGGCTTCCTTTTCCTTGGCCGGGTCGTACCAGGTGGAGGTCCAAGCAACTTGCACCGTTGCATCCGGGTTCACCGAACGGGCTCCGAGGGTGAAGGCGTTGATACCGCGCAACACTTCCGGAATCGGGAACGCGGCGACGTAGCCGAGCTTGCCGCTCGCCGATGCCGCACCTGCGGCAACGCCCGAGAGGTAGCGCGCTTCTTCCATCGCACCGAAGTAGTTGCCCATGTTGTCGGCGGTCTTGTAGCCCGATGCGTGCTGGAAGCACACGTCCGGATACTTCGCGGCAACCTCGAGCATTGGGTCCATGTAACCGAACGAGGTTCCCATGATGAGGTTGTAACCGTCGCGAGCGAGTTTGTCGAACACGGCCGTGGCCTCAGCGCCTTCGGGAATGAGCTCGAGTCGAGTTACCTCGATGCCGAGTTGCTCTTCCATGTACGCGATGCCCTGGTCGTGCATGTAGCTCCAGCCCAGGTCACCCGGTGTGGTGATGTACACCACGGCGGCCTTGACCATGCTGTAGTCCTCGGCGGGCTCCGACGTTTCTTCGGCGGCCGCTTCGGTGTCTTCGGTAACTGCCTCTTCTTCGGCTGCGTCATCGCTACCGCAGGCTGCGGCAACGATCATCGCTGCTGCAGCGAATGCTGCAGCGATTACCTTTCGTCGTTTC
>JALRBT010000200.1:0-277 GCA_023262255.1 Ilumatobacteraceae bacterium
CGTGCGGGTCGTGGTAGGTCACCTGGGCGCCGCGCTCGAGGAGCAGCGCGATGACCTTGAGCGCCGGGCTCTCGCGCATGTCGTTGACGTCGGCCTTGTAGGCCACCCCGATCACCAGCACGCGTGAGCCCTTCAGCGACTTCTCGTGCTCGTTCAGGGCACGCGCGAGCTTCGCCACGCAGAAGTAGGGCATCTGGGAGTTGATCTTCCCCGCCAGCTCGATGAACTCGGTGTGGAAGTCGTACTCGCGTGCCTTCCACGTGAGGTAGAAGGGGTC
>JALRBT010000200.1:287-557 GCA_023262255.1 Ilumatobacteraceae bacterium
GGGATGCAGTGCCCGCCCAGGCCCGGGCCCGGACGGAAGGGCATGTAGCCGAACGGCTTGGTGGCCGCGGCGTCGATGACCTCCCACACGTCCACGCCCATGCGGTCGCAGAGGATCGCCGTCTCGTTCACCAGCGCGATGTTCACGCTGCGGAAGACGTTCTCGAGGATCTTGGTCATCTCGGCCACCTCGGGGGTGGACACCGGCACCAGGCTGTCGAAGGCCTGCCCGTACACCTGCATCACGCGCTCGGTGCACGCCGGCGTGAGG
>JALRBT010000201.1 GCA_023262255.1 Ilumatobacteraceae bacterium
GGGGGCGCGCCAGGGGGGGGCGAGCATCTACGAGAATACGCTTGTCGAGGACGTCATCGTCGAGGGCGGCCGCGCCGTCGGCGTGCGCACCGCCGAGGGCGAGATTCGCGCCAAGCACGTCGTGCTGGCCTGCGGCATGTGGACGCGGACCTTCGCCCAGCGCATCGGCGTGCACGTGCCGTTGCACGCCTGCGAGCACTTCTACATCCTGACCGAGCCGTTCGAGGGCGTCACACCCGATCTCCCGGTGATGCGCGACTACGACGCCTGGGCCTACTACAAGGAAGACGCCGGCAAGCTGCTGCTCGGCGCCTTCGAGCCGGTGGCCAAGCCGTGGGGCATGGACGGCATCCGCGAGGACTTCTGTTTCGACCAGCTGCCGGACGATTTCGACCACTTCGAACCCGTGCTGATGAAGGCGATCGAGCGGGTGCCGGCGTTGGAGAATGCCGGCATCCAAACCTTCTTCTGCGGCCCGGAGAGCTTCACGCCCGACGACCGCTACCACCTGGGGCCGGTGTCGGAGGTCGACAGTCTCTTTGTCGCCGCTGGG
>JALRBT010000202.1 GCA_023262255.1 Ilumatobacteraceae bacterium
GCGACCATCGGTTTCTCGGCGTACACCACGTACGACTTTCCGATGAGCGGGCTGAGCACGGTGTCGATTGCACGCGTGATGAACGGAGCGTTCATGATGTCCCATTCCAACAACTTCTTGTAGCGGGCCACCAGGGGTTGGTCGTCGCGCGCCGGACCAACCGCGCAGCGCAACCACCAGTATGGCGAATGCAGTCCGTGGGCACGATGTTTACCGGTGATGTGCAATTGGTTGCCGGAAATCTTCGATTGAAGTTCCTTGGCGGTGTAGATCCGAACGTGTCCACCTTCCACGAATGGAGCGTGGTACTCGTCGGACAACATCCAGTTGATCTTTTCCGGCAGGTACGACGGCACCGTCGCGGCGAACGTGCCGCCCGGCTTCAGCACACGCGTAAGTTCACCGAGTGCCGCGACGTCGTCGTGGATGTGCTCGAGCACCTCGCTGGTGACGACACAGTCGAACGAAGCGTCGGCGAACGGCAGGCGTGTTGCGTCGCCTCGGATGGTGCCACCGAAACGATCGGAGTCGATCTCGCCCGCCATTGCC
>JALRBT010000203.1:0-285 GCA_023262255.1 Ilumatobacteraceae bacterium
GGGTAGTACCGTTTCCCCATGGACAGTTCTCCGGTCGCCCCCGCTGTCGCCGACATTCGCGCCTCGGTGGCCCACGATGCCGAGCGCGCGTCGTTCACCACCTTCGAGGAGAGCACCGCAGCCGACTGGTCGGTCATCGCCTCCCAACTGCCCGTCACCCAAGCGATCGCAGCGGCCAACATCATCGAGCAACTCAGGATGCTCGAGCGCGATCACGGCGGCTTCCCGGTCACGCGTCTCGAGCACAGCCTGCAGACGGCGACCATGGCAGAAGAGGATGGTCGC
>JALRBT010000203.1:295-546 GCA_023262255.1 Ilumatobacteraceae bacterium
GCTCTCCTTCACGACATCGGCGACACCCTCGCCCCCTACAACCACCCCGATATCGCCGCCGGCATCCTCAAGCCGTTCGTGTCACCGGCCAATCACTGGATGGTGCAGCACCACGGCATCTTCCAGGGCTACTACTTCTGGCATCACATCGGTCTAGATCGCGATGCTCGCGAGAACTTCCGGGGCCATGAGTTCTTCGAGTACACCGAGGAGTTCTGCGCCAAGTACGACCAAGCGGCTTTCGACCCGGA
>JALRBT010000204.1 GCA_023262255.1 Ilumatobacteraceae bacterium
GGCGCCGGAAGCCGCGCGGCGAGCCTTCGGTGCGGAGGCGAGAGAAGTCCGTGGGGCCTTCGCGGCGCCGCGGCCGGTGGTGATGCCGTCCGCCGCGGAAGCGGACTTCTTCGATCGCCGGGGTGAAGCGGAGGGTTCGACCGTCGCCGTCGACGCCGCGGCGGCCGCTGCGATGCGCTTGGGATCGAGCAGGGGCGCGAGGAACTTCCCGGTGTGGCTCCTGGGGTTGGCGGCCACTGCTTCGGGGGTGCCGGTCGCGACCACGGTGCCGCCGCGATCGCCACCTTCCGGACCGAGATCGATGATCCAGTCCGCCCGCTTGATGACCTCGAGGTTGTGCTCGATGACCACGAGAGTGTGGCCGGAGTCTGCGAGCCGCTCGAGGACCTCGAGCAGCTTGCGGACATCGTCGAAGTGCAGGCCGGTGGTGGGCTCGTCGAGGACGTAGAGGGCGGGGCCGGAACGAGAGAGGCCCAGTTCCGCGGCCAGCTTGACCCGCTGCGCTTCGCCGCCGGAGAGGGTGGTCGAGGCCTGCCCGAGCTGC
>JALRBT010000205.1:0-279 GCA_023262255.1 Ilumatobacteraceae bacterium
TGATTTTGCAATATATTGCTGACATTCTCTCATTAATTACAAGAAGAGAAATGCCATTTCCAGACGCAGTACTAGAGGAGACTATCTCATAATGGAACCACTTCAAATTGGCTTGTTATTAGTTTTTTCAACTTTGCTTGTCTTTTCAATTGGTATTCCAGTTGCTTTTGGTCTTGGCGTTATTGCACTTGTCTTTTTACTCGGTTTTGAAGGCTTGGGAATGACGAGAGTTATTGCTGAAACATTTTTTTCTGGATTAGAGGAATTTACGATTGTTTC
>JALRBT010000205.1:299-543 GCA_023262255.1 Ilumatobacteraceae bacterium
GTATTGCCGTTGCATCTTCTCCAGCTGGAAAAGATTTGTATTCAGCTCTTGATCGCTGGTTAAATAGAGTTCCTGGTGGTTTAGTAGTTTCTAATTTAGGTGCTTGTGCTTTATTTGCTGCGCTTAGCGGATCTTCCCCTGCAACTTGCGCTGCAATTGGAAAAATGGGAATTCCAGAAATGCGTGAAAGAGGCTATCCAAAAGAAATTAGTGCCGGCACCATTGCTGCGGGTGGAACTTTAGG
>JALRBT010000206.1 GCA_023262255.1 Ilumatobacteraceae bacterium
GTGGTCTTCGCGATATTTGAGCACCATGCCCAGTGTTGCTTGCACTACCGATTCGTCTAATTCGCCGAAGCCTAGACGACCGAGTGCAGTAGCCCAGTCGATTGTTTAGGCGACACCTGGTGGTTTGTAAAGTTGCATTTTGCGCAGCGCTTCGACTGCGGCAGCGACTTGACGGGCGAGAGTCTCAGCGACTTGAGGCACGCGTCGTTTGACGATTTCGACTTCGCGATCAAAGTCAGGGTGCTCGACCCAGTGATAGAGACATCGACGCTTGAGTGCATCGTGAACATCGCGGGTGCGGTTCGAAGTCAAGACAACCAGCGGTGGTGTCGTTGCTTTGTATGTGCCAAGTTCGGGGATCGTGATTTGAAAATCTGAAAGCACTTCTAACAAATATGCTTCAAACTCGTCGTCAGCGCGGTCGATTTCGTCGATCAACAACACGGGTGAGACGCCAGTGTGCTGATCGATCGCTTGCAATAGTGCGCGACGAATCAAAAACCGCTCGCTGTAAAGCTGACCCTCGAGTTTTTC
>JALRBT010000207.1 GCA_023262255.1 Ilumatobacteraceae bacterium
AATTGGAGTTCGACCCCGACGATCGTGAATTGACACCGGGACCGAAGTTCACCGAAACCGAGTGTCGTATCAAGCACCACACGTACGCGGTATCGCGATTCGTGAAGGCGCGTTTCTCCAACCGCGACACGGGTGAAATCAAGGAACAGGTCGTCTATATCGGCGAGTTCCCGAAGATGACCGAGCGTGGCACGTTCCTCGTGAACGGCATCGAGAAGGTCATCGTGTCGCAGCTGGTGCGTTCGCCCGGTGTGATCTTCGAGGCGGGAGAGCGATACCGCCTCCGCAACCTGGCCAAGCACCAATTGGTAAAGGGCACCATCCATCCGCAACGCGGTGAGTGGCTGGAGTTCGACGTCGAGCACAAGCCGGGCAAGAACCCGACGGCCGGGGCGCGAATCGCGCGTAAGCGTCGACTCAGCATCTTCCTCATCCTTCGCGCACTCGGATACGACGAACAGAACGCCCCGGGATTCCTCGAGCGTTTCGTCAAGTACTTCGACTTCCTGGAAGAGCAGTGG
>JALRBT010000208.1:0-279 GCA_023262255.1 Ilumatobacteraceae bacterium
AACCCACAACTGTTTGGCAGTGGCTTGAAAACTCTCTTGAACTGTTTCCCGATGCAAAGCAAGATGTCGTGACCTTCGATTATGACTTTGCCGACAGTCCATGGCACGCGGCATTCACAACCAATATGAATGTGACCGATGTTGAAATTGCCGGCGAGAAAGTCTTAACAAATAGTCAACCAACACGAGTCGACTTACAAGAGGTTCGCGCAAAAGCCAACGAACAAGCCCTACGGTTATATGAAAGGTTGTCGTAAACAATGACGAGTTCAAAATCAG
>JALRBT010000208.1:289-521 GCA_023262255.1 Ilumatobacteraceae bacterium
AAGATGCCCACAAGATTTCAGAAGGCATGGAGTTTTCGAAATATGCCGAGAGCAAAGGTTTCGAAGCAGTCTGGCAAGCCGAAAGTCGTCTCGTGCGCGAAGCAACCGTACCGATGGCAGCATTCGCGTCAGTTACTAAGACACTTAAAGTTGGTTCGGGTGTCGTCGATTGCTGGAGTCGTAATCCCGCTCGCCTGGCGGCAACCTTTTCAACACTCGACGACCTCGCACC
>JALRBT010000209.1 GCA_023262255.1 Ilumatobacteraceae bacterium
GTCCACAACTCGATTTGTGCCAATGTTTGGTTGGTAAACGAGTTACTCATCACAAAGCTAGGGTGGCCAGTCGCACAACCTAAGTTGACCAAACGTCCTTCAGCCAAGATGATGATGTCTTTTCCATCGATGGTGTATTTATCCACTTGAGGTTTGATCTCATCTTTGGTGTGTCCGTAGTTTTTGTTGAGCCAAGCCATGTCGATCTCGTTGTCAAAGTGTCCGATGTTGCAGACAATGGCTTTGTCTTTAAGACCCATAAAGTGTTCTCCGCGAACGATGTCTTTGTTTCCGGTGGTGGTGATCACGATATCCGCAGTCCCCAGAACAGTTTCCAATTTTTTCACTTCAAAACCATCCATCAATGCTTGTAGGGCGCAAATTGGATCAATTTCAGTCACGGTGACAATAGATCCAGCTCCTCTAAATGAAGCAGCTGTTCCTTTACCCACGTCGCCGTAGCCACAAACCACTACTTTCTTACCGGCCAACATCGTATCTGTGGCGCGTCTTACCGCAT
>JALRBT010000020.1 GCA_023262255.1 Ilumatobacteraceae bacterium
CCCACAGCGCGCGCCCACAGCCATAGCGCGGGTCCTCACCGATCTGCTTCATGGTTTCCACGAGCGTTCGGTATTCGCCGTAGGCGCTCTTGCCCTCGTAACCAGTGAAGTTCCAGCGGGCCCAGCCGTCGACGAAGCCGTCGTTGGACGCCGGAACGCTGAACGGCCCCACGCCGTACCGCAGGCTGCCGTCTTGGGCGGTCCTCGTCGTGCCGAAGGGCAATTCCTGGAACCGAAACCCGATGATGCCGATGCACAGCAACGAAACGACGGCTGCGGTGGTCATGTTGAAGTTCAGTCGACCTCGTGGTGACGGTGCCAGGAACTGTTCCTCGCCCGTGCGTGCCACGCGAGCTGCCGCGAACTCGAGATTGGCGAAGCGCGCCACCGCCACCACCACCTCGTAGATGCCCACCATCATCAGCATGTAGCGCAACAAATAGAAGAACGGCAGGATGCGCGGATTCCACAACAGACCGATGATCGGCAGGCTCTCACGGGCGACGAACACGCCGATCGCGAGCACCACTCCGTAGATGCCGATCCAGGAACCAACGGCGTTGCGGCGCCACAACGCCGACAAGAAACCGATCACGGCGAACCCGGTGACGAGCACGTCGAACACGGTGTGCAACGGGAAGAACATGTCTACGAACGTCTCGCCGTACCCGGTCGGTTGCGGCTCGTACTTCATGTCCGTCATGTACGCGTGGTTGAGCACGAACGGCACCACCCAGAACGCCGACAGCAGCACCGCCGTGCCGATCACCGAGGCGCCGTACCTCCACTTGGCAGGCTCACGATGCATTGCCACGACGAGCAAATACCCGAGGAACACGAACAACAGTACGATGCCGTGACACAGCGCTGCGAGTGCCAGCAGCACGGTGGAGGCGATGCGATACCGACCGGTTTCGATTCCTCGGATGAACACCCCGAATCCGAGAACGGAGAAGGCGAGTGCTACCGAAAACGAGAACTCCCCCGCCATCGTCGATGCAATGTTTCCGCCGTAGATCGTAAAACTCTCGTCGAAGAGGAAGAGCGTGCTCGCGACCACGAACAACTCGGGAATCGGAAACGCGAATCGTGCCAACTTGGCGAACAGCCACGTGCACAGCGGTAGCGCAACGAGGCCGGCGATGGCCACCAATTTCAGTGCAATGCCGTACGGCAACACCACGTCGAGCATCAGGATGAACAACGCCGGCACCACCATGTAGAAGCGGTACATCGGCAAACCCGAGTACCAGTCGTTGCTCCAACCCGACAAGCGGAACGATGTGAGCAGGTGGTCGCGCAGGTAGGCGGGTCCGTACACGTGGGCCCCCATGTCGCCCCCGGTCGGCGTGTTGTTGCGGAAGATCAACGAGGGTTGCAGCGTGAAGAACACCATCAGCGTGGTAACGAGGATGATGACGGCGGCGAACATCAGGGTGATGCGGCGCTCGAAGAAGATCGCACCCCGCGGCGACAACGACCGACGTTCGGCGCCCTGACTCATGTCGCCGGTGTCATCGACGGGTACGTCGTCGATGACACCGGCGGTACGCGAATTCTCGGCGATGTCGTCGGTCGGTGTCGTCATGGGGGTTTCGGGTGATGTTCAGGTAAGGGCGAGAAACGCCAGTCCGGTGGCATTGAACGCTAGATGGGCGACCACCGACATGCCAAGACGTTTCGTCAGGTGAAAAGCGATCCCCAGTACCAACGCAAAGGCAAAGAGGCCGGGAAGTTCGGCGACCCGACCGTGAATTCCCGCGAACCACGCCGCAGTAACGACGATGGCGACCACGTCGTTGATTCGGCTCTGGAGTCCCCGTTGCAGGAACCCTCGGTACACCAGTTCCTCCACCAGCGGTGCGCCCAACACCACGATGAGTGCGAGCACCACCAACCATGAACCCTGCGCCGAGTCGTACAACGACCGCGCGCGATCCTCGACGTTGTCCACGTTGAACGTGTCGGGGAACCAGGTTCGAAACGGCCACGTAACCAGGCCCACCAACAACACCTGCGACAACACGCCGATGGGTATGCCCCAGAAGTCCACCATTCGAAACCGAAACGAGAGATCTTCGCGGAACACGCCGGTTCCGGCACGACGTGTGAACACGAAGAGCAATACCAATTGCGGCACCCACAATGACAACGCTCCGGCCAGAAGGAACCAATCCTGCTGACGACCAACGTCCTCAGGAACGTCGAACGCCGAGACGAGGAACACCTGCACCGCGGTGGCCGCGGCGTACGCCGAGATCCAGCCGAGGATGAGCCATACGAAGGTGTAGCGCACCCGAGGTGTGGGGGCGTGAGGCACTTCGTGGGCAAAGATCCTTTGACCGTACGGTCGTTCTCCGAAGGGTGGGTCCCACGGGGGGCGCGACACGACGCTCAGCCGGCGAGTTGGCTGGGCAGCACCACGCGGAAACGATTGCGTCGATCCTCGAGGCGCCAGCCACTCGGAGCAGCGAAGCGCTGGCCGTGCTTCTCGCAAAGATCGTATGCATGGGGATCGTTACCGTCGCCGAGGTCGTCGATCCACACCGTGGCCGTTGCGTATTGGTACGTGAGCGTCATCGTGGCAGTGTCGTTACAACACGCACGCGAGCAATGACGACGCATGTGACCAAAGTACCGATTTCGTGGCACGTATCGGTGGATACCTCGTGCGCACCACGCCTTAGCATGACCCCATGGCGAACCTCCCACCACCACCCCCGCCACCGCCGTCGCGCCGCCCGAAGTTCTCGCGCGACAAATTCCGCCCGTCCAGTGACGGAGAAAAATCGGGCATGCCGAAATGGGCGATCTGGGCGCTGATCGCCTTTGCGGCGGTGCTGTTCGTCGGACCCCGATTGGTGCCGTCACCCGAACGAACTCGATTGTCGTACACCGAATTCCTCGAATTGGTGGAACGTGGCGAAGTCCGTCAGGTCACCATCAACAACCTCAACAATCAGATCACCGGCACGCTCGACGATGCCCGTGAATTCGTGACGACCGGCTCCAACACTTTGTCCGACGCCGACGAACAGTTGCTCAAGGCCAAGGGGGTCGACTACGACTTCTCCACTCCGCAGGGCAACTTCTTCACCAACCTCATTCCCATCCTGTTGCCGTTCTTACTCATCATGGGCTTCTTCATCTGGATGCAGCGCCGCGCCATGGGACAAGCAGGCAACATCATGTCGATCGGACGAAGCCGTGCCAAGCCGTACCAGGCCGACAAGCCCTCGACCACGTTCGCCGACATCGCCGGCTACGACGGGGTGAAACAGGAGATCCGCGAGGTCGTCGACTTCCTCAAGATGCCCGAGCGCTTCAAGGAAATCGGCGCGCGCGTACCCAAGGGCGTGCTGCTGGTTGGTCCTCCCGGCACCGGCAAGACCTTGTTTGCCAGGGCCGTCGCCGGCGAAGCCGGTGTGGGATTCCTCTCGGTGACCGGCTCGGACTTCATGGAGATGTTCGTGGGCGTCGGTGCGTCGCGCGTTCGCGATTTGTTCCAGCAAGCGCGCAAGATGGGTCGCGCCATCATCTTCATCGACGAAATCGACTCCATCGGTCGCAAGCGCGGTGCGGGCTTGGGTGGCGGCCACGACGAGCGCGAGCAGACCCTCAACCAGATGCTGTCGGAGATGGACGGTTTCGAGTCATCCGAAGGCATCGTCGTGATGGCGGCAACGAACCGCCCCGACATCCTGGATGCTGCACTCCTGCGGCCGGGACGGTTCGACCGTCAGATCATCGTTCCTCTACCCGAGGCCGAGGAACGCCTCGCCATCCTGAAGGTGCACTCCGCCGGAAAGAAGATTGGCGCCGACGTGGATCTCGACACCATGTCGAAGGCAACGCCAGGCATGAGTGGTGCCGACCTCAGCAACCTGGTGAACGAGGCCGCCCTCATCGCGGTTCGACGTGGTTCCACCCAGATCGAACGAATCGACTTCGAAAACGCACGCGACCGGGTGGTGATGGGAGCGCGACGCGAGAGCCTGGCGCTCAATGCCGAGGAGAAGCGCGCGGTTGCCTACCACGAAGGCGGCCATGCGGTGCTCTCCACCGTGCTCCCCAACAGCGATCCGCTCCACAAGGTCACGATCCTGCCGCGGGGCATGGCGCTCGGTGTCACGTGGAGTCTTCCCGAAGAACGCCACACCTACTCGCGCGAGTATTTCGAGGACATGATCTGCAAGGCGATGGGTGGTCGCGTGGCGGAGTCGATCGTGTTCGGCAGCCTCAATAGCGGGGCGGCGAACGATCTCGAACAAGCCACGTCGATCGCGCGACGAATGGTGCGCGAATGGGGCATGAGTGACGCGGTGGGTCCGATGGCGTGGTCGGGACAGCAACAAGTGTTCCTCGGCGAGGATCTCATGACTTCGGGACGTGAGTACAGCGACGAAACCGCGAAGAAGATCGATGACGAAATCGCACGAATTCTGCGCGACCAGGAACAGCGTGCACGCACCACCTTGATGAAGCATCGCCGCGGTCTTGATCTGGTTGCCGCATCACTGCTCGAGCACGAAACTATCGACGGCGCAGCCGTGGCCAAACTGATTCAGGAAGGCCTCGGAGCGCCGCACATCCACGAAAAGACCCCCGAGAAGTCACCCGACAACACCGACAAGTAGTCCGGCCTGACGCCGGCGGCAACTACTTCTCGTGCTGGCCGTGTACCGGCCGTTCGTCGTGCTGGTCGCACTGGGTGATCGGTAGCCGCGGATCTCGGCAGCGAGCCATCGCCGCCCACAAATCCGTCGCACTCATGGGCCCGAGATGTCCGTATCGCACGACGCCGGACCGATCGGCTATGACCAGCGTCGGTACCGCATCGATGCGGTACCGATCGTGCAACGGTCGGTCGCGTGCATACTCCACCTCCTGCACCACCACTTCCCTGCTGGTCAACACGGCCGCTTTCGTCGCGACGTCCGAACACGTGTTGCACGTTGCCGAGGTGAACGTCACCACGATCCACGGTGCATCCGGCGAGGCGAAGTCGGCACGATCCAACTGGGCGGGTACCGCACCTCGCGGTTGCGTCGGTGCCGCCGTCGATTGGCGTCGGCGCCACGCCACGAGCGACGCGATCACGACCACCACCACGATCGCGCCGATACGCAGGAACAATTCGGCGCCGTCGGCGAGGGCGAGCACCACCATCGTGTCCATCATGGTGCGCTCGAGGTCACCGCGATGAGGGGAGCCACCCCGTTGATCGGCTGACGCTCGCCACGCGATACGCGACGCTGCACCACGACGGGTTCATTGGCCAACACCGACACCGACCTCGCGAGGGTCTCGGCACCGAGCTGCACGCTTGCGCTCGCGCCGGGCGCCAGCGACACCTCCTCGTAGCCCGTTACCGACACCTCTCCCGCCGGTCCGAGGTAGGCGACACGAAACGTTGCGGGTTGTGATCCGGGATTGAACACGCGAAGCGAGTCGTTCACGTCGATGGCGACTCCGCCCGGCGCAACCCAGGCGCGGGATGCGAACGGGGCTCCGAGCAATGCCGCCGTTGCCGTCGATCTCCCCTGCTCTCGTGTGGCGATGCGTTCGATCACCACGCCTGCATCTGCAGAACCCGAAGCCGACGACACCGCCGAAACGATCACCGAGTACCTCCCTTCTGGCAGGGCGCTCAGGCCGGCCGGGGCGAACTTGGTGACTCGTCGTGACGACGCCGTCACCACGACGGGATCGATCGCCGACCCGTCGTCGCTGGCGACGATGAACGTGAGCTGCTGGTCGCTCATCGACGGGTTGAAGATGACGAACTCCTCGTTCACGCCCGTGGTCTTGTCACCGTCGGCGAAGTACCAACGGTTGCTGGCGAGGGACGAGGCCAGGGTCATCGTGTAGCCAAGACGTCCACGCCCCAGGTAGTGCTGGGAGCGACCAACCACCACCCGACCCACCGTCGCGCGAACCGACACAGCAGCGATCGCTTCGTTCCGGGCATCGAGCGAGGCAAGATCGAACACCCGCACGGACTCGGGCGGGATGACCACACCCTTCAGCGACTGCGGACTGCGTTCACCGAGCGAGGTCACGAACGTGACGTCGAGAATCGCCGAATCCAGCGATGGATTGGTGACCACCACGTTGTCGATGCTGTCGGACCCCGTGAAGCCGTCCGCCAGATACCACGTACCCGCCGGAGCGGAAGCGCACGACGCCACCGCGTCGCCCGCCCGATGCGTGGTGCGCTGTTCCACCGCCACCGCCGCTCCTTGCGACTCCACTAGCGCCGACACGAACGGCGACGACAGGTCGCCGAGTGCGTCGACTTCGAGACGAGAACGCGCCGGCACGGCGAATCGCTGCTTGCGTGACGCCCCGTCGACGAGGAACCTCGTGATGGTTCCACCGACCGGCGTCTCCCCCGCATTGGCGATGACCAACGAACCGCCGACCGAAGCATCGTTGCCGATCACACCCGGACAGAACCACGTCGATGCCTTGGCATCACGACGAAACTCGGGAACCGAAGAGAGCTGGCCGGTCGCCGGGTTCAGCTCGCCGAAGGCACGACGATCCACCACCACCAAGCCGACCACGATCACGATCGCAAGCACCACCACGACGACCTGCCTCGTGCGCCCGACCGCGCCAGGGGCGATGGAAGCAACGCGACGCCGCACCACTACAACACCATCCTTCGATCATCGTCACCGCGCAACGACACCTCCACCACTTCGCGCGCTGCACGCACGCGACCGCGGAATCGGCTCGGATTGAAGGTGACTGCGAGCACCGCGAGCCAGAGCGCCAACTGCACGACCAGCAGTGCCAGGTGCGTGGTCGACGAACGCAAACGAATCTCACCGGACCCGGTGACGGGCGCATCGAACGCCGTCGTCGCCCCGAACGCAACGCGCGGCGCGACCCGCGCACCGTCCACCGACAGCGTCCAGCGGTCCGAGAACGGCACGGCGAGATGCAACGTGCCCGAGAGCGAACCCCCCTCGAGCGGGCGATACGCGCCGAATCCCGTCGCGAACGTGGCTCGACTCACGAGTGGTTCGGCCAACAGGTTCGCCTCGAGCGCCTGACGGCTGGCGACCGCCGACTTTTCGTTCAGGATGCTCGTTGCGGGTAGCGCGGCCATGTTCTCGAAGATGACCAGATCGGTGGCGGAGTACACGCGCCGAAAATCCAACTGGTCGGCGAGGTGTGCCACCACCACGTCGCCGACGGGTCCCGATCGCGGAATGGAACGCGAGTGCCAGGTTGAGTCGCGCAACGGTACGACCACGTACCGCACGGCCAACGGCGACAGCAGTCGTCCGGCACGCAGCGATTCTCCGGTGAGCAACACGTCCACGGCCCGCGCCAACGCATCGGACATCGCCGACGACGTCGGGGCAAGGAGATCGACCCCCGTCGCACCTCCGTCTCGCAGCACGCCGTATGCCGCGCCGGCCAACGTCGAACGTGACCCCGCGACGGGAAGCATTCGTGAATCACCGATGTACATCACGTAGTAGTCACCGTCGGAGTCGTCCGGCAACTGCGTCACCAACTGACTGAGCGTGGCATCGGGCTGCGACCACCGACCGTTCGCGGCCACCACCAGCGAGGGTACGACAGCCACGGTGACCGCGACCATCGAAATGCTCGAGAGCAGTTGTCGCCATGTGAATGCGCCGAGTCGACCCTCCACGAACGTGGAGAATGCGATCGCCGACGAGATGCACACGCCGAGCGACATCACCGTCGCAAGAATCAAGGGTTCTGGTAGTGCAACGTCGACGAGTCCGTGCTCCCCGGCGAGACTCAACGCGGGCGGTACGGCGACCAGCAACATTGCGCGCGTGCTCCAGCCCGATCGCGCGCCTCGCACCGACAGCAGCATCAGCGCCACGGGAACGTATGCGGCGAAGAGAACGCCTCGCCACGCAACATTGTCGACACCCAGCGTCATCACGTCCGCCAATGTGCGTGCGGTGAGCGGCGCGGGTGGGCCGACGAGAGATTCCCACCAGTCGGCGTCAACGAAACGGACCGACCAGGGAAGATGCAGCACCGTCACGCCGATCAGTGATCCACCGAGCGAGGCCAGCAGCCAACCATTCGCACGCGCCGGCGTGGCGGTGAACGGCATCGACAGCGCCAACACCCCGGCGATGAGCGCCACCAGCACCATCATCACTGGTGCGAACGTCGCGGCAACTGCAACCACGAGCAAGAGCGATGCGAGCAACTGGGACCGCCGTCCGCCGGTTGGTCGAACGGAGGTTTCGCGCGGGGTTCCAACCTCGTCGCGACCCAAACCCGCGAGTCGTCGCGCAAAATCCAGCACCCAAGGGGCAAGTGCCCACACGATCAATGCATCCCGACGTCCATCACGTACCGCAAGTACCCCGACCGGGAACGCGGCGTAGACCAACGCGGCGAACATCCGAACACGCGCACCGCCAACGGCGCCACCCAGTCGCCACGCACCGATCGGTCCGACGATGAGCGAGCCCACCACCAACACCGTGAGCAATCCCCCCCACGATCCGAGCCACACGGCACCAAACACCGCGAGAACCCCGATGAACGTCGGCGCAGCACCCGGTGCACCGAACCATCCGGGTGCCCAACCCGCCGCGTAGGCACGAACCGAATCGAACACGCCGACGTCGTCGGATGCCAACGGAACGAACTGTCCGACGTTGGCCACCCCTTCGAAGATGAAGTTGCGACTTCCAAAGAGCACCACGAAGAATGCAGCGATTCCCACCAGCGATACCCCGCGAGACGTCGGAGCAGCGGGTCGGGCAACCGCCGGGATCTCCGAGGTGGTGAGCTCGCGAAGTGCGCGGCGATGCCTCGCGAACGACGCCAACCGGGCACTGGATTTCAATTGGAGGCTCGTCACCTCGACACTCGGCACTCGCCGCAACGCTCGAACTTCCTTGCGCCGTGCAACCACGGCAGGAACATCGAGTGCCACAGAGACGAGCGCCCTCAGCGCCCCAATACCGCGACGATATTGGCCGTTGAACACACCAAGCGCCGTGTCGGCGAGCGCCTGTACCACGAGTCGCAGGGCGACCAGTGGCAACCGTGGGAGCGAGGTGCAGGTCACCACGGTCCGCACGCGGTGCCGCTCGGCACGGGCCTCACCGCCGATCACGTTCGCACGCAGGGAAAACCCGCCACGGTGGCGGGCCACCGCGGCCGGATTCACCACGACGCGGGCACCGAGCAGATGGACCCGCCAGCACAGATCAAGCTCCTCACCGAGGAAGGGAACGTTCGGTGCGAATCCACCGATGTCGCGAAACACGTCGTTGCGTACCAACATGCATGCCGACGGCAGGGCGAACATGTCCCGCACCGCGTCGTGCTGTTCCTGGTCTCGCTCGCCCGGGTCGACCACGTCGACCAGGTAGCCGGCACGATCGGCATCGAGACCGACGTGTTGGAGCACCTCTGGTGCGTCCCACTCCACCAACTTCGGTCCACTCACCGCAGCATTCGAACGAAACGCCTCTTCCACCAGTCGCGAGACGCCGTCACTTCGCAATGCGACATCGTCGTGCATGAACAAAAAGAGCCCGTCAGTACCCTCCACCACGCGCATGACGTGATTCGCAACCGGACCAAAGCCTGGGTTCCCCTCCACCTGGCGTACCAACGCCCCCGGGAGGACGTCGCTCACCCGTCGGCCCACCTCGGGGTCCGTGGTTCCGGTGAGAAAGGCCACCAGTCGCAGGTCGGGGTAATCCTGGGCGGCGAGGCCGGCAAGTACCTCGGCGAACCACTCTCCAGGCTCATGGACGACCATGACCGCCACCACGGGTGGGGCGGTATCGGTCGGGCGCTCCTCAGCAGGGGTCGTCACGACGTACCGAGCCTACCGATGACGCATGCCACATACCTTCGCACGCAATGTGCTTGCAATAGTTAGCACTCGGGGTTACGCTCAGCGCATGCCAAAACTTCAGTTCACCAACCCCCTCTCGTCCCTCGATCTCACCAGCGTGGATCTCCGCAAGCAACTCGCTCCGGCCGCCAAGGTTGCGCGCGATGCCGCGTACGTTGCCGTGGGTGTCGGCGTCATCGCCGCTCAACGAGTGAACGCCCGTCGGTACGACCTGCAGCAGCGTGCGAACAAACTCCAGGAACGAGTCAACGAAGTGGTGCCACGTGTGCGCGATGAAGCGCAGGCAACCGCACAGCGAGTGATCGACGAAGCCACCAGCAAGGTACGAAGCGTGGTGGAGCGTCGCAGGAACGTCGCCACTGCGGCGAACGAGACGACCACCGTCGCCTAAGTCGCATCCGCCGCGCTCCGTTCGCGGCCACGCAGTAGCCAAGTAGCCTCGGCTCACTTGGATACCGCGTCGTCATCGTCGGCCGACCCTGGCCATACACTGCCCAAGGGCAGCCTCACCATCGGCACCGGACTGCTCATAGGTGGCGTCTCGATTTATGTCTTCTTCCGACTCGGGCAGGAAGCACTGGGTCAGGACGGATTCAAGCCGATCGTCTCGCTGTGGTTCGTGATGTTCGCGCTTGTCCCGGGGTTCTTCCTGCCACTCGAGCAGGAGGTGAGTCGTGCGGTGGCCCACCGACGTGCGCTCGGAGACGGCGTGCGCCCCGTGGTGCACAAGGTGGCACCGGTCGCCGCTGCGATCACCATCGTGCTCGTGCTTGTGGTGGCCATCGCACGGAATCGCCTCACGAGCGACCTCTTCGAGGATTCGGGCGTCGTCACGCTGGCATTGGTTATGGCACTCGTCGGCTATGCGCCATTCCATATCGCACGGGGAATCTGTTCGGGTCTCGGACACTTCCGCGTCTACAGCACGATGATCGCACTCGACGGCCTCCTGCGGGTGGTTGCGTGCTCGGTGTTCCTGCTCCTTGGTCTCGATCGAGTCGGCCCCTACGCGCTCATGGTGGCGGCGGTTCCCGTGGCGATTGCCGCCGGCGTGTTCGGATCGGGGCGCTTGCGCACGCACGCCGGAACTCCAGCGTCATGGGGCGAACTGGCCCCGAACCTCGGATGGCTGCTCCTTGGAACCTTGTGTTCGGGGGCACTCATCAATGCTGGACCCCTCACCGTCGACCTGCTCGGCGAGGGCACCCCACCGGAGGTGGTGACGCGATTCGGCAACGCGGTGCTTCTGGCGCGCGTACCGCTCTTTTTGTTCCAAGCGGTGAGTGCCGCGATGTTGCCGCGCCTCACCCAGTTGGCTGCGCTCGGTGACGCCCGCGAATTTCGCGATGTACTTCGACGTCTCTTCGTGCTGGTGGGCGGGGTCGGCATCGTCGGCGTGGGCGGTGCGTTCGTTGCCGGACCATGGGTACTCGAATTGGTCTACGAAGGCGGTATCGATCGTCGCACCATCACGCTGTTGGCCTTCGCCAGCGCGGTGTACATGCTGGCGCAGGCATGCGCACAATCCGTCCTGTCGATGTCGGGTCACATCCTGGTGGCTGGTGGATGGGTGGCGAGCTTCCTCACATTCGTTGCGGTTGCACTGTGGTCGAGCGACGATCTGTTCTTGCGCGTGGAACTGGCGCTGATCGCCAGTTCGGTGGTGGCGTTCACAATCTTCGGCGCATCGCTGCGCCGTTACTTCGCCCGCCTGGCCTCCAGGTCGAGGTCGTGACGCACCATCATCTCCACGAGTGACGGGAAATCCACCTCGCGCTTCCAGCCGAGCTTCTGTTCGGCCTTCGACGCATCACCCACCAACAAGTCGACTTCTGCCGGGCGGAAGTACTGCTTGTCGATCCCCACGTACTTCTTCCAGTCGCCGAGGCCCGCACACTCGAAGGCGAGCTGCAAGAACTCGGTGATCTCGTGGGTTTCGCCCGTGGCAATGACGTAGTCGTCGGGCTGGTCCTGCTGCAGCATGAGCCACATCGCCTTCACGTAATCCCCGGCGTAGCCCCAGTCACGCTTGGCGGCCAGATTGCCGAGGAGCAACGTGTCCTGCAACCCCAACTTGATGCGGGCAACGGAGTGGCTGATTTTGCGGGTGACGAACTCGTACCCGCGGCGGGGACCCTCGTGGTTGAAGAGAATTCCCGAGGATGCGTGCAATCCGTACGACTCGCGATAGTTCACCGTCATGTGGTGTCCAAACACCTTTGCCACACCGTACGGCGAGCGCGGATGAAACGCCGTGAGTTCCGTCTGTGGGATCTCGCGTACCTGACCGTACATCTCCGATGACGACGCCTGATAGAAGCGAATCGGGTTGTCGTTCGTGCCTCCAACGAGACGTATCGCTTCGAGCATGCGCAGCACGCCCACACCGGTGACGTTCGACGTGAGCTCGGCTTGGTTGAACGACATCGCCACGAAGGAGATGGCACCCAGGTTGTACACCTCGGTGGGCTCCACCACACGAAGCGCCGCCACGAGACTGGAAAAATCGGTGAGATCTCCGCTCACCAATCGGATGAAGGGAAACTCGGCGAGCAACGACTCGGCCTTCGGATTGTTCTGGCCCTTCATCAAGCCGAACACCTCGTAGCCCTTTTCGTGCAGGAACTCCGAGAGGTGCTGGCCATCCTGACCCGTGATTCCGGTGATGAGGGCGCGTGGCACCAGATGAAGGCTACTCATACGCTCAATGAGGTGGCGGCCGCACCCGAAATCGTCGTGCTCGCCGGTGGTGTCGGTGCAGCGCGCTTCCTGCGAGCATTGCACCTCGCACGCCCACGAGCAGACGTGTTGGCGATCGTGAACACCGGTGACGACACCGTCGTCAACGGACTCAACGTGTCGCCCGACCTCGACACCGTGACGTACACGCTCGCCGACGCCATTGACCCGGGACGCGGCTGGGGATTGCAGGACGAGACGTGGATGGCGATGGCCTCGCTCGCCCGATACGCCACCGTTCGTCCACCCGAGTCGAGCGCGCCGAACGACTGGTTCAACCTCGGTGATCGCGATCTGGCGACGCACCTCTATCGGACCGCACGACGTGGAGAGAGTGCCACCCTGCAGACGGTCACCGATGAAATCGCCCGTGCTTGGAACGTTCCGTACCGCATGTCGCCGATGACCAACGAACCGGTGAAAACCCGTGTGACGCTGGCAGCGGAAGTCACGACGGCCGATGGACACCATTATTCGCGCGGTGAAACGGTTTCGTTCCAGGAGTACTTCGTGCGGCTGCGTCACGGTGTGGCGATATCGGGTGTTTCCTTCGTCGGAGCCGACACCGCAATGCCGCTCTGCATCGACGAACTTGCCGCCGCAACCGGAGTGGTCATCGCACCATCGAATCCCGTGGTGTCCATCGGTCCGATTCGGGCCCTGCGCGGCGTCGAGGCCACGCTGGCCGATCGGCGCGAGTCGGTGGTGGCCATCTCCCCGATCATCGGTGGCGCGGCGCTGAAAGGGCCTGCGGATCGAATGTTGCGCGAACTGGGACACGAATCCAGTGCCCTCGGTGTTGCCCGCATGTATGCACCCATCTGCGGCACCTTGGTGATCGACACGGTTGACGCGCCGCTTCGTGACGAGATCGAGGCCCTCGGAATGCGATGTATCGTCACCGACACCGTCATGAAGTCACCTGAGGTCGCACGAGCCCTGGCCGACGTGGTCATTGCCGCCATGGCGGCACCGACGAATCGGACACGGCGATGACCGCTCGACTCAGCGTCTGGGCAGTCGCCGGTATTCCGGAGATTCACCCGAACGATCAACTGGGCGACATCATCGCCGAGGCCTGCCGCGACGTGCCGAACGGCCCACTGCACGATGGTGACGTGCTGGTCGTGACGCAAAAGATCGTCAGCAAGGCAGAAGGACGATTGGTGGCGGTCGACGCCGACGACCCACTCAGCCACAAGAAATTGGTGGAGGATGAAGCCGTTCGCATCGTGCGACGACGAGGTGACCTCATCATCACCGAAACGTCGCATGGTTTCGTGTGCGCCAACAGTGGTGTGGATCTCTCCAACGTGGAGCGGGGGCAGGCCGCCCTGCTTCCGAAGGATTCTGATCGCTCCGCGCGACGCATACGCGACATCATCCGTGCCCGACTCGGAGTGGACGTGGGCGTGATCGTGAGCGACACCTTCGGTCGCGCATGGCGAAAAGGTTTGACCGACGTCGCCATCGGTGTCGCGGGCATCGCGGGCGTCGTCGACTTGCGAGGTACACCCGACGCGTTGGGCCGAGTCATGCAGGTGACCGAGGTCGCCGTGGCGGATGAATTGGCGAGTGCGGCCGAACTCGTGATGGGCAAATCGTCGGGCGTCCCCGTTGCGGTCATTCGCGGCGTGGAGGCATCGTGGTTGCGCGAAGCATCGGTGCGCGAACTGATTCGTCCACCGCAGGAGGATCTCTTCCGTTAGTGGTGGGATGTTCGCGCTACACGCCCTCCGAACCCACCAGTGTGTCGCGCACCATTGCCCCGTCCGGCACATTGCCGAGTACCGCACATCCATGCACCTGCGCACGTGCGCCCACCGTGGCATTGGGGAACACGACCGAGTTCGAAACTCGGGCACCATCGGCGATGGTGGCGCCGGCTCCCACCACACTGTCGTTCACCGCAGCATGCACATGAACCTGCGCCGACGGATGTATTGCCACGTCGCGTTCCCGTCGACCGCCACCGACGAGATCCAGGTTGGCCCGTACGTACGTATCCGGACGACCGGCATCAAGCCAGTAGTCGTCGGTGGGATGGGCGAATAGCTCACCGCGGTCCACCAACAAGGGAAACGTGACGTGCTCCACCGAGAGCGGCGCATCACCCGGGAGATGTTGCAACACCGACGACTCGAACACGTAGGTGCCGGCATTCACGTAGCGGCTGGTCACGGTTCCGGAGGTGGGTTTCTCCACGAAACCACCCACCCTGCCGCCTGGTCGACTCGCCGACGTCTCGAAGTGCACAACACCGTATTGCGACGGATCATCCACCGGTGTGAGGTGAATGGTGGCCTGCGCACCGCTCTGCACGTTGACGCGATGCTGATCGATCAATTCCCCTACGGAGAGATCGCAAACGATGTCACCATTGGCAACGACGAAAGCCTCCGACTGCTCGTGCAGACCCACGAAGCGCGCCGCGAAGCCGATTGCACCGGCGGTATCCAAGGGTGTCGACTCGATTGCGTAATGCAAACGAACACCAGCGCAACGCGCGTCGGGATACTCGGCCAAAAACGGCTCCGGCTTGAACCCGAGTGCGAGCACCGCGTCAGTAACCCCTCCTCGTGACAACTGATCCATCAGACACTCCAGGATGGTGCGCTGACCAAGCGGCAGGAGAGGTTTGGGAATGTCGTTGGTCAGGGGTCGCAGTCGGGTTCCGAAGCCCCCGACGAGAACGACGGCGAACATGCCGCGGATTGCCTACTCGCCCGAGTTGATGAACTGGTCGACGTCGCTGGCTGCGGTCGGTTGCTCGACTTCGGCGTCGTCGGGTGCGAACACGAGTGCAACGGCGAGACCATCGTTGGCGAGGCGAACGGAGCCGAGTTCGGCGATGGACACCTTGCGCGATGGATCGGCACCGTAGTTGTCCCAGGTCGACACCGAGAGGGTTCCTCCCTTGCCGTCACAGGCATCCCTGCCTTCGGTCAGCGTGGTACCGCCGTTGATGACGTCCGGAAACTCGAGTTCGGTGTTGGACACCTTGATGGAGTACAAATCGAGCACGGCCGACAATTTGGCGCGGCGCTGTCCGCTCAGTACCTGCGGCTGCCACTCCACGACACCCGGGGAGCCCGAGACAAGTTTGGCGCCATCAGGGAGATCGACGTTCACCGGTGTGTCGGGCAGGGTGACCCATTGATCGCACACGTACACACCGAAGCCCAGGTAATACGTGTCATTGGTGATGTCGGCGGCGGTTCGGTCTTCGAGCGTTTGACGGGAATATGCAATCAACGCCGCACCGAGCGCGAGCACCACAATGATGACGGTGGGGAACACGGAACCACCACGCATGCGGATACCGCGAGGGGTGCGTGTCTTGCTCTTCTCGGCGAGACGGGCGATTTTCTTGGCGGACGACGTCACGAGTTGCTCAGGCTATCGGGAAGCAATCGCACGTACGCCTCCGCGACCTCGCGTGCCGTCGCGTGGCGCTCAACGGCGCTGCGCCCACGTGCACCGAGCGTTTCACGACGAGCCTCGTCGGCCACCAACGACGACAGCGCCGCGCACAGTGCCTCGACGTCGTCGGGTGGAACGCCGACTCCGGCACCGGCTCGCTCGACGAGGCGGGCGATCTCGGTTCCCGAGTCGACTGCGGCCACCACCGGACGACCGGCCGCCAGGATCGAATACGTCTTGGACGGCACACTGACCGCCGCCAGCCCGGCGCGTAGCGGCACCACATGAATGTCACCAGTAGCCAACACTTCGGCGAGTCGATCCTCGGGCTGGTAACCGCCAAAGCGCACGTTGGGCGTGTTGGCGGCCGCGTCACGCAGCGACGACAGTGCCGCACCATCGCCGTTGATGAGCACGGTCACCGACGGGGTGCGTCGGGCGAACTCCAGGAGGTTCTCGAGGGACTGTGAGAAACCCACGTTCCCGGCGTACATCACCACCACCTCCGACCCGATGCCGAGTTCGCTGCGGTACGCGGTCATGCGATTGCGTGGTGTGATTCCTTGCGTGTCGACGAAGTTCTCGATGACGTGCACTCGCGACGCGTGACGCGGCGGCAATTTTGCGCGAACGTTGCGCTGCAGATCATCCGAGAGCACCACCACCGCGTGCGAGCGACGATACGTGAAGCGTTCCAACCATGAAGCGAGCGCGATGACCGCTCGATTCGTGATCGCACCGGTTGCAACCACCGCGTCGGGAAACACGTCCTGCACGTTGAAGATCAGGCGCGTGCGGCGAACTCGCGCGGCGAGCCAACCGACGATTCCCAAGGTGAGTGGTGGCGACATGGCGATCACCGCATCGACCCGCCGGGATGAGGACCGTCCACCAACCATCACCGCACAGACCCCGGCGACGATGCTGAACGCGACGAACGACACTGCTCGGCCGACCAGATTTGCCTTCGACCACGCTGCGAACGGATTCACGCGGGTGATGGACCCCCACGGCGTGGTCTCCGTTCGCACGAGCCTGCCACCCCAACCCGGTTCGACGCGGTGCTCGCGGTACCACGGCAAGGACGTGACGACGTGAATCTCGTGCCCACCTTCGGACCACTGCTCCACGATGCTGGTCATCACCCTGCCGGTGGGTGCGATGTCGGGCGCAAAGTGCGGACACAACACGACGATGCGACGACGGCTACTCATGCCAAACACACCGTAAAGGTCATCGTCACTCAGACGCCCTCCGATACACCGCGGCGAGGTCGCTTCCCGAATCGACGGCACGGTACGTCGCCGCCCGCAGTCGACCCCGTTCCTGCCACATCTCGCGCCGCTCGATGGCATCGGAGATTGCGTCGGCCCACGCCTGCACGTCGAGGTCGATGGCGTAGCCGGCGTCACCCACCACCTCGGGAAGCGCCGTGAGATTGCTGGCAACGACCGGCGCCCCCAACGCCATGGCTTCGATCACCGGTGCACCGAACCCTTCGTAGGAACTGGGAAACACCAGTGCGGCAGCCATCGCGAGCAGCCCGTCTCGGTCGCGATCACCGAGACGTCCCACGAGTTTCACGCGATCCGTCAGCCCCAATGCCGCAACCGACCGACGAACATCGTCCTGTGCCCGACCAGCCCCACCAGCGAACACCAGTTGAGTGCGGGTGTCCCGCAGCGGTCCGGCCATTACGTCAAGCAAGAACCGATGATTCTTGTGCGGATGCGTGATCGCGGGATACACCAACACGTGATCGGCCGACAGATCGAGACGGGCGCGCAACTCACGTTCCGGCGTGCAGTTGGTGCCGAGTGACGGTTCGATACCGTGACGCACCACGCTGACGTCGCTCAGCGGAACCCCGAGCCGCTCCACCACCGTGCGCTGCACGTACGCACTCGGAACCGCAATGTGTCGGGCGCGGCGCACCGATGCGGGCATTCGTGCCGTGAGATATCGCAGTTTGATGCGGGAAAAATATTGCGGAAACACCAGGTATTGCAGATCGTGAATGGTGAGCACCGCAGGGTGGGGGCTTCGTGGCGGCACCGTTCCTCCGCCGTGGTGCACCACCCCGGCGCCACGTGCCCGCGATGCGAACCATGTTGCTTCGTGCCACACACGACGCGGTCTGCTGCGTTCGTCGGACCTCGACTCGTGAATGGCGGCGACGCGCGCCAACTCGGGATGTGCGCGGGAAAAACCATGCGGTGCGTACACCTCGAGGGAGAACTCCCCTCCGACGGCTTCGTGCAACCCCAACAGTTGTCGCACCAGGTACTGCTCGGATCCGCCGACCTCGCCCGGCACACACCACAAGACGTTGACTGCGATACGGGTCATCGATGCCTCACCGACACGGAGCGAATCATCGTGCGCCCATCGCGACTGCATCGCCATAGGCGCGCGCCACCAATTCCGCCGTGGCATCCCATGTGGCCCCACTGGCACGCTCGATGCCGCGCTGTGACAACTCGCGGCGGCGTACGAGGGCATCACGTATGCCGTCGGCGATCGAACCGGTGTCACGAGGATCCACCAGCACCGCCGCTCCGCCCGCGACCTCCTCGGTGGACGTGCCGATGCTGGTCACCACCGCGGTGCCCTGCGACATGGCCTCGAGAATCGGTAAACCGAAACCCTCCATCAGCGAGGGATAACACATCACACTCGCGCCCGCGTACACGGCGGGTAGGTCCGCATCCGCCACATGACCGACGAACCGCACGTTCGGGGAACCGGCCAGTCGTGCCGCAAGGTCGTCGCCACCCCACCCCACACCACCGGCAACCACGAGCGGCGGCACCGACGAGCCGAGTTGCGCGTGGGCATCGAGGAGTCGGGGCAGGTTCTTGCGCGGTTCCAGCGTTCCGACGAACAACAGATACTCGTCCGGCAATGCGTACGTGGCACGAACCCGAGCCACGTCGTTCGGAGACGTCACGCGAGGACGCACACCGAGGGGCACCAGCCGCAATCGTCGTTCGTCGAAGCCATTCGCAACACAATCGTCGAAGGTGGATCGAGACGAACACAGCACGAGGCTGGCTCGGCGTTGCACGACCGCGAGCGAACGGGAGAACACACTGCGACCGCGGGCCGTGAAGTACTGCGGGTGGTGCAGGAATGCCAGGTCGTGCATCGTCACCACCAGGGGCACCGACGACGATGTTGCGAACGGAATGATGCTCGTTGCATGCAGCACGTCGATCGCCCCGGTTGCGGGCTCCACGCGCGGCCAACCGAAACGAAGCGATGTCTCGATCAACATGGGTCCACCCACGGGTAATTGCCGGACGTCGACGGTTGGTTCGTAGCCCGCCGTTGCGGGTCGACGATGTCGACCGACGACTCCGACCACGTCGACGTCGTCGCGGGCCGACAGGGCGCGAGCGAGTTCCACGGCGGCGACGCCCGTACCGCCCGGCGACCGCCGCCAGCACTGCTCGAAGGTGAGCGCCACGCGCACTCGACTCATTGCACCCATTCTGTCGGCGTACGAGCGTCATGTCCGCGAGTGGGTGCGAATAGCCTGAGAACGTCGTGGCTGCAACACCGAACACCACCGTGCCCTCGCGCGATGCGTCGTTCTGGCGCGACCGTTGCGTGGTGGTGACTGGTGGCGCAGGATTCCTCGGCAGTCACGTCGTGCGACGCCTGCAGACTGCGGGTGCCACGGTCGTGGTGCCCCGCCATGCACAGCACGACCTCACCCAACCCGGCGTCGCCGCAGCATTCTTCGACCACCACCAACCGAGTCACGTGATCCATCTGGCCGCCCGCGTGGGCGGCATCGGCTACAACCAGGTCGCGCCGGCACCCCTCTTCCTCGACAATCTGCAGATGGGCGTGAACGTCATCGAAGCAGCGCGCAGTGCCGGCGTGGAGAAAACCGTGGTGCTCGGCACCGTCTGTAGCTACCCGAAGTTCACACCCGTTCCGTTTCGCGAGGAGTCGATCTGGGACGGCTACCCCGAGGAAACCAACGCCCCGTACGGCATCGCAAAGAAGGCGTTGCTCGTGCACGCCCAGGTCAACCGCCGGCAGTACGGACAGCGCTTTGCGTTCGTGATTCCCACCAACCTGTACGGGCCCGGCGACAAGTTCCACGAATCGGTGTCCCACGTGATTCCCGCCCTCATCAAGAAATGCGTCGACGCCACGGAGCACGGTGTCGACAAAGTGCACGTGTGGGGTACCGGCTCGGCCAGTCGCGACTACCTCTTCGTCGGCGATGCCGCCGACGCCATCGTGCTGGCAGCCGAGTTGCACGATGGCACCGAGCCGTTGAACCTGGGCAACAACCGGGAAATCACCATCCGCGAAACCGCGGAAACCATCGCTCGTATCGTCGGTTTCGACGGCGATCTGGTGTGGGACTCCACCAAGCCCGACGGTCAGCCACGGCGACGCGTCGATGCGTCGCGCGCCGAGTCGGCACTCGGCTGGCACGCCAGCACCACGTTCGAACACGGGCTGCGCGAGACGGTGGAGTGGTACCTCGCCAACCGCACCGTTGCCGAGGCCGCACCACGTTGAGCCTTCCCCCGCCGCCACTGCCGCCACCGCTCCCACCCGAGCCCCGTCGCGAATCGCGCGTGCCGTTCGAGTTTCGTCGCCCCAACCCGAGATTCCGGTCGACTCCACCGTTCGTATTGAGCAATGCGCTGATTGCCATCAACGTGGGTCTCTTCATCTGGATGACCCTCGGCGCCGTCGGCTCGGACATCCTCGGCACCACCTCCACCGATCGGTCCATGGACTTCGTCATCGCGCGAATCTTCCTCGAGCAAGGAGAGTGGTACCGCTTGGTGTCGTGCGGGTTCGTGCACTTCGGTGTGATCCACGTCGGCTTCAACATGCTGCTCTTGTACCAACTCGGTCGGCTGATCGAGCCGGTCGTCGGGTCGCTCCGCTTCGCACTGCTGTACTTCGCTGCGTTGTTGGGCGGGTCACTCGGCGCACTTCTGCTCTCTCCGGATGCAGCCACGGGTGGTGCATCCGGAGCGGTGTTCGGACTCATGGCGGCAAGCGTGGTGGGCGTCGGCCAGCGCGGTGTAAATCCCCTGCGTACGGGGCTGGGCGTCACCTTCGCCATCAACGTGTTGTTCACGCTCGCCGTACCCGGGGTGTCGGTGGGTGGACATTTCGGTGGCGCGGCAATCGGTGCTCTCGTCGGCGCGTTGTCGCTCGCGCCACGTTCGTGGCACGTTCCCGCGTGGGCCGGTGTCGTCGTGCCGATTGCGGCGAGTACCGCGTGCGTTGCGGCGGCGGTCGCGTTCGTGGTGGGTTGATGGCGATGCAGCCGTTATCTCGCTAATCATTCCTCAGGAGAATGGTGAGATCCTTACTGCATCCGATAAGGGTTACGGTAAGAAGACAAAATCTGAAGACTTCCCACTTCGTGGACGTGGCGGTATGGGTGTCATTGCTATGCAGT
>JALRBT010000210.1 GCA_023262255.1 Ilumatobacteraceae bacterium
GAAGCGTCGCAAGAAGGCCAAGAAATAACTAACTCTCGTCCCTAAGACGAAGTTAATTCGGTTCGGAGTACGTAACGACCGGGGGGCGAAAGCCTCCCGGTTCGTTCTTTTCTGGGGTGCTTCGACGCGTCAGTTGCCGCGAACGTCGATGCCGGCTTCGCGTAGGTCGTCGAGCGTGTCGAGATCGAGCGCCAAGTCGGGCCGTTCGACCACGCGTATCGCCAGCCCACGATCGGCGGCTTCCTTGCGGTGTGCGGCGAACGAGGCAGGCCCGTAGCGATACGTGAACGGCCCGGCGGTGGGCAGCAGTAGGGCGTTGGTGCCGTCGTGGTGGCGGTCAGGCACGATCACGGCGTCGGTCTTCTCGTCGGCGAGCGAGCCCAAAGACTCTGCATTCGGCAGGTCGCTGTGCACTGTGAGCACCCAAGCAAAGCCGGCCTGGCGCACCGCCTCACGACCAGCGGCGGCGGCTTCATTGAGCCCCGGGCGCTCAGCTGCGACCACTGAGGCGCCATG
>JALRBT010000211.1 GCA_023262255.1 Ilumatobacteraceae bacterium
CGGGGCTGTAGCTCAGTTGGTAGAGCGGTACGTTCGCAATGTACAGGCCAGGGGTTCAATTCCCCTCAGCTCCACAATTTGCGGTTAGGCGCTGAACGCAGCCGAGTGGCACAATATCTGAGTGCCAAAAAGGCCGACTCGGGGGTTTAAAAAATGGCAATGACTTGGACTGAAGCCAACTTGGCGGTAACCGCCCCAGGGCAGATTTTCGAACTTGTCGACGCCGAAGTCTTTGGCATCAAGACGCAGGTGTTTAAAAATGCACCTGCGCATCTGGGTCAGGTTTTCGCAGGCGCGCGGGGCCATGGTGACAAGACGTTTTTGGTCTATGAGGGCGAGACATACACATTCACCCAAGCAATGGATCAAATCGACGCGCTTTCGAATCTGCTCGTGAACACATATGGCGTCAAGAAAGGCGACCGTGTTGCAATCGCAATGCGCAATTATCCCGAATGGGTTATGTCTTTTGCGGCGATTATTTCGGTTGGCGCAATTTCGGTTTCGAT
>JALRBT010000212.1 GCA_023262255.1 Ilumatobacteraceae bacterium
AGGACCTCCGGCCCCCGACCCTGCGGCGCGGCTGCAGGGCCGGTTCACGTTCGACGCGTTCGTCATCGGCCCGAGCAACAGGTTCGCCCACGCGGCAGCCCTCGCGGTGGCCGAGACCCCCGCCCGCGCCTACAACCCGCTGTTCATCTACGGCGGCGTGGGGCTGGGCAAGACGCACCTGCTCCACGCCATCGGGCACTTCACGGCGGAGAACCACCCGGGCTTGTCAGTGCGCTACGTGTCGGTCGAGACCTTCACCAATGAGTTCATCAACTCACTCCGCGACGGGGCGATGCGGTCCTTTAAGGACCGCTACCGCGGCACGGACATCCTGCTCATCGACGACATCCAGATGCTGGAAGGGCGCGAGCAGACGCAGGAGGAGTTCTTCCACACGTTCAACGCCCTGCACGAGCACGGCAAGCAGATCGTGATCTCCAGCGACCGCCCGCCGAGCGCCATCAAGACGCTCGAGGACCGTCTTCGGTCGCGTTTCGAGATGGGCCTCA
>JALRBT010000021.1 GCA_023262255.1 Ilumatobacteraceae bacterium
GGTTCATTCCCGCTTCAAGTCCACGGCGGGCTGCTTCATCGAACAGAATGATCTTGGGCATCAGCGTCTCCTATGTGAGGGTGAGTGGGTAATGCTGTCGCCTTCGTGTTCCAAAGGCGTTAGCACTCTACCGACGAGACTGCTAACCGCCTACACGATGGAACGGAGTACCACGTCGGTACGTGTGTCGGTGGCTCCCTGTTTGGCAAGCCACTGCAGGAACTCATCCAACCCCTCGGTGCCTTGGCACGCCACCATGATCTTTACGTCAGGGACACCGGTCACATGGGCCGCCCACACCACGTCGCTGCGCCGGCGCAACGCCTCGTCGAATTTGGGGGTGGTGGTGATGCGTGCATCCACGATGGCGCTGAGCGAGCGGCCGAGCAATCGCTGGTCCACCACGGTGGTGAATCGGGCAATCACCCCACGACGCATGAGTCGACGAACCCGATCGGCTGCTGCATTCGCCGACAGTCCGATGCGCTCACCCAACATCTGCCATGGAATTCTGGCGTCAAGTTTCAAAATATCGAGAATATCGTTGTCAATCCTGTCTAAAACCACTGTTTCTGAAGCCATGTGGGCATTGTAGTGCGCTTATCTGCGTTTTTCGCAGTGACTTTGCCGCAATACTCAACTCATGACCGCTGCTACCCCACTCACCCCAGTTGCAACTGCGACTCGGATGCGGGTGGGTGACTCCCCTGTCACCGTGTTCCCCAACTATTTCACCGGTCACGTTCCTTCCACACCACTCGTCCTCGACTCCAACGTCGACGCGTGTCCTGCAGCGACACGCGCCCTGCTCCACTTCGCCGATGACATCGGTCGTGCCGTGGGTTACGACCGTGAGCAGGGTGGAGCGTTGATTCAGGACATCTTCCCGGTTCGAGCGAGTGAACACCATCAGGTGTCAACATCGTCCAAAGTGATGCTCGGATCTCACACGGAAACCGCATTTCACCCACACAAGCCTCGCTACGTGGTGTTGATGTGTCTGCGCGGCGATCCACCGGCTGCGACCACGTATGCAGACGTGTACGACATCATCGACCGATTGTCGATCGAATCGTTGGCGGTGCTGCAATCCAGTGAGTTCGTGACCACCATCGATCCAAGTTTCATGTCCAATGGTGAACCTGACGCACGTGTTACGGTCACTCCACTCACGGCAACACCGAACGGCTGGATGCTGGTGTACGACCAACTTCTCATGACCGGTACGACGGCGCGGGCCATTACCGCACTGGTCGAGTTGCATCGTGCCGTGCAATCGAGCACCAAGCACGTGGTACTTCAGCGAGGTGACGTTCTCGTCATCGACAACCACCGCGCAGTCCACGGTCGTACACCGTTTACGCCTCGCTACGACGGCACTGACCGTTGGTTGAAGCGCTCACTCGTCGTTCGAGCACTCCCGACGACCGATGTTGTCGGTCGTGTTCTCCAGACACGACTGTAAATTTCACCGATTCGCGAGTGCTCGCAACTCGTCTCGATAGCGATCGAGCACGACTTCCCCTGATCCACCGAATACCACATCGTCGAACCTGGCGTCGCGGGAAGCTGGTTGCAGCGTGGCCCGGGTCAACAGTGCCACCGTTGCTTCACACGAGTCGGTTTGGTGCGCTCCACCAAGCTCGTCCCAGATGGTGCGGACCGATGTATCTTGCAGATAACGCGGCCGAACATAGGGTTTGTTCAACAGCACCGCATCAAACGCGATACTCGAGTCCACATCCACCACCACATCACATGCACGAATGAGACTCGGCGATGATACGCCCTCCGGAACCATCACCACGTTGCTGCGGTGAAGAAGCGCCGACTCGGACTCGCTGAACGATGTATCTCTGGCTCGCAAATGACCACGAACCACCAGTTGCAACTCGGGCTGATTGCCTAGCGCGCCAATGAGTTTCATGGTTTCGACCCGGTCGACCAAGTTGTGCCACTTCGGTACGAAGAGCAGCACGCGCCGAATCTGACCCCCGACCATCGGTGGCAACTCCGCGGTCGGAGTGGTGTCGTACAGTCGCTGCACCCAGACATCGTTGAATCTGGCACTACCCCACACGCATGTGTTGGTCCCACTCATCGTTGAATTGTTCACGATCACCTTGCGGTGGTATTCCGAAGCAAACACATAGGCGGCATGTGAGTCGCGATCGGCAAACGCCAACTTTCCTGAATGCTTCGCCATCTCCGACCGAATGTGTTCGCTTCGAATGATGGAGGTTTTGGTGGAATGTCCGTGCGGTAGCGACACGGTGGGTATTCCCAAATCGGCGGAAACGAACTGTAGCTGCATGAAGACATCGGCAGACCACCAACGCACCAACGAGCGCAGCGACAAAGCGCGTTGATGCGCAATTCCTTCCTTCCACTCCATAATCACGAGTCGCACGTTGCTCTGCTCGAGGGCTCGCTTTAGCCGCCGACGATTCCAACGAAGTCGCCCGATTCGCTCTCTGACCCCACCGTGCGGACCCCAGGGTGCAACGGAGACGATGCTCACGTTCGGACATTCCCGAAGCCACCATTCGGTTGCCAGCTTGCGCCGGACTGCCGCATCCGCAACGTACACCAACACGGGCGATCCGTCGCGAGCAACCGACCAGATTGCTGGGCTGATGTTGTCAGCGTCGGCATGCCCCGCCAATGCAAAGAGCATGGTGCACCTCTCGGGGTCTACCGTCACGTAAGTCTCTCGCAATGGCGTATCGGCACATTAGCCCTTTGCTGCGTGCGACATCAGTGCGCGTTCCGCAAACCACAATTGCGCATATTCGCACTCACGATACGAATCGAAATATGGTCCACCCAGGGTGTAATGAATGAGTTTTGGTGTACTCGACATCGTCATCTCGCCAACGAGATAGTTCCACGTCGTTGGCAAGGCGCCAATCTGGTCGTCGCTTCCCAGCCACTTGTACTGGTGGAGGAACAACCCCGACTCCTCGGCCACCACCTTCGGTGTAAGGGCGGTACACGACGCATTGTTGAACATCATCACACTCGACCAATTCTTCTTTTCATACTTGGTCTGCGTTGCTCCGAGGAACTTCACGTCGTCGCGAGCCACATAGTCGTGCTTCACGCACATGACGGCGTACTTCTCGTCTCGTAACGCCCACAATTCGGCGATATCCGAGGTCATCAGCATGTCGCAGTCCATGAAGATTGACCAGCCCGAATAGCCGCTGAGATACGGCACCAGGAATCGAGTGAACGAGAAATCGGTCGACTCGATCGGTGAGCGCTCACGCGCATAAAAGTTGCCCATGTGTTGCTTCACCAGTGGCGTTATCGACACCGGCTGCGATGCATGTCGCAAGATGGAATGGGACAGCACGTGGTACGCCACCGATTCGTTCTCGTCGTATCCGATGAAGACGCGAATCATGTCTCAGTACGTGGTGGGCTGTGGCCCGGAAACCGCGACGGCGCCACGAATCAGCAACAGCTGTTCGAGCAATGGCTTCATGCGGTGCAGTGGAATCATGTTGGGGCCATCGCTTGGTGCCTTGTCGGGATCGGGATGTGTCTCCATGAAGAGGCCATCCACCCCAACTGCAACCGCCGCGCGTGCAAGTGCACCCGCGTACTCTCGTTGACCGCCCGATGATGTGCCTTGGCCGCCGGGCTGTTGGACCGAGTGCGTCACATCGAAGATGACGGGTGCGGAACTCGTGCGAAGTTGCGGCAAGCCTCGATAGTCCACCACCAACGTGTTGTAACCGAAGGACGTACCGCGCTCGGTGACCAACACGTTGTGTGCGCCACCGCTTCGCACTTTCTCCACCACATTCTTCATGTCCCACGGGGCCAGGAACTGACCCTTCTTCACGTTGATTGCCTTGCCAGTGGCGGCAGCCGCCAGCAACAAATCGGTTTGGCGACACAGGAATGCCGGAATCTGCAGCACGTCCACGTGCTTGGCAACCACCGCCGCATCGGCAGTCTCGTGAATGTCGGTGAGGACGGGGAGATCGAACGTTGCACCAATGGCACCCAACATTGACAAGCCCTCCTCACGTCCGGGTCCACGAAATCCCGCCACCGACGTTCGATTGGCTTTGTCGTAACTGGCCTTGAACACGTAGGAGATTCCCAGATGTCCACACATCTCCTTCATCGTTCCCGCAACGTGTTCGGCAACGGCAACCGATTCAATGACGCATGGTCCGGCGATCAGAACCAGTGGCTGACCATCACCACATGCCACACCCTTCCCCAACTGGGCAAGCATCGGAGTTTCGGTGGGTCTGCCGGCAGTCGAAGTCACGACAATCCCGCCTGAACCAAGTCGTGCATTCGGACCATACCAACAACATTCTCCCCGTCGATGACGGGCAGCACGGTGATGGCCTTTTTCGTGTTTCGCTCCATCAACGTGAGCGCCTCGATGGCGGGTACGCCGGCGGAAACCGAAATGGGATTCGTCGTCATGAGCTCACGAGCCGTCATCGCACCCCACTTGTCGGCGGATGTGCGCTTGAGCGCACGTCGCAGGTCACCATCGGTGATGATGCCACCCAAGGTTCCCTCGCTCGAGGCGTGTGCGACCAGGACGGCGCCGATTGCTTGGGTGGTAAGTGCATCCACCACCTCGGGCAGCGTGGCGGAAGCCTCCACCATCATCAACTTTTCCCGCGGAATCATCAGATCGCGCACCATGAGGGTGAGGCGACGACCGATTGCGCCTGCCGGATGATTCATGGCGAAGTCGGCGACCGAAACACCCTTGGCGGTCATCCATGCAACGGTGAGGGCATCGCCGATCGCCATGGCTACGGCGGTGCTCGATGTCGGAACCTGGTCGATTGGCGCCGCCTCATGTGCAACCGAAGCGTCGAGTACGGCATCACAATGAGCGGCAAGTGACGACGTTGTCTTGCCGAGAATTCCCAACAGTGCCGTCGCCCGCTTCTTTACGTACGGAACGATCGTCAACAGTTCACTGGTTTCACCGCTGTTGCTGATCATGATGATGACGTCACCACTCCCCACCACACCGATGTCGCCGTGCAACGCATCGAGCGGATTCAAGTACACCGACATCAACCCCACCGACGTGAAGCTTGCAGCAATCTTTTGGGCGACGAGCCCCGACTTTCCTACTCCGGTAACGATGACCTTGCCGACACAATCCACCAGTACGTTCACCGCGGATTCCGACGATTGTGGTCGCATGCGATGTGCGGCGGCGATGATTGCCTCGGCCTCAGCCAGCAATACCGATGACAACATGGATTCTGCGGTCACTCGTTCACCAAACTTCTGGCACGCTCGAGATCGGTCGGGCTGTCGACCGAGAGCGTGTTTCGGGCATGGGCAACGATCTCGTAGGTATCAATGGTAATTCCATTCTCCAGGAGCCGAAGTTGTTCGAGTTTCTCCGCATTCTCCAACGGTGATGGCGCGAGATCGGGCCATCCACGCAATACGTCGGCGCGATAGCCGTACATCCCCACGTGTCCCCAATGCACCCGGTGATGCTGCCATTGACCGGGCTCCACACCCCGTACATAAGGCACCTGGGCCCGACTGAAGTACAAAGCCTGGTGCCGAGTACCGATCACCACCTTGACGACATCGGGGTTGACGAGTTTCTCCGGGGGGAGTGGATACACCGGTGTCACCACGGCAGGGGTTGGGGTTCGATCTCGAAACACCGTGCACATCGACTCCACGATGTCGGGATCAACGAACGGCTGATCCCCTTGAACATTGATGATGACGTCCCCCTGCAACTCGTCGGCCACCGACGCAATTCGTTCCGAGCCGGAAGTACACGCCGGCGATGTCATGAGCACGCGATATCCCCAGTCGCGGGCATGGTCGGCCACCTCGGAGGAATCGGTGCACAACACCACCTCGGCAATCGAGGGGGCCGTACCTGCCTCGTTCAGCACTCGCTGCAACATCGGCCTGCCCCCGATATCGGCGAGCACCTTCCGCGGTAAACGCGTGGACTCCAGTCGCGCCGGAACCGCGACGACGAATTTCAAGCGGACGAGACCCTTAGCGGCCGCCGGCGACGGCCGGCACGATGGAAACGGTCTGCCCAGCCGACACCTCCGTGTCGAGACCTTTCAGGTAGCGCACGTCGTCATCGGCAACGAACACGTTCACGAATTTGTGGAGATTGCCCTGCTCGTCAAGCAACTTGGCGGCAAAGCCCGGATGAGCAGCCTCCAACCCTTGGAGGACGTCACGCAACGTGGAACCGACTACCGAGACCGTGCTGGCACCGCCCGAGAGTGGACGCAACGTGGTAGGGATACGAACGGTTACCGACATGGTGTTGAGGCTATCGCTCGCGATGCGTTCGCAGAATCGTGTTGGAAACGATTCGCGCACTCATCGTGACCAGCGGCAAACCGCCACCCGGATGCGTCGACCCACCGACGAGATACAGTCCCTTTCGAGGTCCGCGCATCGCCGGACGGCGGAATGCTGCATTGCGACCGTTGGATGACGTTCCGTAGATCGCACCACCGGGCGAGCAATACCTCATGGCAATATCGTGTGGTCCGATTACCTCTGCAAATCGAGCACGTTGGCGCAGGTCCGGACCAACCGCTGCCAACTGATCAAGGAGCCACGGCCCGCAATCACGAGCGTTAATGGTGGGATCTGCAGGCGTATTGATGAGGAGGAACCAGTTTTCGCCGTTCGCCGGGGCTTGTGATGGATCGGTCACGCTGGAGATGCAGCCATAGATGGTGGGCTCGATTGGTACGCAACCCGCACGAATATCGCCAAACTCGCGAGCGTAGTCGCGCGAAAACCACACGTTGTGATGACCGATCAGGGGTGTGCGACCTTCCACTCCCACGAGAACCGCGACGCCACTCGTTGATCGCTCCGATTGCTGCACGGAACGAAGACGTTTTGTATGAGGCAACAAGTCGCGATACAGATGTTCGGCATCTGCGTTGACGACGACTACCGGAGCCACGATCTGATCGTCGTGGAGTCTCAACCCGGTTACTCGTCGCTGCAACGCTTCGATTTTGGCAACTTCTGCGCCCAGCAAAAACTCCACACCGACCCGTCGCGCGACTCGCACCATGGCATCTCGCAACGCACCAAGACCGCCACGCACGTACCATGATCCATGGTCGGCCTCGACTGCAGCAATGCACGCGAGCGTCGCTGGTGCAAGCGATGGATCCGATCCGCTGTAGGTGGCATATCGTGCAAGCCACTGCTGCAATCGCTTGTCACCGAATGACGTCTCGCACCGTGACTGCAAGGTACGTATCGCGTCGATTTGCAGAAGGTCACGTGGTGATCGCATGCGTCGAAGGACCGACAACGGCGAGGACACATCGCCGGCAAAGAACGTCCGCTCGCTCACGTTCCAGACGGCGCGCGCACGGGCGAGCAGCGCCAGGTACTCGGCACCCGAGCCCGGACTGAACGCCTCGAGGGCTTCGGCAGTGGAAATTGGCTCGTCACGAAACGTCACGGTCGACGCATCGGGCCAAAAGTAGTGGAACGACGGATCCAACCGCTGCAAAGTCACCTCGTTGTCGAGGCTGGTACCAGCCAAGCGAAACACGTCGTCGATCAACGACGGCAACGTCAGCAACGATGGACCCGTGTCGAACGTGTAACCGTCGCGACTCCGCGACGAGAGTTTGCCGCCAAGTTCATCGTTGCGCTCGAACACCATGACATGCCGACCAGCGGAGGCCAGGCGAATGGCGGTCATGATTCCGCCAACTCCTCCACCAACGACGGCGACATCACATGTGACGGTCACGGCACGTCTCCCATTGGCCGAGCACGGTGCACCACTCCCCGCCACAGGCACCATCCCATGGCAATGGCACCAACGACCGCCACCACGATGTCGTCGAAGAAGAACACGAAGCCGATGGTGTACATCACCGTGAGCGTCGCATACGTCACGAGCGGCACACCTGCGCCTTGCATTGTGCGCGCGGAATCGGAGGTGCGACCACACGTCACTACTGCAACCACCGACGTCATCAGTGCCGTCGCTCCCCAGCCGGCGTAGTTCACCAACGGAATTCCCCGAAACGCCGGCGCCGATGTCTCCCAGTGCCAGTAACCCTCGCCCACCATCTGCGGATCCAAGAACACGTCCCATGCGGTGATGGAGACGGCCATCAACACCACGCGCCGCCATATTGCGTGTGGCGTGACGCGGAACATGCCGTGCACAATAAGGGTGATCGCTGCCCACGCACAACACACGAGCAGTGGAACCCCAGCGACGCGCGGTGACAACGCGGTGGTGTAGTCGTACTCACCGAACGGGAACCCCGTGCTACTTCCTACGAGCTCCACGCAGAACGTCAGCGCCATGATCGAGCCTGCAGCAACCAGCGCCCGAACCCCGTGCGCCGTCCATGCGCTGACCACCCCGACGCCAAGCAACCCGAGCACCACCACGTTGGCGAGCAGTTGGCGTTCGGTGTCAGCCCGTGGGAACAGTGGAGTGGCAATCATGGCCACCACCGTGAACGCCAACGACACCGATGCGACGGGCTCCCTTCGTATCCCTGTGATCATCGGTACCCAGACACCGCCGTCACACCAGCGCCACGTCTACGAGCCAAACGGCAATATGAGTCGCGCCACCATGAGCGCCTTGTGCATCGTCGAAACCGACGCGCGCTTGGCAAAGACATCATGGTGTTGCGCCTCGATTCGGTCGAGAATGCGGGAGTACAGCACCCGAGCCGCACGGATACAACGAGCGGAACGATTCGGCAGCATTGCGATGCCGTTGTCGGCCGAGGCATACAGGGTGCGGCAACGCGCAATCTCGAATTTCATGAGTTCAACGAACTCCGGTGTGCATATTCGCCGCGACATATCCACCCCGAAACGTCGCACATCCTCCTGGGGGATGTAGACCCGCCCGCGATCGAGGTCTTCGTTTATGTCACGCAGAAAGTTGGTGAGTTGAAACGCATTACCGAGATCACGCGCATGGCCGAACGCGGCCGGGTCGTGCGGCTCGAGGATCGGCAGCATCATCTCACCGATAACGGCGGCAGAGCCGTCCATGTAGTGGAGAAGGTCTTCCCAGGTCTCGTATTTCTCAACGGTGAGGTCCATGGTCATGCTGCGCAGAAAGCGACGGAAGCACTCGGGGTCGATGGGGAAGATCTGCAGGGTATCGACCACCGCCATGAGGACGGGATCCGTCGAAGCGCCCGAATCAAGATCGCGAAAGAATCGCTCGCCGAATCCGGCGAGTGCCGCTTGGCGTTGCGCCACCGGAACCGGACCAAGGTCGTCCACGATGTCGTCGGCGTACCGACAAAACGCGTAGAGCGCGTGCACATGTGGGCGCTTGTCGGCGGGAAGCACCTTGGTCGACAAGTAGTACGTCGTGCCGTGCCGCTTGTTGAAGTCCTTGCACAGTGCATAACTTTGCGCCAACGTTACGGGACCACTGGGCAGCAGGTGCGTGGTTGGTGTTGGTGGCGTCGGCACCACTCACCTACCGGTGCGTTCGACGGCGTAATCGGCGATGCGACGTGCGGCGAGTTTGCCCGACACCAACACCATCGGCACACCCACACCTGGCACGGTGGATGAACCTACGAAGAAGAGCCCGGGCACGCGTTTGTCCTTGTTGTTTGGTCGAAACGGACCGGTCTGAAGGAAGGTGTGTGCCAATGCAAACGGTGTACCACGCTCCATACCCAAACGTTCCCAGTCGAGTGGATCGTAAATGCGCTCCACTACCACCTCTGTGGGGTACCCGAGTTTGCCGACGCGCTCTCGCACGTCGCCCACGATGCGGTCGCGCTCGCGTGACCAGTCGATCTTGCCGTCAAGGTTCGGTGTTGGCTCCAGCACGTACAACGCCGTGTGGCCCTCCGGCGCCAAGCCTGGCGTGTCGATGGAGTGCAGCGTCACCAGGATCGACGGATCGGGCATCCGCACACCATCTTCGATGAGTGCCTTGAACGAACCGTTCCAGTCGGCACCGAAGTGGATGTTGTGGTGTGCCGCATTCGAAGCCGGAACACCCTTTACACCGGCTACCCAAAGCAGACAGCTCGGGCTGTATTTTCCGTTCCGCGCGGTTCGTGGCGCGTCGACGCCACCGAGGAGCGTTCGATACGCAACCGGCAGGTCGGGGTTGCACACCACGGCGTCACATGCGATGCGCTCACCTCCCGCCAGCTCCACACCCGTGACGTATCCGCGCGAACCAGTCGAGCGCAAGACGCGCGACACCGTGGCGCCATAGCGAATCTTCACGCCGGCTGCCTCCACGGCGCGAGCCAAACCGGTGGCCATTGCGTGCATGCCACCCTCGGGAAAGTACACGCCCTCGACGGAGTCCATGTAGGTGATGACTGCATACAGCGACAACGCCTCGTACGGCGCCAGCCCTGCGTACATCGACTGGAAACTGAAGATGCGCTGCAATCGATCGTCCTTGAAGAATCCGCCGACCTTCTTGTTTAACTTCCGGAAGGCACCCATCTGCACGAGCCGCAGTCCATCACGCCATGGGCGAGCCAAATCCAGGACGGAGTCGAAGTTCGTGTCGATGAACGACGACATCTCGGCCTTGTAGAGACCCTCCAACCACGCACAGAACTTGATGAACGACGCCGCCTCCACCTTGTTGGAAAACTTTGCGATCTCTTCGGCCATCGCCTCGCGACCGTGACGCACGAGTAGTTCACTGCCGTCTTCGTACACGGCCCGATACATCGGATCCACCTTCTTGACCTTCACGTAGTCGGCCATGTTGGCCCCAGCGGCGACGAAGGCATCCTCCAACAGCCCCGGCATGGTCAACACCGTGGGGCCGTTGTCCAACCGGAAACCGTGTGAGGCGATCACTCCTGCACGACCCCCGGGAATGTCGTCACGTTCGAGCAAGGTCACATTGTGACCACTGCGCGACAAGTATGCGGCACTCGAGAGCCCACCGAGCCCGGCGCCAATCACCACGACGTGCATCGGTTGGCTGGTCATGACTCGTGGCTCATACGCGTCGATCGCTGACGAAGTATGCCAGTGCGACCAACTCGGTACGCACCGCACCATCGATTGGTGCATCGTTGATCGCGATGATGGCTTGGGTGGTGAGCCGATCGATGATGGTTTCCATCTCTGCCAGTGCACCACACTCGACGATCACTTGCTGTACCTGGGCAACTTCTGTGTCGGAAAGAATCTTTGCACCCACACGCGACAACACTTCGCGCTGGGGGGCCGTGACACGAGACGATGCCAACGCCATGAGCGGTGTGGGTTTGGCTTCGCGCAGGTCATCACCCACCGGCTTGCCGGTCACCGAAGACTCACCAAAGACTCCGAGTACATCATCGCGCAACTGGAACGCATCACCGAGTGGCAATCCGTACGCCGAATAGTCGGCGAGAAGTGGTGTCGCCTCGTCGGCGAGCAATGCACCGAGGTGCAGTGGCCGCTCGATGGTGTACTTGCCACTCTTGTACCGGCAGATGCGTGCCGCCTTTTCGGGACGTCGTTCATTTTGAGCCGAGCCGAGCATGTCGAGGTATTGACCGATGTTCAGCTCCACCCGGAGCTCGTTCCACATCTGCCATCCCCGCGGACCAAGATGTGAAAGCAAACTGTCCGCATACACGAACGACAAGTCGCCGATCAGAATCGCCGAACCATCCCCGAATCGGCGTGCATCACCGGACCAACTGCGCGTCCGATGCTCGGCCTGCATTCGTTCGTGCGTGGTGGTGACGCCGCGTCGCGTGACGGAACCATCCATGATGTCGTCGTGAAACAGCGCAAAGGCGTGCAACAACTCGAAGGCTGCACCTGCATCGATGACACGCTCGTCGGTTGACGAACCACCAGCGCCGACAAATCCCCAGTAGGTAAACACGGGGCGAAGACGCTTTCCGCCGCCCACCACCATTCGCTCGAGTTCGTCGAACGGCACCTGCAGATCCGTGTCGAACCCCACCCACCGTGCCCGTTCCTGCGCGATCAACGCCCGCAGACGATCATCAACTCGCGTGGCGATGTCGCGCAGCGACGCCGGAGCCAAAGTCACGAGACGAGGCTACGCCGATATCGACGTTGAAGCCATCGATGCGGCGCGAAGATCAGCGTGACTCCTCGGGAAGTTGGATCTCCTTCACCTCCAACCGCGCGGCTGCGATTCGATCGCGACACACCTTGACGAGTTCCGTGGCTCGTTTCACTCGCTCTGCAAGTTCGTCCACGTTGATGTCGTCGTCGGACAGCGCCTCCAGAATCTCTTCGAGTTCGGTGACGGCGTCCTCGTATCCGATGTCTGCATCATCCTTCTTCCTAGGCATCGTTGTTGTTACTCCTTGGTTTCTGTTCGTTCGTCCGTGACGCTGTGGTTGCAACGACGGTACTCACGACGTTGCCATCAGCGACACGAGTGGTGACTTCGTTTCCGCGATCGATGTCTCGTACCGATTTCAGCACCTTGCCGTCGGCCGAATACGTGATGCTCCAGCCACGACGCATGAGCACCACCGGATCGAATCCGGCGATCTCCGTCGACAAGAGGTCGATGCGCGACGTGGCGGCTTCCAGCGCGGTGGTGCGAAGCGTTCGCAGTCGTCCCACGGCGTTGGCCACGCGACGCTCGCTATTGGCCAATGCCGACAACACCACGTTCGCGATGCGTTGTGCGGCCGAGTCAACGTGGTGCACGAAGCCATTCACCCTCTCCACGATTGCAACGGCGCATGCCGTTGGTGTTTTGTTCCATGAAAACGCCACTTCGTCGGCGATGCTCGTGTCGATGTCGTGTCCGATTCCGGTGAACACCGGTTTTGGACAGACGGCGATTGCTCGCGCCACGACCTCGATATCGAACGTCGCCAGATCCGTGCGCGAGCCGCCACCTCGGATCACGGCTACCACGTCCACGTTCGGTTGGTCACCCAGCAGTGCGACTGCGGCTGCGATCTGGTGGGCCGCACCATCGCCCTGTACCCGAACATCGCACAGGGTCACGCTGAAGCCGATTCCCGACTCTTCGAGGGTTTTCATGAAGTCGGCATGGGCCGCCGAGCCCTTGCTGGTAACCACGCCGATCGACAGCGGTACGAGCGGCAGCGTCATGTGCCGGTTGCGGTCATACACGCCGTCTTTCTTCAGTTTTGCGATGATTTCGTCGCGCTGGGCGGCGAGGTCGCCGAGCGTGAAACGAGGGTCGACATCGGACATCTTGAAGCCGAATTGTCCCGTGGCACCGTAAACGTCGGGGGTACCACGTATGCGTACCTTGATGCCCGACACCACGTCCATGTCGTGTTGCTTCATCTTGGGTAGCAGCCGTTGACGCACTCCGCGCCACAATTTGACGGAGATTACGTGTTTTTCGCCGTAATTGTCTTCCACCAGGTCGAAGTACACGTGTCCGCTACTCGGCTGGCTTACCTTGCCGACCTCGCCGTAGACCCATACCTCACGGAATTCGCGCGTAAGTACCGCATTGATGGCATCGATGAGCTCGGACACGCTCTGGGCCGAGTCGGCAACGTGGTCCGTCGGCTGACTGAAGGTGTTATCGAGTGCGTCGTCGAGGTCGGTCATGGGCGTGGGCGTTGTCACGTTCGCTCCCGCAAATCTAGGCTGTCGGTCTCATGGTGAACATGCGGCGTGCCGCCTTGGTCGTTGCCGCGATGCTGGCGGTTTCGAGTTGCGGCGAGCGGCTGGTGTACGAAGCCAGCACCGATCCCACCATCGTTGACAACTCACCGGTGACGACGCTTGCGAGCGACACGAACCTTGACGACGATCCCGCTCCCGATGCCGACAGCGGTACCAATGTGATCGTCTGGGGTGAGTGCGATACCTCGTCGATGTCAGCCACGTCGTCGGGCACGCTCGAGTGCGGACGCTTGACGGTGCCGTTCGATTACGACGATACGAGTGCCGGTACCTTCTCCTTGTTTCTCACGCGCCGGCTCGCCGATGGTCCTTCCGAGCGAATCGGATCGATGTTGGTGAACCCGGGTGGACCGGGATTCGGTGGCTCCGATGTTGCAGCCAGCGCCGAGTGGTACTTCAGTGCACAGCTCACCGACAGGTTCGACATCGTTGGCTGGGATCCACGCGGCACCGGCGAATCGACACCAGCGGTGGACTGCACGGAGGACTACGACCGATTCTTCGGCATCGACTCGCCGCCAAACGATGCTGCCGCCAAGCAACGGATGATCGATCTCACACAGGAATTCGTCGATCTCTGTGTGGAGTACAACGGCGAAATGCTCAAGTACATCTCCACCGAAGCCTCGGCTCGTGACATGGACTCCATCCGGCGTGCACTCGGCGAGGATTCCATCACTTACTTCGGATTTTCCTACGGCTCCGAGCTCGGCGCCACCTGGGTCACGATGTTCCCCGACACCGTGCGTGCGGCCGTATTCGATGGTGCGTCCGATCCGAACGCAAACGGCTTCAATCAGGCCGTCGCGCAATTGAAGGGCTTCGAACAGCAACTCTCGGCGTTCCTTGCCGACTGCGCCAAGCGCAGTACCTGCAAGATCTACAACGATGGTGACCCTGCAGCGCTCTTCGACCAGCTCGTCATTGACATCGACAAGAATCCCATCCCGGTGAGCAGCGATCGAACCCCGGTCACCCAGGGCGTGTTCTACACGGCCGTGGTACAGGCGATGTACAGCAACACGCTGTGGCCACAATTGGAAACTGCGCTCGCTAACGCCGTGAATGGCAACGGGGCGCAACTGCTTGCACTCTACGACGACTACTACCAGCGAAAGTTCGATGGAAGCTACGGCAACGAGCTGGAGGCGTTCCTGGCGATCTCCTGTCTCGATGACCCCGAAGGTTCCACTATCGCCGATGTCGACGCCGACATTCCCAAGTTTGTCGCTGCAGCGAAGCGACTCGGCGAGAACTTCGGTTACGGCTACGCCTGTGCGTTGTGGCCGTATCGCGTGGAGTCACGAGTTGAAGTAACCGGTGCCGGAGCGGGACCGATCGTGGTGATTGGTACCACCGGTGATGCGGCCACACCGCTCGCCAGCACCCGCAAGGCTGCAAAGAATCTCGAAGGTGGTGTGCTGGTCATCGTGGAGGCGGATCGCCACACGGGCTACGGACTGAACATCTGCGTGGTTGCAACCGTAGATGCGTATCTCATCTCGCTGACGGTTCCCGAGAACGAAACGTACTGCAAGTAACCTCGCGGGCACTAACGCCGAGCGCGAAAGAATTCCTCGAGCACCGTCGAACATTCGTCGGCTAGCACGCCGTGACGCACGATGGGGTCGTGATTCAGCCGCGGATCAGCCGCAACGTTGTACAACGATCCCATGGCACCCGCTTTGAGGTCGGTGGCGCCGAATACCAGGGTTCCGACGCGCGCATTGACGATTGCCCCGGCACACATCGTGCACGGCTCGAGCGTTACGTAGAGCGTGCAGTCATCCAGCCGCCAGGTGCCAAGGTGTCGAGCAGCCGCACGAAGTGCCAGCACTTCGGCATGTGCAGTCGGGTCGCCACGGTGCTCGCGCTCATTGCATGCACGTGCGATCACTTCGCCGTTGCACAGCACAACGGCACCCACGGGCACGTCGCCATGAGTCATCGCACGTTGCGCTTCGGTGAGCGCATGGCGCATTGCGGTCGCATCGTCCACATCATTACGGTACGCCCAGTGCCGTTAGGGCACTCAGTACGCTGAAGACGTGGCACTGCGTTCCCAACAGGGCGCCCCGTCCAATGTGCTCGTGCTCGACTGCACGTTGCGGGACGGCGGCTATTACAACGATTGGGACTACTCCTTCGACCTCGTAAAGCGCTACGTGGATGCAACGGCAGCCGCACGAATCGACATCGTGGAGCTTGGCTTCCGCACCCTGCACACCAATCAATACCTCGGGGCCGCGGCCTACACCACCGATGCATTTATCGAGCGTCTCGGTATCCCCCAACACCTCTCCCTCGCGGTGATGCTGAATGCAAAGGAACTACTGCAAGCAGCCGACCAACGCGTAGCCGTTCGCAGCACGTTCTCTCGGCGCAATCACTCGCAGGTGTCGATGGTGCGCATTGCCGCCAACCGGAATGAGGTCGACAAGCTTGGACCTTCCATCGAAGAACTCCGTGAACTCGGCTACGACGTGGCACTCAATCTGATGCAGATATCAGAAATCGAATACCCCCACATCACCGCATTCGGCAAGCAAGCCAAAACGTTCGATGTGAGTTACGCCTACATCGCCGATTCGTTCGGATCACTTCGCCCGGCCGACATCGCGCCAATCATGAACGCACTCGGAGACGGCTTCGGTACGGCAATCGGTTGTCACCTCCACGACAACATGTCGTATGCACTCGCCAATACCATGGAGGCAATCGACGCCGGAGCCGTCATCGTGGACTCCACCATCCAGGGAATGGGTCGTGGTCCTGGCAACGTGCGTACCGAATACTTGGTGATGGAACTCGCACGCCGCGGCCTCACCACGGCCACCGTCCAACCATTGGTCAACCTCGTGGAACACGATTTTGCCGAGTTGAAGCGCACCTACGGATGGGGATCGAGTCTGCATTACTTCCAATCGGCGAATCTTGCCGTGCACCCCACGTACGTGATGGAACTCACCAAGGACGATCGCTATTCGCCAGCCGAGATCACCACGGCGCTCGACCGTCTCAACGAGCGTGGCGCAACCAGCTTCGATGTTCGTCGTCTCACCGAGGCCGTCCAAGGTGAGCCGTTGCAGTTCGCGGGTGGAAGGAATGTCGACGATTGGTGCACCGCACGCGACGTGCTGATCGTGGCCAACGGCCCGGAAGCCCATGCGAAGAAGTCCGAAATAGAAATGTTCATTCGTCAGCATCAACCGTTCGTGCTGGGGCTCAACGCACATCTCCCCATCGATACGTCGCTCGTTGACGCGGTTGCCGTGTGCCATCCGGAGAGGGCGATGCTCGACGCATCGGCACTCCGAGATCTCGACTGTGAGGTTGTGGCGCCAGGCGACCTCCTCGCGTCACTGGGTATCACCGTGAAACGCCATCGGGATGTTGGCATGTCGGTAACGTCGGACGGCTTCTCATCAATACCGTCAGGTGTGGGAATCCCAGATCCATTGGTGATTGGGTACGCACTTGCCGTGGCTACCGAAGGTAAAGCGAAGCGAATCTTCGTCGTTGGTGCCGACGGATACGAACCCGCTGACGCACGACAACTTGCGGTTGAAAATACGTTGCGCCACTACACGGTTACCAGCACTGCAATTCCACTGGTGTCACTCACCAAGACATCACTCACGATGGAGCAGCGCTCGCTCTTTGCGCCGCTGTGATTCAGGTGAAGGAGTAGTCGCTCCGTGATCGTTGTTATTCCCGCTCGTTATGCGTCGACTCGGTTTCCGGGCAAAGCGCTCGCCGACCTCGGTGGTAAGTCGGTCCTACGCCACTGTTACGAGCAGGTTGCTCAGGCCGTCGAGAATTCGAGCATCTACGTTGCTACCGACGACGACAGAATCGTGGCGGAATGCACGCGGCACGGCATGCAGTCGGTCATGACCAGTTCTTCCTGCCTGACCGGCACCGACCGCGTCGCTGAAGTTGCACGGCAAATCAACGCTTCGTGGTACATCAACGTTCAGGGTGATGAGCCATTTCTCGATCCCGACGGTGTCAGAAACATCATTGCCGCCGCAGAACATGCTCCCCCAAACCTCTCCGTCATCAATGCCTGTGCATTAATCCGCTCCGAGGAAGATTTCCGCAGCGTCACCGTTCCCAAGGTGGTGATGGATGCGAGCCAACACCTCTTGTACATCAGTCGAGGTGCGATTCCCACCACGAAGGCTTTGGAATTCAAGGGTGCACATCGACAAGTAGGGCTTTATGCGTTTCGAGCCGATGCGCTGCGGCAGTTTGCGGCCCAGCCGTCAAAAACTCCGCTCGAAGAACTTGAAGACATCGAGATACTCCGATTCCTGGAGCTTGGATTTCGTGTGGCGATGGTGGAGGTGCACGAAAACGGTATCGCCATTGATACGCCCGAAGATCTAGAACGCGCGAAGCGCTTGCTTGCGGCACGGTAGACCTCGGCTCGTTTCCGTCAGCACCTTTATCGTTGTGAAGTAATTGCGTTGCGGATGGCATTTTCCCACTTGGTGAACCCGGGTGAAAGATCAAAGAACCGCTCAGCAGATGGCACGGACAGTGGGCGCTCCATGGCAGACGTCAGCCAGGCAACTACCTCGGCGGGTGTTTGGCCCACGAAGTACGACTCATCTGGCTCGAGCGGATTCATGGAATACCCGGAGTTGTCGGCAAGGGCGGCCGTTGGCAATCCATAGAGATAGCTGTCGAGTGGTGCAGCGGTGCCACAGAGAAACACCGCGGAGCTTTCGGCAAACGACTCGTGCAAGCTACCCGACACCAACTGCACCGCAGGACTCATCGAACCGGTGACTGGGCACTGCGGATGCGACTTGACGCTCACCTTCCATCGCTTACCCTGTCGACCGATCTCGTGAGTGATTGCGAGAAATTGATTGGAGGAGGTGTTGCAGTCGGAACCCATCACGATCAGTACTCGCTGTTCGGCGGATACACGCGACTGCCTCACCCTCATTTGGGCGAGATAGGCGTACCGAAGCGCTTCAACGTCGACCAACTGCACCTTTGAGATTTCTGCCGCTGACCCAGCCACCGCCTGCAATTCCGATCGATCATACTCGCCATGAAGTGCCAGTGCTCGTGGTGGACACTCACGTAATGCTGTGTGGGCTCGCAAATCCCATGGCTTCATGATTGTGTGAAGGTAGGCGATGCTCGGCACGTTGTTTTGAGAACATGCCTGCTCCAGGAGCGACTCCCAACCCTGACCTTCGAACGGATACACCACCAATCGTGCCCCTCGAATGACCGTGAGCATGGTACGGAGACCAGTAGCAAGCAGTGACGAGCGCGCCGACGCGGTTCCACGCACCGACTGTTCAAAGTCGTACTCGAAATGTGGCCACAACACCTTGACGTTGGGTTTCAGTGCCGAAGACACGTGAGATGACGACGGTGCCTGCCGCTGGAGCTGTCGCCACACCTTCCAACTTCGCCACACCGTACGTGGCGTAACGAACGAGGTGATTGGTACCGAGATCATCTGGCGCCGCATCGTGCGCCACGTACGACGCTCGCCATTCGTCATTGACGCCGGGCGAGAGTTCGTGGGGAGAAACACCACAACAGGCGTAAGCCCCATCGATCTCACGTGGTCAGGCAGCTGCCCAAAATATCTCGCAACGATCTCGCGATCGGACACCGGAGCAGGCGACTCCGGCATGAACACCACGAACACCACATCACCCGCAACGCGATGGACACGGTTTCTCAAACTGGAGATTACGTTGGCACCCCAGTACCCCAACACCCGCAAGTGCGACGGTGGGTCCACCTGTTTGTGCGTGGCACCATCGGCGGCACGAACGGAGTCGTCAGACCTGGAAACGATTCGATCTCGAAGGACGTCGAGTCGAGCAAAGATTGGCGACCCCCATGGACTGCTCTCTCGCAAGGATGATGCCGACCAGAAGTCGACGCCATCAACGGTGAGGCGGTCGCGTACCGAACGTTGGTCAATCAACGTTTCGCCAACACGGTGAACAACATCGACGTACTCGCTGATGAGGTCGCGTCGCTGTGCTATCGGCACGCTCACGTGGTGCGGACCTCGTCAACAAATCGTTGCAGCCCCTCCCGCAACGTAACGGTGGCTGATATTCCAAGTACGCGAGCCATTCGCGACGTATCGGCATAGATCCCGAATTGATCACCCGGTGTATTGTCGGCAACCTCAACGGTGGTTCCAGGTACAGTTGCTTCAATCAGATTCAGAAGTTGCCCCACCTCGGTACGTACGCCGGTACCAATGTTGATTGCGGAGTTCAGTGCCTCGTCGCGTTGCAGCGCCCGAGCCCAAGCCTCAACCACGTCGTCGACATAAACAAAATCCCGATACCTCTGAATGCTTCCCTTCACCACGATCTTGTTCGTGTCGAGAGCCTGAGCCAAATAGATGCTCACCATCCCTTGCCGCAAGTTCGACATATCTTGGCCAGGCCCATATACGTTGAACATTCGCAGTGCCACGAACGGCAGGCGCCGCGAGAACACGTGCAGATATCCCTCGGCTGCTGCCTTCCCCACGCCGTAACACGACAGTGGTTGAAGTTTCGTGTCCTCCTTTACGGGTTCATCGGCTACGGATCCGTACACTGACATGGAACTTGCATGCACAATTCGTCGTGCATTGGCCGCGACCGCATACTTGATCAGGCGCAGGGTGGAAACCGTATTCTTCTCGAGGTCGCCAACCGGATCGTCAAAACTGATTTCGCCAGACGACTGGCCCGCCAGGTGCAGAACTGCGTGTGCTTGCGAGGGCAGAATCTGCTCCAACGATGCTGATGCCAGGTTCGCCTCTACAAGATCAATTCCGAGCGGAACGTTCGACCGTTTACCCGTCGAGAAATCATCGACGCCAACCACGCGATAGCCATCGGCATTCAAGCGCCCCGCAAGCACCGAACCGATAAAGCCACCAACCCCGGTAACAATGAGGAGTCGTTGGTTGTCTCGGTGAACGGTCACGTGGCTCCTTTACGGCCGTATGGCGGAAGGGGTGGGATTTGAACCCACGGTAGGCATACACCCACAACGGTTTTCGAGACCGTCCCATTCGGCCGCTCTGGCACCCTTCCGTTGGGCAACGCTATCTGTGTATAAGACACCACCATCTGCGTGTGCCGCTCTTCCACGGGCGCGAAGTGTGATACCTGCGTGTGGCGGAGGGGGTGGGATTCGAACCCACGGAAGCTTGCGCTTCACGCGCTTTCCAAGCGCGCCGATTCGGCCGCTCTCGCACCCCTCCGAATCATCATCGCGTTGTCGTCCAACGCATGAACGAGGGCAGGCTATCTGAGCACCACTGTTAGTCTCATCAGTGCCGACATCTCGTCGAGTGAGGTGGCGGTCGGGTCCTGTGCAATGGATGCCCGAGAATCAGGTCAGGTCCGGAAGGAAGCAGCCTTCATCGGAAGCTGAAGTGTGCCGCAGATCGCCTGGCCGTCACTTCAGTCGACGCGATTACCGACGGAGCGCATACCGCAAAGATACGGCGCGTTCGCCAAACTTTGGCACTCCCCACTTCGTGGCGAGTTGGGCAAACTCCGAACGTGGGCCACTCCACTTCCATTCATC
>JALRBT010000022.1 GCA_023262255.1 Ilumatobacteraceae bacterium
CCGGGTACCGGCCTGGCGCATCATCGATGGTCGGGCGCGTACGGGCGCTGCCACCTGGTCGTACTTTTTCACCTGGCCGACTCCGGTGTTCGACGGCGTCCTCGGGGCATGTCACGGACTCGATATTCCCTTCACCTTCGACAACATCGACGCACCCGACGTCGAACACTTCATCGGTGCGTCACCGGCGCATCGCCACCTCGTCACTTCCCTTGCGGATTCCCTCGTTCTGTTCGCCCGTTCATCGCAATGCACATGGAGCCCCACGGGCACCACCAGAACCACACTGCAAATCCACGAAGAAAACCTTCTTCTCGTCGACCCGGAACGTGACATTTACGATCTCTGGATTCGTTGACCGTCGGCCATGACGGATCCCCTCCGCGACGCCGCCACGTTCCCCGTCTGGCACGAGACGACATCGGTCGACTGGCAATCCGAAGTGGCTCCGAGCGTGGCCGAGGTCGACGTCGCCATCGTCGGTGGCGGTCTCAGCGGACTATGGACGGCCTTCTACCTCGCCGAGGCAGAACCACGAACACGAATAGCGGTGGTGGAGGCGCGTCGGATCGGTTTCGGCGCCAGCGGACGAAACGGCGGTTGGTGCAGCGGTTTTTTTCCGCTTCTGCCCAGCGAACTAGCCGATCGTTTCGGTCGGGATGCGGCGCTGGCTGCCTACCGGGAGAGTTTCGCCAGCATCGACGAGGTCCAACGCGTCGTTGAATCCGAAGCCATCGATTGTCAATTCCATCGCGGAGGAACGCTCCAGTCGGCTTCGACGACGATTCAAGCGTCACGTCTCCAGGAAGTGGTTCGTCGGCAACATAACCTCGGAATGACCCGAGACGACCTGCGGTGGCTGTCGCCCGTCGAGGTACGCGAACATCTACGTCTTGCGGAAACGCACGGTGCAATCTTCAGTCCCCATTGTGCAACGGTGAACCCGCACGCCCTGGTGATTGGACTCGCAAGGGTGCTGCGGGCACGAGGGGTTCACCTCTGGGAGGACACCGTCGTTCACGAGATGCGTGACGGCGTGGTCCAACACGATCACGGACACGTGCGAGCAGCACTCGTCGTACATGCAACGGAGGGGTACTCCAACGGGTTTCGCCAAACCAAACGCCGCATGGTGCCGCTCTATTCGTTGATGGTGGCCACCGAGCCGCTGAGTGCTGCCGTGGTTTCCGCCCTCGGTTGGATGAATCGCACCACGTTCAACGATGGGGGCAACATGGTGATCTATGCCCAACTCACCGCCGACAATCGCATCGCCTTCGGTGGACGAGGTGCGCCGTACCATTTTGCATCGCGAGTGAAGGATTCGTACGATCTCGATACCTCCACGCATCGGCGTATCACCGAAGCAATCGCTCGCCACTTTCCCGCCGCCGCGGAAGCGCGCATCACCCATCGTTGGGGTGGCCCTCTCGGCGTACCACGCGACTGGATTCCGACGATGACGTTGGACAGGTCCGCGCGCTACGCCCGACTGGGCGGCTACACCGGCGACGGAGTCGCCGCCACGAATCTCTTCGCCCGTATGCTCGTCGACACCTGGCATCAACGCGACACACCGCTCACTCGACTGCCGTTCATCGATCACCACCCACCGCGTTGGGAGCCAGAGCCGTTCAGATTCCTCGGAATCAACGCGTTGCTGAAACTGAGCGAGTCGATCGACTCCTATGAGGCGCGTCACGGAGCATCGCCACGAATCAGGCAGCGCATCTTCGACGCGTTGCTGTGACGGCGGAACGCTCCGACCGCACGCGATGACCGAACGACCTAGCCGAGCATTTCGGCCATGAGAACGGGACGGCCCTCGTCGATGCTGCGATGCGCAGCTTGCCCCATCGCCACCGACATCAAACCGTCTCGCAGGGAAACCTCCGCCGGGGACCCGGCACGAATGGCCGCCTGCATCGCGAGGTGCTGACGCCAGGAGGAGCCATGATGCGCACCATGTTCCAGAACGACGTCGGGAATGTCACCGTGCCCCAGTCGTTCCTCCTCGAACTGGAACCATCCATTCGCCCGTAGGCCGAAACGTACGACTCCCTCCGTTACCAGTGCCTCGGCTTTTCCGAGATCACCGACCACGGAAATCTCCTGCTCGTTCTTCGTGGCTTCGGCGAACATGCACAGGTCAAGTGACGCTCGTTCACCGTTCGCAAAGTCAACGATGACCATTGCATTGTCGAGGATGTCGGGCACCTTGCCGTCGTAGCGCTCGTCCAGGTGGTTCACATCCTGGGCCCCCGACGCGTAGACCCGTACGGGTTCGCTGCCCAGCATCAAACGCATCAGATCGAAAAAATGGCAGCACTTTTCAACGAGCGTGCCGCCGGTATTCACGGAGAATCTATTCCAGTCGTTCACCTTCACCAGGAACGGGAAACGATGCTCGCGTATCGCGAGCATCCGAAGAGATCCGAGGCTCCCACTGCGCGTGTGTTCCAGCAATCGTTTGATTGGCGCCATGTAGCGGTATTCCAACCCCACCCACACCACGCGACCCGGCACGTTCACGGTCTGCTCTGCCTCGATGACGGAGCGACAGTCGTCTACCGTGGTGCACAGTGGCTTCTCGATGAGGATGTGGGCGTCGGTGGCAAGCAGGGTTTCGACGACCGAACGATGCGTGAAGTTCGGCGATGCCACCACCGCCACGTCGAATCCTCCGTGCGCCGCCAACTCTTCCACCGAGGCGAACTCGGCGACGGAACGCGACAAGGCAGCCCGTGCACGGGACCGACTCGCCTCGTGCGGATCGCACAGCGCTACGACTTCGCAGCCGGGTATCGCACCCAACGCATAGATGTGCTCGATACCCATCATTCCCGTGCCGACGACCGCATAGCGCAGTGGAGAGTGCGTCGCAAGGTTGCGTGAAGTCACCCCTTCAGGGTAATTGCCGCGAGGTATCCCGAAGGACGGATAGTTTCGTTCGCGTGATGGACAGGTTGTACTTCCGCCAGTTGCTCTCGGGTCGAGACTTCGCGCGCGGCGATGACATGGCTCGGCAGATGGTGAACTTCGTCTACGTGATCGGCGACAGATCAACCGGCGAGTGTTTGCTCGTCGATCCGGCGTACGACGTGCACTCCCTCATCGACGCCGTATCGCAGGACCACATGAAGGTGACGGGAGTGCTCGCCACCCACTACCATCCCGACCACGTCGGTGGATCGATGATGGGCCATCGAATCGAGGGAATTGCTGCTCTCCTGGAGCATCGTTCCGTTCCCGTGCACGTTCAGCGAGCCGAAGCCGAGTGGGTAACGAAGGTCACCGGCGTGCACCGATCGCATCTCTCCGTACACGAGTCGGGCGATGTGGTGATGGTGGGTGACGTGCCCGTCACGCTGCTCCACACACCGGGCCACACACCGGGCAGTCAATGCTTTCTCGTCGAGGGGCGACTGGTGTCCGGCGACACCCTGTTCCTCGATGGCTGCGGTCGTACCGATCTTCCTGGCAGCAACCCCGAGGACATGTACGACAGCTTGCAGAAACTTTCCAATCTTCCCGACGACACGGTCATCTATCCGGGTCATCGCTATTCGACGGAGTCCCACGGTTCGATGGGGACCATTCGCAACAGCAACGCGATCTTCAAGCCGAAGTCCAAGGAGGCGTGGCTCGAGTGGTTCGGCGGGTAACGACGAACAACGCCTACGTATCAGCCCGTCAATCCCGATATCCCGACCGACAATCCGCTCAGGATGAGCAAGACGTACACGAGTCGATCGAAGCGTCGATTTGACAGCTTCGGCTGCAATCGAATCCCCACACCCTGACCGAGCAGGATCAGCGGAACGGCAACGACTGCAATCGTCAGGGCATCGCGCGACACCATTCCTGACACGGCGAACATCGCGAGGCTCAATGAGCCGGTGACGGTGAACGTGAACGCCAATGTCGCACGAAAAACTTCGGGCGAGAGACGTCGAGAAGCCAAGGCAAGCACGAGGGGCGGCCCGTTGGTTCCGGTGGCCGTCGAAAGAATGCCCGAGAGCCATCCGGCAATGACATCGACCGCAACCCTCGCCGCGGGCTTCGACATGGAAGCACCCGGCACTCGAAATGCCGACCGCATCAATGCAAGCGTGGCAACGATGATGATGACTCCCAGCATCACCTTGAGGGGGTTCTGTGGCGCAGTCCGCAGGACCAACAGCCCGATCGGCATACCGATGAGGGCCGGAACGTTGAAGCGCACGGCAACCTGGCGTTCCACCCGCCGATACGTACGAGCACACAGCAGGGCCGTGTTGACGAGGGAGCCGACACTTACCGCAACCACCGCCAAATCGAGATCCACGACGAGCGCCGCAAGAGGCACCGCCATGAGTGCGAAACCGAAGCCTCCAAGGGCCTGCACGAGGGCGGCCAACAGCATGACGACGAGAACCCACACCGTGTTCCCGGCGCCGATGTCCACCAGACCAGCACCCAGCCATCCCATCCGGAGATGGACTTACCGGCCCGTCAAGGCCAAAAGAGCGGAGTCGAACTGCTCGGTATGGGCATCGACATCGGCTTGAGTGTGGAAGGGCGAGAACAACGCCATGTTGTGGAACGGCGTCAGCAGGACACCGCGATTGATTGCCCACAGATGCATGAATGCATCGAGTTCATGGTCGACCGCCGCAGCAGCGTCAGCGCCCGTCCGCGGTGGCGGACAGAACCAGTATTCGGCGCGTGCACCGAGTTGTTGAACGCTCCAGGAAAGGCCCCGGCGCTCGTAGGCGTCCTGCACGCCGTTCGTCCATTCCTTGGCCAGTTGCGCCGTATGTGCGAACTGTTCCGGAAGCAGTGCATGCGTCAGCGTTGCCCGAACGGCCGCCATTGACAGTGCGTTGCCAGCGAGCGTTCCGCCCACTCCAGAAACGTCGATTCCGTCATGATCCTGCAATGCGGCAACCTGCGTGGCCACATCGGCCGAAAATCCATAGGCCCCGACCGGAGTTCCCCCGCCGATCGTCTTGCCGATCACCACGATGTCCGGCTCCAGCCCCCATGCCGCGGTACAGCCACCAGGCCCCGCACAAATGGTGTGCGTCTCGTCGATGATCAACAAGATGCCGTACCTTCGTGTGATCTCCCGAACGCCCTCCAGGTAGCCGGGTTCTGGCAACACGATGCCGATATTGGTGAGCGCAGGTTCGATCAACATGCACGCCACGTCGCCAATGGCTGCCGCCTCCTCGAGACCCGCCAGATCGTTGAACTGCACCACGCGCGTCGTGAGCGCGGGATTCACCTGTGGTCCGATCGCACCGGGTCGACTCACCGCACGATCGCCCATCGCAACGACGAGCGTTTCGTCGACGGTGCCGTGGTAGCACCAGTCGTGCACGAGCACCTTGGGCCGACCCGTGATTCCGCGTGCAAAGCGGAGCACGAAACGATTCGCATCCGTGGCACTCAGTGCAAACTGCCACTTTGGCAGGCCGAAGCGACGAGCCAATTCGTCGCCCACCCAACTGGCATCGGTGGTCGGCAACATCACCGTTGCGCCACGACCCAGTTGCTCGGCGATTGCCCGCCCCACCGCGGGGTGCGCATGACCGGTCATCGCACCGGTGTCACCGAGACACAGGTCCACGTACTCGTGACCATCGATATCCGTAAAGCGTGCACCGTTCGCGGCCTCGAGTACCAGCGGAAATGGCCCGGGCCACCGACGCATCCACGGCATCGGAACTCCACCCACGAGCGATGACGCCGATCGAGCGTGTTCACCGGAGCGCGGATGCGTCACGACGAACCGCTCCGTCTCCTGCGCCATGAGTCCCGCCAAGACGCTGCGATCGATACCGGTCATCGCACTGTTTCATTCATCATCAGTGCTCAAGTCTGCCATTCATAGAATGGCGCGGTGCGCTCGGCGGATTTCGTCCCCCCACATGGCACTCGGGTGGACATCAACGACCGTCGCCTGATGAACCGAATCATGGCACTCGGCGAGGTGGGCGGGCTACCAGGTGGGGGCTGCAACCGTCTCGCACTGACCGACGCCGACCGCGACGGCCGCGATCTCGTGGTGGCGTGGATGCGGGACCTGAACATGAACGTCGCAATCGACGTGGTCGGAAACATCGTCGGAACCTGGCAGGTAGGTACGGGCGCGCCGGTGATGACCGGCTCGCACATAGATACCGTGCGAACCGGCGGTCTCTACGACGGTAACTATGGCGTCCTCGCCGGACTCGAGGTCATCGAGACTTGCCAGGAGCGTGGTATCGAACCACGACGTCCGCTCGCCGTGGGAATCTTCACCGACGAAGAGGGTGCACGGTACGCGCCCGACATGCTGGGGTCCCTCGTATACGTCGGCGGCATGTTGCCCGAGGCGGCACACGATGTGATCGGCATAGATGGAACCCGACTCGGCGATGAATTGGAACGTATCGGCTACCTCGGTACCACACCGTGTCCGGGTGTGGTACCGCACGCCTTCGTGGAGCTCCACATCGAGCAGGGGCCGCTCCTGGAGGTGAATCAGGTTCGCATCGGTGCCGTGACCGGCGTGCAGGGTATCTCCTGGCAGGAAGTAACGATCGAAGGTCAAAGCAACCATGCAGGAACCACGCCGATGCACCTGCGCAAGGATCCCGCATTTGCGGCGGCCAAACTGACCGTATTCCTGCGAGATCTGGCGACACGCCTCGGCGGCAACCAAGTGTGCACCGTGGGCAAGATCGACGTCCATCCGAACCTCACCAACGTGGTGCCATCCAAGGTGGTACTGACACTCGACGTTCGAAATACCGATGAATCGATACTGCAATCGGCCGAGGCCGAAATCGCCAGGTTCTGCGAGGAACTCGCCGTCGCAGAGCGCGTACGAATCGTTCGTCGCCCCCTGGCGCGATTCGAACCCGTCATGTTCGATGACCGCGTGGTGGACCTGGTCGAATCCGTGGCGCGTGATCGTGGCAACTCCGTTCAACGTATGCCCTCGGGTGCCGGGCACGACGCACAAATGCTCGCACGCCTGTGTCCAACGGGCATGATCTTCGTTCCCAGCCGTGGCGGACTCAGCCACAACGTGAACGAACACACCGACGAAGCCGACCTCGTTGCGGGTGCGAACATCCTCCTCGATGCGATGTTGCGACTCGCAGGAACCTCCTTCTGATGCGTGGAAAACTGCGCGGCTCCCCGCGGATCGTGCGCGTGGCGGCGGCGCAAATGGGTCCGATACAGGCATCCGATGCTCGCGAATCCGTGGTGTCGAGGCTGTGCGGGCTGCTGCATACTGCCGCCGATCGGGGGGCTCACCTCGTGGTGTTCCCCGAGCTCGCCCTCACCACCTTCTTCCCGAGATGGTTCGTCGAGAACATATCCGACGCCGACCACTACTACGAACGGGAAATGCCATCGACGATCACCGCCCCGCTGTTCGAGGCAGCAAGGGAACGATCGATCGGGTTCTCGCTCGGCTACGCCGAGCTCACCGCCACGGGTGAGCGATTCAACACACAAATCCTCGTCGAACGCGACGGCTCGATCGTCGGTAGGTACCGGAAGGTTCACGTGCCGGGTCATGCAACGCACGAACCGAAACGCAAGTTCCAGCACGCCGAGCGTTACTACTTTCAGCCGAGCAGCGAAGGCTTCGGCGTCTGGACCGCGTTCACGGGACGCATCGGCATGATGATTTGCAACGATCGCCGATGGCCCGAGACGTATCGGGAGATGGGATTGCAGGGTGTGGAACTCATCCTGTGCGGCTACAACACACCGCTCAATTATCTTCCCGATCCGAGTCAGGACCGACTGGCCGGTTTCCACAACACGCTCGTGATGCAGTCGGGCGCGTATCAGAACGGCACCTTCGTGGTGGGCGTGGCCAAGGGAGGCTGCGAGGAGGGCGTTGACTCCCTTGCCGAATCCCAGATCATCGCACCATCGGGAGAAATCCTGGCCAAGACCGTCGGCAACGGCGATGAAGTCGTCGTGGCCGACTGTGACCTCGAATGGTGCAAGAACTACCAGAACACCCTGTTCGACATGGACTACTACCGACGCCCCGAGGTGTACACCAGGCTGACGTCACAACGAGGTCCACGCACGCGTTCGGACGGCACGGAATTGCCCACAACACCCGACTGAGTGGCCGCGACGCCCCCTCCAGGCATCCGTTCCTGCCCCTTCGCTCTCCGGTCCTGCGTCCCAGCCATCCGTTGGAGGTGGGGCTCGTCTTTGACAAACTGTAAAGGTGACATCCCTGACCGTCAACGGAACCCCCGTGGTGGTTCGACAGTCACACCCCCATCTGCTCTCGGCACTTCGCGAGGAACTCGACATCACGTCACCCAAGGATGGGTGTTCGCCGAGCGGTCAGTGCGGGTGTTGCACCGTCCTCGTCGACGGCAAGGCGGTGGTTTCGTGCCAGACCAGCCTCGAGAAAGTTGACGGAAGATCCGTCGTCACACTCGAAGGTGTCCCGGATAGTGAACGGGCGGCGTTCGCATCGGCATTTGCGGCATGCGGCGGCCTGCAGTGTGGATTCTGCATCCCGGGAATCGTCGTGCGCGCAAAGGCCCAGATCGAGAAGAAAGGATCGGCACTCAAGCGCGAAGACATGGCGCGACACCTGGGTGCGCACCTGTGTCGTTGCACCGGGTACGCAAAGATCCTCGATGCAATCGAATGCGTTGCGCGCAACGAGATACCTGCGATGCCACCCGTCGCAGGAATCGGGAGCCGAACGCCGAAGTACGAAGCCGAATCACTGGCACTCGGTGACCGCGGCTACGTCGACGACATTCGAATCTCCGGGATGCTCCATGCGGCGCTCCATTTCACCGCACATGCGCGAGCAACGGTGACGGGAATCGACGTCGATGACGCTCGGAAATCCGAAGGTGTCAAGGCGGTCTACACCGCCGCCGATATCCCGGGGGAATTGATGGTCGGCATCATCCACAAGGACTGGCCGGTGATGATTCCCGTGGGTGGTCGTACCTCGTACGCCGGTGACGTGCTCGCAATCGTCGTCGCCGATTCGCGCCTCAACGCCCGTGCCGCGACGAAACTGATCCGGGTCGACTACGACGTACACGCTCCCATCACCGACGTCGACGTCGCCTTGTCCTCCCCGGAAGTCGCCGTGTGGCGAACCAACGACAACATCCTCAGCACCAGCACCTATGCGCGAGGTGACGTCGACGCCGCATTCACCTCGAGTGCGCACGTGATCGAGGAGACCTTCCAAACACAGAGAATCGAGCACGCGTTCCTCGAACCCGAGGCCACGCTTGCAGTACCGACAGGCGCGGGGACCTCGCGAACCCTGCACGTCTACTCGGGCGGACAAGGAATTTGGGACGACCGCAACGACATCGCTCGCGTTCTTGGAATCGACGACGCCCGAGTCACCGTAGAGCTCGTCACCAACGGCGGTGCATTCGGTGGTAAGGAAGACATGTCGAACCAAGCTCACGCCGCACTCGCCGCTTGGCTGGTCGACGCGCCCGTGAAGTGTGTGCTCTCGCGCGAGGAATCCTTCCTCGTGCACGCAAAACGGCATCCCATCCGCATGAGTTACCGGATGGCCTGCGATACCGATGGCAAGCTCACGGCGTTGCGCGTGCGTGCAGTAGGTGACTCCGGGGCGTACGCGAGTGTCGGCATGAAGGTGCTCGAACGCATGGCCGGCCACGCAAGTGGTCCCTACCACCTGCCCAACATCGACGTGGAGTCCATTGCCGTGCGCACGAACAACCCGGTCGGTGGTGCGTTCCGCGGATTCGGTGCCAACCAGGCACAGTTTGCGATGGAGGGCATGCTCGACCGCTTGGCCGAACGAGTTGGCCTCAGTGGGTGGGAGATACGTCGACGCAATGTGATTCGTCCCGGCATGGTGTGGGGTCCCGGCCAAATCATGGACGACGGTTGCGATGGAGCACTTGCTTGTCTCGAAGCCATCAAACCGCACTACGACGCCGCACGCGCCGCAGGAAGTGCGGTGGGGCTCGGTCTCGGTCTGAAGAACAGTGGGCTCGGCAATGGATTCAAGGAAGTCACCAAAGCCGTGGTTCGCATCGAACACGACGGAACCCTCGAGATTCGACACGGATGGACCGAGATGGGTCAGGGCATTAATACCATCGCCATCCAGGTCGCAATCGAGGAACTCGGCGGCGTTCTGGACATCGACCCCGAAAAGATACGAGTCATCGTCGACACCACGCGCGAACTCGGGCTCGGGCAAACCACGGGATCCCGCGGCACGTTGATGGGTGCGGGTGCCGTGCACGCTGCATGCAACACGGCCAAGGCGGCTGGACTCACTCGCGGCGTGGACCATCTCGGTGAATACCGCGTCGACTGGACCACCAAACTCGGCGATCCGAAGGTAGCCAACCCGATCATTCACTCCACGTTCGGCTACGCAGCTCAGATGACCGTCCTCGATCGCGAGACGGGCAAGGTCGAACGCGTGGTCGCTGCGCACGACGTTGGACGCGCGATGAACCCCACGCTCTGCGAGGGACAAATCGAAGGCAGCATCCACATGGGTCTTGGTTACGCACTGACCGAGGACTTTCCCAGTGATCCGCAAACGGGATTCCCCACGAATATGACGTTGCGAAGCCTCGGCATCCTGCGAGCCAAGGACGTGCCGCCGATGGACGTCATCCTCGTCGAGCGCGCACAGCCGAATGCTCCGTACGGAATCAAGGGCGTCGGGGAGATAGGACTCGTGCCGACGGCGGGCGCCGTGGCTGCAGCCCTGCACGAACTCGACGGTCGGTGGCGCACCACGCTGCCGATGCGCCGTGGCGGAGGTGACGACGAATGAACGTCACCTCCGCACACCGAGCAGACATGCTCAGCGTGACACCCGGTTTGGTCAACGCCCATCACCACTTGTACTCCGCCATGGCACGCGGCATGCCGGCACCGCGAGGTGTCGCCACCAATTTCCCCCACATGCTCGAACTCGTATGGTGGCGCCTCGATGCTGCACTCGACCTCGACACCATCTACTGGTCGGCAAAACTCGGTGCGGTCGAGGCAGTACTGGCGGGAACCACCTGCATCGTGGATCACCATGAATCGCCCCGTGCCATCGAGGGATCACTGGAGGCGATCGACCGCGCCTGCAGCGAGGTAGGGGTTCGTGTGCGCACGTGCTACGGAGCAACGGATCGCTGGCGCGATGACGACACGCTGCACCAGAAGGTATCCCCCCTTTCCCCGATGACCAAGGGTGCCAAGCGCGGTCTCGAGGAGTGCGAGCGTCACATCCGTTCGGGCAAGCCCGGAATGGTCGGACTCCATGCCGCATTCACCTGCAGCGATGAAACCATCGCCGCGGCCGCAGACTTGGCCGCATCGTTGAACGTGGGCGTGCACGTGCACGTGGCCGAGGCGATCGACGACTCGCAGGCTGCCGCACGCCTGGCCCCACATGCAACGGAAGAATGGCTCATCGTGCATGGTGTGCACCTCGACCGCGCACTGCCCGGCCGCCTTGCCCACAACCCCCGCTCCAACATGAACAATGCTGTCGGGTATGCCGCACCCACCACTCACCCCAACACCGTGGTACTCGGATCCGACGGCATCGGATCCGACATGTACGAAGAATTTCGTCTCGCTTACGTGCGGCTACGCGAGTTCGATCACACCGCCACACCCGACGTGGTATCGGGCTGGCTGGACAATACCCGTGACTTCTTCCCGCAATCCAAGGATGATCGAGTGACATGGCGATATCCGCACGCCGATGATGCATGGCACGCCGCGTTCACCACCGGCATGCGAGTCGAGCGCGTCGAGACCGCCACGGATGGCTCCGCGAGTCCCCGAATCATCGTCGATCGGGGGACGACGACGTTGGTCGACGAGATCGAGACTCGAGCGAAGGCCGCCGAAGCCGCCGCTCGCCTGCACCGCCGAATGGAGGACCTGTAATCATGGCCGCACGAGTCGCGTTGTACCTGCAGGATGCCCACCCACTGCGTGAGGGAATGGAGTTCGCCAAGTACGCCGAATCCAAGGGCTTCGAGGCGGTGTGGCAAGCCGAGAGTCGTCTCGTGCGCGAAGCAACCGTACCGATGGCCGCCTTCGCCTCCGTCACCACGAAGTTGAAGGTCGGCTCGGGAGTGGTCGACTGTTGGAGCCGAAATCCCGCACGTCTCGCTGCAACCTTCAGCACGCTCGATGATCTTGCGCCTGGTCGAGTATTGCTGGGCATCGGCGCCTGGTGGGATCCACTGGCCAAGAAAGTTGGTATCGATCGCAGCAGACCCCTGCGTGCCATGCGTGAGATCGTTACCGCGGTTCGCGCACTCCTAAGCAACGAAACCGTCACGATGCAGGGCGAGTTCGTGCAACTTGACGGAGTCGAACTCGACTACGTGTATCAGGAGCGCCGAAAGAAGGACGTGCCGATCTACATCGGCGCCACCGGCATGCAGATGATGGAACTCACCGGTGAAATCGCCGACGGCGTGGTTCTGAACTACCTGGTGTCCCCCGAGTACAACGCACAGGCGCTGGAGGCACTGGAACGAGGCGCAGCCAAGGTGGGTCGATCACTCGAGTCGATCGACCGTCCGCAACTCGTCGTGTGCAGCGTGCACGAAGACCGCGCGACCGCCCTCGACATGGCACGCCAAATGGTCACCCAATACCTTGGTCAACAGCCACACATCATGAAGGCCTCGGGGGTACCCCAGTCGCTGCTCGACAAGGTGGGAAGCGTGCTCACGTGGCCGGCGACGCACGAGCAGGTGGTCGCGGCGTCCAAGTTCGTTCCCGACGAGATCGTTCAGATGCTCACCGCCAGCGGCACGCCCGCCGATGCACGCGCTCAGGTGGAGCACTACATGCGAAATGGTGCCACGTGTCCCATTCTGTACCCGCTTGGTGACGTGAAATCCATGATCGACGCCTTCTCGGACTGGAGCCCGAACCTATGACGGTCGTCAATGCCACGTCGTTGCAACAGGCACTCGAAGCGTTGCGCGATCACCCGGGAGCACGCCTGGTGCAGGGCGGAACCGACCTGATGGTCGAGGTCAACTTCAATCGCACGACATTGCACGACGTCGTCGCCCTTCGACGAGTCAACGAACTCAAGCGCTGGCACATCGTCGAGGATTCCCAAACGATCCACCTCGGTGCCGGCGTTCCCTACGCAGAGATGGAACGCTCCCCTCTGTGTCACCATCTTCCGGCACTCGCCCAAGCAGCTCGCACCGTCGGATCGCCGCAAATTCGCGCAGCGGGGTCACTGGGCGGCAATCTCGGAACGTGTTCACCTGCGGGAGACGGACTACCGGTCCTTTCCGCACTCGATGCCACCGTTCACCTCCAGAGTCTGGATGCGTCCCGCGATCTGTCGATCCATGAATTCATGCTCGGGGTAAAGAAGAACGCGCGCCAGCCCAACGAGGTGATCGTGGCCGTCACCTTGCCGATCCTCGACGGGTTCCAGGGCTACGCCAAGGTGGGAACGCGCAACGCGATGGTCATCTCTGCCGCCTCTGCCTGCGTGGTGCACGACGCCATCGGCGGCACCGTCCGCGTGGCACTCGGTGCGGTCGCACCGACCGTCGTGCGGACGCGCGAGGCCGAAGCATGGCTGGCATCGCAGACGAACCTCACAGCCCCACTGACCGTTTCACCGGAACTCGCCCGCGAGTTCGGTCGACGCGCCGCCGCGGAGTGCTCCCCCATCGACGACCATCGATCCACCGCCGCGTATCGACGCCATGCCATCGCGGTGCTCGTCGAACGCCTGCTCCTGCGAGCCAACGATCATGGAAAGTCACCGCAATGAGCAACGAGATGTACCGACTCACCGTGAATGGAATCGATCACGAGGTGAAGGACGCCTGGGCCGGCGAAAGCCTGTTGTACGTTCTGCGCGAACGCCTCGGTCTGCCGGGCACGAAGGGCGCCTGCGAGCAGGGGGAATGCGGCTCGTGCACCGTGGTGATGGACGGTGAGGCAGTCTGCTCGTGCCTCGTGATGGCGGCGACTGCGGTGGACGCGGACATCACCACCGTCGAAGGGCTGTCGCTCGACGGTGAACCAACCGACGTCCAGCAATCCTTCGTCGAAGCCGGTGGTGTGCAGTGCGGTTTCTGCACCCCGGGCCTGATCGTTGCGGTGCATCACCTGCTCGACCGCAACCCGAACCCCGATGAACTGGCCATCAAGGAAGCAATCAGTGGCAACATCTGCCGCTGCACCGGCTACGGGCGAATCTTCGCCGCGGTGGAACTTGCTCGCGACCAACGTCGTGCGATGCAGGCGAAGTAGCGGAAACGACCCATCACCATGAACGCCACGACGTCGACCAGAACACGAGGAGCACTCGGATCATCCGCGTTACGACCCGATGGCATCCCGAAGGTACAGGGTCGCTTCGCGTTCTCGTCCGATGCGTGGGCGGACAGCATGCTGTGGGGTGCGACACTGCGAAGCCCCCATCCGCACGCCCGGATCGTCTCGATCGACGTCTCCGGAGCGCTGGCCATAAACGGGGTGAGTGCGGTGATCACCGCCAAGGACGTTCCCGGGCAACTGACGTACGGACTCATCGCCAGCGATCAGCCGGTCTTCGCCAGCGAGGTGGTGCGATATGCCGGTGAACCCGTGGCGGCAGTTGCAGCCGATCATCCCGAAACTGCGCGTCGGGCACTCGATGCCATTCGTGTCGACTACGAGGTGCTCCCGCCGCTCGTCGATGCGGAGGATGCGATCTCCGGTTCGTTTACCCCCATTCACCCCGACGGCAACGTGATCCGTAGACAACGCATCATTCGTGGCGACCAATCGTTCGTGGGTGACGTCGTGGTGGAGGGCTACTACGACGTCGGCATGCAGGATCAGGCGTTCCTCGGGCTGGAAGCTGCATTGGCACTGCCCGACGACGCAGGAGGTGGTGTTGAACTGTTCGTCGCCACACAGTGGTTGCACGAGGATCAGAAACAGATCGCGGCGTGCCTCGGTTTGCCGATCGAGAAGGTTCGTCTCACCCTCGGCGGCGTGGGCGGCGCGTTCGGAGGCAGGGAGGACATCAGCCTGCAGGTTCATTGCTGCCTGCTGGCACTTACGACCGGACGACCGATCAAGATGCAGTACGGACGTGAAGAGTCGTTCTTCGGACACATTCATCGCCATCCGGCACGAATCTTCATGCGTCACCATGCTGACAGGGACGGAACCCTGCGCAGAGTGGAGGCCCGAATCGTCCTCGACGGTGGTGCCTACGCGTCCACCTCTTCGGCAGTTCTCATCAACGCGGTCACCCACATGCAAGGGCCGTACAAGTGCGAGATGGCAACCGTCGACGGTTACGCCGTTCGATCGAACAATCCCCCGTGCGGCGCAATGCGCGGTTTCGGCGTCGTGCAGGCGTGTTTCGCCCACGAGTCCCAGATGGACAAGCTCGCCGCTGCCTGCGGACTGGATCCCGTCGACATACGACTCAAGAATGCGATGCGCACCGGTGACCGTCTGATTACCGGCCAGGTCATGGACAGCGTCGCCCCCGTTGAACGTTGTATCCGCGAAACCGCCGCCCTACCGCTACCCGAGCCGTTACCCGCGGACCCCGATCCGTTGCTCATTCCGGGCGGGGCGGGCTTGACCGCACGGCGCGGCAACATCACACGAGGCATCGGCTGGGGTGTCTCCATCAAGAACCTGATGTACAGCGAGGGCTTCGACGACTACGCAACCGCACGATGTCGTCTCGCCAACGGGGTGGCCACGCTGCAGTTCGCCACCGCGGAGGTGGGCCAGGGATTCGTCGTCCTTGCACAACAGATTGCACGTACGGTGCTGGGCGTCGACACGGTGCTCCTCGAGCCGATCTCCACCGCCATCGGGAGTGCAGGCAGTACGTCGGCATCGCGTCAAACATGGATGAGCGGTGGCGCGGTCGATGGTGCATGCCGACTCGTGCGGGAACGTCTCTTCGAGCACGTAGCAGCAACGCACCACGTCGACCCCCTCCGCCTAGTCATCGATGGAACGGACGTGGTGGACAGCATGGGAACGTTGCGGGTGACCGTTGCGGAGGCTTCGCACGGCCTCGCCTTCGACGAGACGTTCGAACACCACCATCGCGAAACCGAGGAATTGGACGAAAACGGCCAAGGCAATTGCCACGTCGCCTTCGCTTTCGTCGCGCACCGAGCGGTGGTCGATGTCGACACGGAACTTGGTCTCGTGAAGGTGGTGCAGGTTGCCACCGCACAAGATGTCGGACGCGTATTGAACCCGCTGGCGGCGCTCGGCCAGGTGGAAGGTGGTATCGCGCAAGGTCTTGGTCTGGCAGTGATGGAGGAAATCGTGCTCGAAAACGGACGGATGAGGAATCCGTCGTTCACCGACTATCTGCTACCCACGGCACTCGACGCCCCCGACGTCGTGGTCAGCATGATCGAGGAACCCGAACCCCAGGCACCGCTGGGAGCAAAGGGAATCGGTGAACCCCCGTGCATCTCGGTGACGCCCGCCATCGTCGCGGCCATTCGTCAGGCAACGGGCAAGGAATTGTCGCGCGTGCCGGTGCGGCCACTCGACATCGTCTTTGGCTGAGCCTCACTCGCTGCCGGAGAACTCCACGGGTCGTGGCACCCGGCGTGCGAGCCAACCGAGTTCGCCCGGCCGGGCACGTGATGGTGGCTTGCCATCGACGAAGTGCACGTCGATGCCGATGCTTCGCATGTCGCGCACAACGGATCGTCGTTGTGACGGGTCGACGAACGAAACGACCACTCCCCGTGCCCCGGCCCGACCCGTGCGCCCCGAGCGGTGCACGTAGTCCTTCGGGTCGTCGGGTGGGTCCCAATGCACGACGCAGGGCACGTCGTCGATGTGGATACCCCTGGCCGCAACGTCCGTGGCAACGAGGATTCGTGCACGACCTCGACGAAAATCGTCGAGTGCTCGTTCCCGCTGGGCCTGACTACGGTTCCCGTGGATGACCGCACACCGTGCATCATCGGCCTCCAATTGTCGGGCCACGCGATCCGATCCGTGCTTGGTGCGACAGAACACGATGATCTGCTCGTGCTGGTCCAACAATTCGGCGATACGCCGCAATCGCCTGTCCTTCGGGATCAACTCGAACACGTGCTCGATATCCGGCTCGGTCTCGGGCGAACTCGCGTCATGGCGAGCCGGATTTTGCTGGTAACGCGCAATCAATTCCGATACCGCCCCATCGAGGGTTGCCGAAAACAACAACACCTGTCGTGTCGCCGGGAGGCGGTCGAGGATCTTCTTGACGGCCGGAAGGAATCCCATGTCCGCCATCCGATCGGCTTCATCCAGCACTGCGATTTGCACCGATCGCAGATCGATGTCGCGGCGACTGATCAAATCCTCCAAACGTCCGGGGGTGGCCACCACGACGCTCGCGGAGGAAATCCGTCGTACCTGGGGCCCGTAACCCGCGCCGCCGAATACCGCGGTGGCGCGCAACGTGCGCCCGGAATCGAGCAAATCGATCTCCTCGCATACCTGGGATGCCAGTTCACGGGTAGGAACTAGAACCAGACCAGTCGGAGCCGACGGTTTTGCACGTCTCAACCTCGACACCAAGACCAGTCCAAACGCGATGGTTTTCCCGGAGCCGGTCGGCGCCTTACCGCAAACGTCCCTCCCCGCCAAACCATCGGGAACGGTCATGGTCTGAATGGCGGTCGGCTCGGTGATACCGCGTCGACCCATTCCGGCGACGAGCTGCTCGGCGATACCGAGTGAGGCGAAGGTGCTCAGACGAATACTGCATTCAGCAGCGACACGAGGTCAGCAACCCAGCACCCGCTCAACGTACTGGTTGAGGAACTTTCCGCTCGGGTCGAGTTGCCGGCGCATGGCACGAAACGCGTCGAAATGCTCGTAGCGCAATTGCAGGGTTTCGGCACTTTGAAAGTGTATCTTTCCCCAGTGCGGACGACCCTCCAACGGTAGGAGAATCCGCTCGATCATCCGGAAATACGGCTCGTAGGCCATGCCCTTGTACATATGCACGGCGATGTACGCCGATTCGCGCCCGTACGACGTGGAGAGTGGTACATCATCGGCTCCGGCAACCCTCACCTCCACCGGAAAACTGATCCTCAAATCCGACCGCTCAACCTCGTCCACGATCCGCGTCATTGCCTCCACCAACCGCTCGCGCGGAATGGAGTATTCCATTTCATGGAACTTGACCAAACGGCGTGTGGCAAAGACCCGATGGCTCTCCTCCACGAATTCATGGCGACCCGTCGAGGGAAGCGCGGTGGCGAGTCGCGGTATCAACGAGGGGAACGCGCGCCCCGTGGCGCACACCGCCCCGAAGGCGTAATTCTCCATGACCGTTTTGTTCCACCAAACCGAGGGACGCGACCTCGGCTCGGGTGGATCCTGCGTGCGCTGGTTGGTCTTGGTGAGCGCCCACCTGGTGTGGGGAATCCAATAGAACTCGAAGTGATCCACCGACGTCACCGTCGTGTCGAAGTGGCGTAGAACATCGTCGAGGCGACGCGGCTCCTCCACTGCCCGCAGTCGGAAGGTCGGCACGACCTTCATATCCACGTAGGTGAGGATTCCGAACGCCCCGAGGGCAACCCGACCAAGGCGGAAGACATCGGCGTTCTCGGTGGCGGAACATGTGATGTGTGTTCCGTCGGCCGTCACCAGACCGAATCCGGCAACTTGCCCTGCCAAACCGGTGTATCGAAGACCGGTGCCGTGCGTGGACGTCGAGATCGACCCGGCCATGGTTTGTGCCGTGATGTCGCCCATGTTCGTCAATGCGAACCCAGCGGTAGCGAGGTGCTCGTTCACATCGCTCAGGACCATGCCGGCGGGAATTCGCGCGATCCCGGAGTGGCCGTCTATCCCGATGCCCGCGTCGAACGTTCCGGGCCGTAGGAGCGTGTCGTGCGTAACAGCAATCGATGTGAAACTGTGTCCGCTTCCAACCATACGCACCCGTTGACCCTCCGGAGCGAGGCGAACCACCTCCTGCAAATGCTCGATCGACGTCGGTGTGACGATTCGTTCCGGGCGTACCCGGACGCTTCCCGCCCAGTTACGCCACGTGGGCATTACTTCGCTTTCGAACGATCGGCGAAGAAGCGACGAACGAGCGGCTCGAAATGCTCGAGAGGGGCGCTTACGTAGTCGGGGTCGAACGCAGGCGAGTCGTACTTGGCACAAAACTCCTCCGTGTAGTGGTAGTACGGCGAGTCCTTGAACGCATCGCGGGCGTTGCGATCCATTCCGATGTGATGCCAAAAGTAGTAGCCCTGGAAGATGCCGTGTTGCGCCACCATGAAGTGGTTGGCTTCGGTCACGAAGGGCTTCACCATCGTCGACGCAATGTACGGGTGGTTGAACGGGGCGAGCGTGTCACCGATGTCGTGCAGCAATGCGCAGAGCACGTACTCCTCGTCCCGACCATCGGCTTCCGCACGAGTGGCGGTTTGCAGCGAGTGTTCCAGTCGGGTGACGGGGAACCCGCCATGATCACTGGCAAGTCGACGAAGGAGATGAAGCGCATTGTCGGCAACCATGTCCTGGGTGTCTCCGATACGACTCATGATCAACGACCAGTCATCCTTCGTGGATTCTTGGAACGATCGGAATGACGCCCGATCAGGAACGTGTGGCGCAGCAGAATCCATGACCGTACCTTACGGCTCTATGTGGAGCCAGATGGTGTCGGCGTCCGATCGCAAACTCAGGCGCGATGCGCACACCACGACTTTGTCGCCGTGCCGGAGCATGCCACGATCCCGAGCCGCGGCCAAACCCGCGCCGATAGCCACTTCGACGTCGGTGTTGCGTTCGGCCACCACTGCATGCACCCCCCAAACAAGTCTCAATTTGCGTGCCGTCTCGAGGCTCGGCGTTGCGGCAATGATGGCCGAGCCCGGGCGACACGCCGCCAGCAAACGAACCGAATGTCCCGTGTACGTGAGGGACAACATCGCGTCGGCACCCACGCGGCGCGCCAAGGAACTCGCAGCGGCGGTAACGGCGGCCGTCGAGGGGTTCGCGTCGGCAAAGATCGGCGGTAGCACC
>JALRBT010000023.1 GCA_023262255.1 Ilumatobacteraceae bacterium
AAGGTGCGCGGCGAATCGATGATCGAAGCCGGAATCCTCGACGGCGACTTCGTCGTGTGTCGCCAACAGAACGTGGCCCGCAACGGCGACGTGGTCGTAGCAGGAATACCCGGTGACGAAGCCACCGTCAAGACGTTCAAGCGTGATGGCAACAAGGTGGTCCTCGTGCCGTCGAACTCGTCGATGAAGCCGCTGGTGTTCGACCCCTCCGAGGTCAGCATCTTCGGAAAAGTGGTTACCGTGCTGCGACGGCTGTAGGCCGGAGCACTAGACGCCGAGGCGCCGCGCCAACACGTCGATGCGATCGTCGGATTGCACGACCGCAACACGTACGTTGTTCGCACCACCAGCGCCATAGAAGTCGCCCGGGCTCACGAGGGCTCCACCCTCGCGGGCAAGACGCTCCGCGAACTCCCATCCATCTCGCGCATCGAACCACAGATAAAAGCCGCCGGCGGGCATGCCAATGCGTAGTCCCGACCACGCCGAGAGCACCTCCGCTACACGTGCAAGACGCTGCAGGTACACCTGGCGCTGCAGCTCGACGTGGTGATCGTCCTCGAGTGCCACCACGCCGGCCGCCTGTGCCGGACCAGGCACCATCATGCCCACGTGCTTGCGCACCTCCTTCAAGTAATTCACGATGTCGGCGTCACCGGCGTAGAACGCCACGCGCACACCGGCCAGGTTCGAACGCTTCGACAACGAGTGCAGCGCTACAACCCCGTCGAGGCCGTGCTGCAGAATGCTCTCACCCTTGCGACTCCACGTGAACTCCACGTAACACTCGTCGCTGAACACGGGCACGCCATTGGCACGACCCCATGTGGCTGCAGCGGCGAGGTCGTCGAGCGCTCCCGTCGGGTTGCTCGGCGAGTTGACCCACAACATCAGCGCACGTGTGACGTCGTGCCCACTGATCGCCGAAAGATCGAGACCACCACCGGAATTCATCGGAACCGCCACGGCCCGGCACCCGGCGAGCGTTGCACCCATCTCGTACGTGGGATAGGCAACTGCCGGAAACAGCACGGTGTCGCGGTCGGGTCGACGAAGCTTCAAATAGTGCGGCGTGGTGGCGACGAACTCCTTGGAGCCGACGCACGCAGCGACCTGTCCGAGTGGCACCTCGATTCCGAACCTGCGCTGCATCCACGCTCGGGCTGCCGTGCGAAGCGGCTCGGAACCGATGCTGGCGGGATACCCTCGCTCCGCCCGCGACGACGAGAGTGCTGCGACGACTGCCGCGGTGGGTGGGTCGCACGGTGTGCCGATCGACAGGTCGATGACGCCGCCGTCGTGCGTCGCCGCAATCTTGGCCAAGGCGTCGAGACGGTCGTACGGGTACGGGGGCGGAACGAACGGCGTGGCAGTCATACGAGCAGGTGGATGATGGCTGGAGAATTCATTGGACGACAAATTCTGTCAGGCGGCCACGGGCGGCATCGGCGAGTCGGGCTCGCACCCGAATACCGCCATCCTCGTGTGACGTGGACACCACTTCACCCTCACGGTGAAGCGACGCCATCACGTCGCCCCGTTCATACGGCACCAGCAACTCCACCACCGCGGTGAGCGATCGAACACGATCGCCGATGGTTCGCAACAGGTCGTCGATGCCTTCGCCAGTTGCCGCGGAGATGGCCACCGAGCCGGGGTTGTCGTACACCAACCGCTTGGCTGCCTCGTGATCGGCATCGCACTTGTTGAACACCAACAGCTCCGGCACCCTGTCGGCAGCAATCTCACCGAGCACCTCGCGAACCGCCGCAATCTGCCCGTCCGGGTCGACGGCACTGGCGTCCACCACGTGCAGCAACAGATCGCTGCGGGTGGCAACTTCGAGCGTGCTCTTGAACGACTCCACCAGGGTGTGGGGAAGTCGTCGAATGAAACCAACGGTGTCGGTGAGCAACACCGGCTCTCCACCCGGGAGCGAGAGACGCCGCGTGGTGGGGTCGAGCGTGGCGAACAAGCGGTTCTCCACCAGCACGCCGGCATCGGTCAAGCGATTCAACAGCGTGGACTTACCGCCATTGGTGTATCCCACGATGGTGATGTTGGCCAAGCCGCTGCGCGAACGGCCCTTGCGTTGCTCGTCGCGCGTGCGTTGTAGTTCGCGCAATTCGCGCTCCAACTTGGCGATGCGATCGTTGATACGCCGGCGATCGGTCTCCAACTTCGTTTCACCCGGACCACGCGTGCCGATACCACCGCCCTGTTGCGTGAGTCCGGCGCCGGCACCCCGACGAATTCGTGGCAGTCGATAACGCATCAGCGCCAACTCCACCTGAGCCTTGCCCTCCAACGTGTGGCTGTTCTGGGCGAAAATGTCGAGGATTACCGCCGTGCGGTCGATCGCGGTGCGCCCGAGCGTCTTTTCCAGGTTGAACTGTTGAGCAGGCGACAACTCGTTGTCGAACACCACCGTGTCGGCATCCAAAGCAAGACACGTGGCCTTCAGTTCCTCCACCTTCCCCTTGCCGATGTACGAGGCAGGGTCCGGCGCGTGGCGACGTTGCGTGAGTCGCGCCACCACATCCGCACCCGCGGTATCCACTAGGCGCTCCAGTTCGTCGAGGCTTTCCTGGGTTTGTTCGTCGTCCCGATCATCGAGCGTCACACCAACAAGGACGATCTTTTCCCGAATCGTGCGCTCGATGAGCGTGCGGCCCAGCGCCTCCTGATACGGCGTGCTCATTCGAGTATCGCTTCGGCGCGATTCGCTGCGGGCACCGTGGTCACGATGCCGATCCCATCGCTGCCTGCCACGCGACCTCGTAGGCCCCGACATGCCGTGCCGGGCCGGTGAGCGTGACCCTGCCACGGGTCGGGGCATGCACGGTGACGATTGCGTCGCCACCCGGCATGTGCACGAGCACCTCGGTGCGTTCACCACCCTGCGGCACGAGTCCCCACGACAGGGCCGCCCATGCACTGGCACACGCGCCGGTACCGCAGGCTCGGGTGATGCCGGCGCCGCGCTCATGCACGCGCATGGTGATGGCGTGTTGCTCCGGGCCGGGTGCTATGACTTCGAGGTTCACTTGCGGAACCTTGCGACCGAGTGACAGCAGATCGACGTCGTCCACATCCTCAACGCCCACCACGGTGTGCGGGTTGCCCACCGTCAGGTGCATCACCGGGCGGTCGGGATGGGTGCCGATCTCGGCCCAGCCCCGCGGCGGGGAGAGCGGCGCGATCTCCCCCATGTCGACACTTGCAACCACCGTGTCTGCGTCACGCTCACCTACGGTCACCTCGCGAATTCCGGAGTCGGTGTGCAAGCGATACACGCGCTCGCCGCGAGCCACGTCGCTGCGGAACAACGCATGCGCGAAGCATCGGGCACCGTTGCCACTCATCTCCGCCGCGGAGCCATCGCTGTTGAACAGGCGCATTCGAGCGTTGACATCGTCGATCCGCTCGAGCAACAACAGTCCGTCGGCACCGACCCCTGTCGAACGATCGCACCAGGTACGTGCGGCAGCGGGCCAGTTGATCAGTGACGGATCGCGAAAAATCGGGCCGGTGGCATCGCCCTGCGAGCGCACGTCGGCCATGTCGAGCACGAGGAAGTCGTTGCCCCAGGCGTCGAATTTGTGGACTCTCACGGCGATTTCCTCTCCCGTATGCCTATCGCAGGAGCGCCAGAATGTGTGGTGTCACCTCGGCCACTGGGTCGTTCTCCACTGTCACCCAGTGGATTCGCGGATCACGACGAAACCACCGCTCCTGACGCACCGCGAACTGTCGCGTATGCAGCACGATGTCGCTAACCGCCTCGTCGAGTGACGTCTCTCCGGCCAGATGGCCAAGGATCTCCCGGTATCCAAGTGCTTGTCGAGCCTCCCGCGAGAGTTCTCCAGCGCTCGCCAAACCACGCACCTCGTCGAGGAATCCGGCGCTCATCATCGCGTGTACGCGCCGCTCAATGCGGTGAGAAAGTGTCTCACGCGGCCAGCACATGCCGACTTGCCGGACGTCACTGGGCGGATACGCACCCGTGCCGGGTCCGAACGATGAAAATGGCCTGCCACTTCCGATACACACCTCGAGTGCTCGTTCAATACGGCGACGATTGGACTTGTCGGTTCGAGAGGCCGCCACCGGGTCGAGGTCGCGTAGCCGAGCGAACAGGACTGCAACGTCGGATTCGGCCTGAAGCTCGGACCGAACCTCGGGCCACTCGCCGGGCAACTGCAAATCATCCATCACCGCAGTGAGATACAGCCCAGTTCCGGCCACGAATACGGCCGGTGCCCCGGACGCTGCGATCTCTTCGCGCGCCCGCTGCGCGTGCACCTTGTACTCGGCCACGGTGAAACGGGCGGTGGGCGCAACGAGGTCGATGCAGTGGTGGCGAACCTCGGACTGGTCGGTCTTGGTGGGTTTTGCGGTGCCGATGTCCATACCGCGATACACCTGCATGGCGTCCACCGCAACGATGTGTGCACCGGATTGTCGGGCGACCGCCATCGCCACGTCACTCTTGCCACTGGCGGTAGGCGCAACGATGGCTACTTCGCGCATGCTTACGCCGACGCGACGGTCAGTCGCGTGCGATGCGTTGGCAACGCGGTCACGTCCAGCAATCGACCCGCCAGATGGAACCGGGCGGCATCGGTGATTTCCACCCGGGCATAGGTACCGAGACGCAGTTTTTCATCGGATGAAAAATGTACGAGCTTGTTCTGCCGCGTGCGACCCGTGAGGTGGTCCGGATTTCGTTTGCTGGTTCCCTCCACCACCACCTCTTCGATGCGGCCGATGCGTTCACGGTGTTTTCGCACCGCACTGCGATCAAGCACCGCCTTCAACCGTTCGTAGCGCTCGCCCACTTCGGCGGGATCACAGAATCTGTCAACCATGTTGGCCGCCTCGGTTCCCTCGCGAGGTGAGAAGATGAAGGCATACGCGGAGTCGAACTCGGCTGCGGCTGCAACCTCCATGGTTCGCACGAAGTCCTGTTCGGTTTCACCTGGGAAACCGACGATCACGTCGGTGGTGACGGCCAGGTCGGAGATGGTACGACGAGCCTCCGCAAGCCGACCCAAGTAGCGCTCGGCGCCATATCCGCGGTGCATCGCCGCCAAAATGCGGTCGCTTCCGGACTGCAACGGGTAATGCAGGTGCTCACACACCGCCGGTGTCTCGGCCATTGCCAACAACGTGTCTTCGCGCATGTCCTTGGGGTGAGGACTCATGTAGCGAACCCGCTTCACCCCGGGAACGTCGCCCACCGCACGAAGGAGCGCAGCGAATTGCGGCGCCACCCGAACGGACCCATCGCCGGCACGACGGCTGGCCAACGAGAGATCGCGACCGTACGAGTTGACGTTCTGACCAAGGAGGAAGATTTCACTCACACCACTCGCGGCCAACGAACGAACTTCGTCGAGAATCGCGTCGAAGGGCCGACTTATCTCCTTACCGCGCACGGCGGGCACGATGCAATACGCACAGGTGTTGTCGCATCCGATCTGGATGGTGACCCAACTGCGATACGAAGTTTCGCGCCGTACCGGCAAGGCCGACGGGAACAACGCGTAATCGTCCATCACCGCTTCGTCGAGAATCTCGGTGATGGCACCCGAGGACTGGGCGTGGTGCAGGAGGTCCACCGTGCGGTGCACGTTGTGGGTGCCGAGCACCACATCCACCCACGGTGCACGCTCACGCACCGTTTCACGATCCTTCTGGGCCAAACACCCGGCCACCACGATCTGGCGGGCCGGGCCGGCATCCTTCCACTTCTTCAGCGTGCCGAGCGACCCGTACAGCTTCATGTCGGCATTTTCGCGAATGCAGCAGGTATTGAGCACTACCACGTCGGCGTCGTTCTCGTCCGTCACGGGTTCGAGCCCATCGTTTTCGAGCAAGCCGGCGATGCGTTCCGAGTCGTGCTCATTCATCTGGCAGCCGAACGTGCGCACCACGTATCGACGAGTCACAGCACGTTGAAGGCTACTGAGAGGTCAATCGTGCGGGTGCCGCCCGTGGGCAACACCCGCACAGGCACTGCGGGTGTTGCGGCGTCAACCGCACCGCAACACCCGAGCGAAGTTGGCTACGCCAGGTCGATCGGTTCTTCGTCGCCCTTGGTGAAACCCGCCGGCTCCTCTGGCGCCGGTAATGCCATGGCTTTGTCGCGGACACGAGCCGACATTTGCATCATCACGTCGGGGTTGTCGATGAGGAACTGCTTGGAATTTTCGCGGCCCTGACCGAGCTGCTCACCGTCGTAGGTGAACCAGGCACCGGACTTCTTTGCGATGCCCATTTCCACTGCAAGGTCCAACACCGAGCCTTCGCGACTGATGCCCTTTCCGTAGGTGATGTCGAACTCGGCCTGACGGAATGGCGGAGCCACCTTGTTCTTCACCACCTTGACGCGGGTACGAGCACCCACTACTTCGGCACCGTCCTTGATCGATTCGATACGACGAATATCGAGGCGAACCGACGAGTAGAACTTGAGCGCACGACCGCCGGGCGTGGTTTCGGGTGAACCGAACATGACGCCGATCTTCTCACGCAACTGGTTGATGAAGATGGCGACCGTGTTGGACTTGTTGAGGTTGGCGGTGAGTTTGCGGAGCGCTTGGCTCATCAGACGCGCCTGCAATCCGACGTGGCTATCACCCATCTCGCCTTCGATTTCGGCTCGGGGCGTGAGCGCGGCCACCGAGTCGATGACCACGACATCGACGGCACTGGATCGCACCAGCATGTCGACGATTTCCAGCGCCTGTTCGCCGGTGTCGGGTTGGGAGATGAGCAAATTGTCGGTGTCGACGCCGATGGCGGCTGCGTAAATCGGGTCGAGTGCGTGCTCGGCATCGACGTATGCGCAAATACCGCCGTTGCGCTGCGCTTCGGCAACGATGTGCATGGCCAACGTGGACTTACCCGACGACTCCGGACCGAAGATTTCCACCACGCGCCCGCGGGGCACACCGCCGACGCCGAGTGCGATGTCGAGCGCCAGCGCTCCGGTGGATACCGCCTCGATCGACATGGTTTCCTTCTCGCCCATGCGCATGACCGACCCGGCGCCGAACTGCTTGTCGATCTGACCCAACGCGGCTTCGAGTGCTTTGGCACGCTCGTTGGCGCGGGCACGATCACCCTCGACCGAGGGCTTCGCCTTCTTTTCCGAAGGGCGTTCCACCACCTTGTCGGTGGATTTCGGAGTCTTTTCCTTCTTTTCGAAGCTCATTGCTGATGTCCTTTCATTGTTGGATGGGGAACGTTGCACCGTAGGGATGGGGTGCTATGTGGTAGCTCGTTCCCACTGCTGTGTGCATGAGCCACCAGGAACGGACTTGACCTTACCTACGAACACCTGTTCGGTCAAGCACCCTACGGGCCGTTGGGGCCAGTTGGTGCCACCCCCGACCCGCAGCGCCAGGACCCACCCGAGCCGAGGGGGGGGTAGCCTGCGCCCCATGGCGACAACAGTTCTCCACATTGAGGGCATGAGTTGCCAGAACTGCGTGCGCCATGTCACCGACGCCCTTGCGGGTCTTGATGACGTGCAATCCGTGACAGTGTCACTCGAAGACAAGACCGCCACGGTGACCAGCACCGACACCTTTTCCCTGGCGTTGGCAACGGCAGCGGTCGAAGACGCCGGTTACACGATCCGCGCGTAAGGCCCGCTCGCAAAGCCAGTGGCCAAGGCCTACCCCGCAACCGTGCGGGCCTGCTCCTCGCCGTCGTCTTCCGAGAGCGGACGCAAGTACAAGTCGATGGCCTGCCACAACGTGTACGAGATTGGATAACCACCCACCCCGACCAGCACGGTGACCAGCACCGTGCTCGCCAACACCGGCACGAGCGCCACGTTGGGATAGGTGATGGTCACCCCGACACCCATCGTGATGAGGAGTGATCCGCCCGTGGTGATGAAGCTGATGGCCATCGCCCCGAGCATGAAACCCTCGTAGTTGCGTTCCCACCGCACACCACATCCCGCGCAACGCTCGCGCCGAACGAACCACCGCGTAAAGAATGCCCGACGATTCCCGCAATTCGGACAGCGTCGCAACACTCCACGCCACACCATTGCGGCGAGTGTTGGTGTCCGCGAGATTGAGCCGGACGGCGATGGCATCAGCAATCGCTCGGCATCGGCGTCAGCGAACGAGTTCCTCGACGAAGTCGGCGAACACGCCTGCGTACGTCATCGCTGCCTCGTCGGTATGCATCACGGAGATGAGCCACTGTTCGTCCAAACCTGGTGGCAACAAGATGCCTCGGTTGATGCCGTGCATCCATTGCGCAAAGGCGAGGTCGAAATCGGTGGCTTTGTAATCGCGATAGTTCTTGATCGGTTCCGGCGACCAGGTAACGCAACCTTTTGCACCGAATTCCACCACGTTGGCCGGCAGTCCGTGTTGCGCCACGACCGAGCGACATGCCTCCACCAGCGAATGGTTGCGTGCGATTACCTCGCGGGTTATATCCGGTGTGCAGATCTCGGTGAGCACGGCTTTGGTAGCAGCCATACACAACGGATTGCCGTTGTAGGTACCAAGATGCACCACACGGCGGTTGGTGATCTCGTCCATGTACTCACGCTTGCCACCGAACGCACCGATTGGTAGGCCACCACCGATGGACTTTGCGAGCGCCACGAGGTCGGGCTCCACACCGAGTGCTCCGGCGGCACCCGACCAGCCGGCGGTGATGCCGGTCTTGACTTCGTCGAACACCAGGAGCGTTCCGTACTTCTGCGTGATCTCGCGAACCGCCTGCAGGTAACCGTCGGTTGGCAGACAAATGCCGATGTTCTGCATGACCGGCTCCACGATGAATGCGGCAACGTCACCTGCGCGAAGCACCCGTTCGAGAGCCTCGGGATCGTTGTAGGGAATCACGAGCGTGTCACCGACCACGCCCTTGGTGATGCCAGCGGACGCTGCCACCGAATTTGGGGCATCCGCCGGACCGGCGGCATCCAGGGAGGGTTTCATCGACACCATCACTTCGTCGTGGTGACCGTGGTAGCCGCCCTCCACCTTGACGATCTTGTCGCGACCCGTTGCCGCGCGTGCTATCCGCAGGGCGTCCATGGTGGCTTCGGTGCCCGAATTGGTGAAGCGCCAGAGCGGGAAGCCGTACCGAGCGGCCAGCAGTTCGGCCACCTCTGCGTTGCTGGGGCACGGGGTAACGAAGAGGCTGCCGTCATCCAATTGGGCCGACACGGCCTTGCGCACCGCAGGGTGCATGTGCCCGGCAAACAGGGCGCCGAACCCCATGTTGTAGTCCACGTAGCGGTTGCCGTCGACGTCGACCGACCAGTACTCCTGGGCGCGCGTAAGCACGATGGGGTATGGGTCGTAGTCCTGGAAGCTCGAGGGCACCCCGAGAGGAAGAGACTTGCGGGCTCGGGCATTTGCCGCCTGAGATCCCTTGGTGCGCTGGGCGTAGACCTGAAGTTCGCGGGCGGTAATTTCTTTCGCCCGGGTAACTAAGGATTGCGTCAGCGTCTTGTCGGCCGCTGGCATGGTTATCAACTCCAAACAGGTGTGTGCCCCCAGTCTACCCATGGCAGACTGAAGGGTCCTTGGTGGGCGTAGCTCAGTTGGCTAGAGCGCCAGGTTGTGGTCCTGGAGGTCGCGGGTTCGAGCCCCGTCGTCCACCCCAAGGCGTGCATCACCGATGCGCGTTTCCTACGCATTGGCGTTCACACGTGCGTGCATTGCGTGCGCGAATTGGGCATGCATCGGTGGAGCGAGTTAGGCTCTGGCGTCGCAATTTTCATATTGATGCCCCTCTAGCTCAGTTGGTTAGAGCATCGGACTCTTAATCCGCAGGTCCTCGGTTCGAATCCGAGGGGGGGCACCACTCAATCGACCCGATGGCACACGTTGTCCACGAACGGACTCCCAGGCTTCTGCGAGGTAGTCCGCGTGGCCGGATCGAACCGGCGTGATGATGCTGACTTCGCGTGCCACGGGCCCTACGCGCGGGTCAGCAACGTGATGTAGTCGGCACGTGTGGCGGGACGACTCAACGGTTGTCCGTTGGCATCCGGCACCGCCACCACCTGGGCATTCTGACGAAACACAACGCCGTCGGCGCGAAGGTTCGCCAGGAGCGTCAGCGTCAACTGTCCGAGTATCAATACCTGCTCGGAACCGGGCAGATCAGCGAACAACGGGCTGAGGTCGACTTGGATCGTCTCTGCTTCCAACACCAAACCCTCCACGAGATCGGCGCGTTGTGTGAGCCCGGATCGAACCTCTCCGCGTGGGTCGACTTCGCTCGGGCCGTCAACGAGCAATTGAAGCAGGTCGGCCTCCGCGTATCCGGCGCTCAATACCACGGCTCGAACCACGATGCCCTGGCCTCGGATTAAGTACACCAACGCACCACGTGCAGCCGGAGCGGTGGTCTCGGGAATCGGCTCGACGATGGAAGTGGTGGTCGTCGTCGGCGCAACATCCGCCACCTCCAACCCGGGTAGTTCACGCGACGTGGATTCCAGCGGAATGCCACAACCAACAAGGAGCAGTACGGCAATCGCGCATCCCGGCACTCGCAGACTCATTCCGACGACTCCCCTCTGCGAAGTCGAATCGTGAAGCGTGCCCCGCCTTCCGGGCTTCGACCGACGATGATGGCCCCACCCATGACGCGAACGTGCTCTGCGGTGATCGACAATCCGAGGCCGGAGCCGGGTACCGCCGAGTGCTGGTTACCTCGCACGAACGGCTCGAAGATGTACTCGTAGTCGCCTTTCGGGATTCCATTTCCCGCGTCGTCGAAGTGCAATGCAATGAACTCCCCCTGCACCTCGCTACGAATCGCCTCGAGACCACCGGCGTACAGTTCTGCGTTGCGGTGCAGGTTCTCGAATACTTGCTGGAATCTTCTCACGTCCACCACCACAAGAGCGTCCTCAACCTCGATGATTCGAGGGTCCAGCCCGTTTCGATGGCACAGCGTCTCGATGAGCGACTTCACCGACAGCTCTTCCAGCACGGGTTGCACCCCACCCGACTGGTATCGGCTCATCTCGATGAGGTCGTTGAGAATTCGTTCGAACTGGTGCACCCGCTCGCCCAGCAAATCACTCCCCAACTGGGCCCTGGTCGGTAACTCATCGCGTTTGGCAGCGATGAGCTCGGCTGCCCCCTTTATGACCGTGAGCGGGGAACGAAGCTCGTGGCTGACCACGGCCCCGAAACGCGCCTCCCTGTCGATTCGAGCACGCAATGAGGTGGTCATCTCGTTGAAGGTTTGGGCAATTCTGGCCAGGTCCGGCTCCCGAGGCTCCTTGGCGCGCTTGGTGAGGTCGCCTCCGGAAATCTGTTCTGCGGTCGAACTGATGTCGTGCAACGGCTCCATGACCCGACGCGAGAGCCACCAACCCACGCTGCCCCCACCGACGATCGCCAGGAGCCCGCCAATTGCGAGCGCTCCGCGCAGCACCGAGAGGGTTCGCTCCAACTCCTGCAACGACATCACCCCGATGAACCATGTGTCGCTCGTGGTCTCGATCGGGAAGCCAACGACGATCGCCGACTCATCGCGAATGCTTACGCGCTGTCGACCCGCCGAGCCCGATTCGAGACTTCGGATGAGATCGGAAGGAATGTCTTCCGTCGCAAGACCGACACCCGACACCAACCATGATCCGTCCTGGTACAACGCAGCGCGGGCACCGGGCAACAACTGCGCACCCGACAGCAACACCTCCAATGGATCCTCGCTGCGGGTGAGTGTCGATACCGCCAACCTCGCAGCAGCACGAACCTGGGTGACTGCCACTTCGTCGCGTTGGCGCAGCATGTACTCGCGCGACAAAAAGAACGTGGACGACGATGCAGCAAGTGACAACAAAGCCGCAACGGCGGTACCCATGAAGACGGTCTTGCTGCGAAGTGTGAAAGTAATCATCTACGGAATGAGTCTGAATCCAACCCCGCGCACCGTCAGCAGTTTTTCCTTCAACCCGTGGGATTCCAGTTTCTGGCGAAGTCGGTAGATCTGCATGTCGACGAGACGCGAGTCGCCGAGATAGTCGTACCCCCAGACGGCCTCGAGCAGCGCCTGACGGGAAAGTGTTGCCGGTGACGCCTGTACCAGCGCACGCAAAACACCGAACTCCGTTCGGGTCAAGTGAAGTCGAGCGTCGGCAACCGTTGCCTCGTAGAGCGAGGAATCGATTCGCACCGATCCGACCGAGGTTGCAACCGCGGGGTCCGGAGTTGCACCGTCAGTCGTCCGGCGAAGTATCGCGCGGAGTCGTGCCACGAGTTCCGTTGCGGCGATGGGCTTGTTGAGAAAGTCGTCGGCGCCAGCTTCGAGACCCGTCACCACGTCGCTCGAATCTCCGTGCGCCGTCAGAATCACAAGTGGAATCGTGGTGCGCTGTCGCAGGTTTCGAACCACGTCGATGCCATTGATGCCGGGCAATCGCAAGTCGATGATCGCGAGATCCAGCGACTCGAGATCCACCTCGGAAGTTGCGTATTCGCCCGTCGGGGCTTCCACAACTTCGAAGCCATCGTCGGTCAACGACGCAGAAATGACCTGGCGGATTTTTGAATCATCTTCAACAAAGAGCACTCGTGAAACCATGGCTACAGTGTCGCACTATTCCACGGTGTCTCATGGGAATATGTGAAGTACGTCAATAACCAGTTACACGTTCGTTACCTGAGCGCCGAAAAGTTACACAACTCTCAGTGTTGTGACCGTTCCGTGATAGCGAATCGCAGAATCGGCAGGGACGATGGTTGGCATGAAGAACACATCCCCATCTTCAGCAACCATCTGCATCCCCGCACACAACGAGGCTGCAACGATCGGCCATGTCATCAACGTCGTGCAAGAAGTGCGGCGCGACGAGCCCGGACTCATCAGTGAGATCGTCGTCATCGACGACCGAAGCACCGACGCCACCGCGCTCATCGCCCGGGCTGCCGGCGCACGGGTGATATCCACCGGGGTGGAGTGTCGCGATTTCGGTGGCTCAAGTGGCAAGGGAGACGCATTGTGGGCGGCACTGCGACGTTGTTCAACCGATCTCGTTGCCTTCATCGATGCCGACCTCACTGAATTGTCCGCCGATCGCGTCCGTCAGCTCATCGACCCCCTCCGAAACGATTCGCGCGTGCAGTTGGTGAAGGGAACGTTCCGCCGCAACTGCACCACCGACGGTTCCGGGGCGGGTCGCGTCACCATGCTCACCGCACGACCACTCCTCTCACTGCTTCACCCGGAACTGGCATCGTTGCAAGAGCCGCTCAGCGGTCTCTTCGCGGGTCGCGTAGAAACACTCGGGTCACTGTGGTTGGACTGCGATTACGGGGTCGACGTCGGTATCGTGCTGGACATCGCGACGATGTTCGGTCGGGACAGCATCGTCGAAGTGGACCTCGGAGAGATTCGCCATCGCAAGCGTGATCTCGCATCGCTCTCCATCACCGCCGAACAAGTGGCGCGGGCCATTCTGGCGCGATCGACGGATGCAACCGTCACGAACGCCGACCTCACCGTCCGTAGGTTTCCGCCACGCCAGCTTCCGGCACGGCCGAATCGTTTCGCTCGCTCCGGCTACGAACCCAACTGACCCGACGCTGCTCGCGGACAAGCACGTCGGCTGGGTACCGTTGAGGACATGTCACGACTGCAACTGGCGCTCAACGTTCAACACCTCGACTCGGCGATCGCCCACTACTCGAAGCTGTTCGGCGTCGAACCGGCAAAGGTTCGTCCCGGCTATGCGAACTTTGCCATCGTCAATCCCCCGCTCAAGTTGGTGTTGATCGAGAATCCCACGGCGACCGATTCGATCAATCATCTCGGTGTGGAGGTCCAGACGGTCGACGAAGTTCGCGCGGAGCACGAGCGCGTCACCGGTGTCGGCCTGCCCACCTTCGTGGAAGGGGAAACCACCTGCTGCTACGCGGTGCAGGACAAGTTTTGGGTGGAAGGCGGCGATCACAAGTTCGAGGTGTACACCGTGCTCGCCGACGCCAATCGAATGGAAAACTCGTCGAAGGCAACTACCAGCGCATCCACAGACGTCTGCTGCGCCAGCTAGCCAGCAGCTCGGCCTAGCGACGGAAGGTCGTTACTACTTCTACGTGGTGCGTGTGCGGAAAGAGATCCAGCACCTCGACTTCATCCACTAGGTAACCGGCGTCCACGAGGAGTCGGGCATCACGGGCGGCGGCCACGGCATCGCACGAGACAAGCACGACGCATGGAGCATCGGTTTCTACGATCACACCGACACCCGGCTTGCCCAAGCCACTGCGTGCAGGGTCCGCGATGACCAGTCCTGCCGGCTGTGCCGTCCACTGTTCGAATCGCGCCTGAACGATGTCGGCGGTGTGTCCGCGCAAGTTGGCGAACGCGTCGTCACAGGCGGAAGCGCTCGACTCCACCACCACGGCGTGAACGTCCTTGGGTACCAGTGTGGCGCTGAACAATCCGATTCCTCCGTATGCGTCGATGATCGGCCCCTCGGATCCATCGAGCAATCCCTGCGATGCATGGCGCACCGTATCGACCAAGACTTCGGCCGCTTGACGCGAGGCCTGAAAGAAGGACCTCATGGATGCACGTAGATGCACGCCTGCTACTACCTCGTGTACCACGGCGCCGGCGCCAGTTACAACATCGTCGGGCAGACCCAGCAATCGAGCACGATCGTGCGCCCACACCCCGCGCTCGCCCGTGGCGTCGCCACAGCGCAACGTAACCTCGCCTGCACCACGAACTCCGACGTCGGCAATCAACTGCGCGAGTAGCGGATGCATCACGAGACACTCCTCGATCGCCACCACGTCGTGCGATGCACTGCGACGAAAGCCGAGTCGGCCGTCGGCCGCAGCCGCCATGCGCACGGTGGTACGCAGTGCCCCGTGACCAACGCTCGCACCCCGGACCATCCGCACGTCTGGTAATCGCCCGGTGCGCGCGAAGGCCTCACGAACGATCCCCACTTTTGCGTCGTGTTGGGCCGATGCTGCAAGATGCTGCCAGTTGCAGCCACCGCAGCCATCGGACACGTGTTGACACGGCGGTGTCACGCGATGTTCTGACGCCGTCGCAACACTGCTCAGCCGGGCTCGCGCAAAGTCGCGTTTCTCCTCGATGAATTCCACGTGCACCAATTCGTCCGGCAACGCTCCGTCCACGAACACCACGCGACCGTCGGAGTCGCGCGCCATCGCATCGCCGCCTGCCACCAAACGTTCGATGTGCAGCCGTCGTACATCGGGGTTCGTCACGCCCAACGACCCTAGGCTTGGTTGCGCATGCGCCCTGTGCAAATCGCCCCGTCGGTGCTGCCCGTGGATTTCTCCAAGTTGGGTGAGGCCGTCGTTGCACTGGATGCCGCCGGCGTCGATCTCATCCAGTGGGACGTGATGGACGGCCAGTTCGTACCGAACCTCACCTTTGGCCCCGACGTCATCGCCTCCACTCGTCACCTCACCGAGAAGCCGTTCGAGGCGCATCTCATGGTGCTGACACCGGACGTGATGGCCAAGCGGTACGTGGAAGCGGGTTGCCAGCGGCTCATCGTGCACGTCGAAGCGTGCGACCACTTGCACCGTACGCTCGGCAACATACGTGAACTCGGCGCCACCGCGGCAGTGGCCCTCAATCCGTCCACGCCACCCGACGAAATCGCGAACGTGCTCGACCTCGTGGACTTGGTGCTGGTCATGACCGTGAACCCCGGCTTCGGCGGTCAGTCGTACATCAAGACAATGGAACCCAAGATTCGTGTCGTGCGCGACATGATTAACCGAGCCGGGCTCGGCGACAGCGTGGATCTCGAAGTGGACGGTGGCATCTCACCCACCACCATCGCGGGTGCGGCAAGCGCCGGCGCCAACGTGTTGATTGCGGGCAGCGCACTCTTCCGCGACACCGAGGGTCTCGGCCACGCGGTCAGCGAGTTGCGTGGGCTCGCTACTTCCGCATTCCGCGGATAGCACCCGATACCAACACCCGCGTGGCGGCCAGCAGGAAGAGCAGACCCAAGCCTCCACCAATCGAGAACACGACGGCACGCAACAGTCCCGTTCGATCCGCAAGAAGTGGGCGCAGAAGTCCCGTGTCGATCGGGTCGCCGTTGGCGAGCAACGTGCGAACCGGGTCCTCGTAGTCGGGGCACGACACACGCTGCACGGCGGCCACCGCATCGCCACCGAACATGTCGGGTGGCACTCGCACCTTGGATTCCAAGACCGGGATGTCGCCACGAATTCCCGATGGCGCAGCAACGGCGCCGACGAGGAAGCGTTCCCCCACCTCGAGGTACTTCACGTCGTCGATCGGATACCGCACGGTGAGTACATCGTCACGCAACAAATCTGCGACCGTCCCGAAACGCTCCGACTCCACGCTGTAGAGGACGAAGTTGGCGTCCACCCCCGACACTGTTCCGACGAACACACTGCGAAGCGGCTCGGGCGTCGTACATGATGACGGCACCGTGGTGACCGCCGATTCGATGATGAGCGAATCGGTCACCTCGGTTCCACCTTCTTCGTCGGCGTCGTCATTCGCCCAGGGTGCGACCAATGACAACGCCGCGACGACGGCGATCAATAGCCCTTGAATTTGGGCTCCCGCTTCTGCATGAATGCTTCCATCGCTTCGAGCGTGTCCTTGGTACCGAAGTTCACCGTTTGGGCGGCGCCCTCGTCGTCGAGCGCCTCTTCCATCGTCACGTTCATCGCATTGTTCAACATGCGTTTGGTGAGCGCCAGTGCGATTGGCGGTCCAGAAGCCAGGCGTTGTGCCCAGCCATCGACGAATGCGTCAAGATCCGCATCGGGCAGCACGCGGTTGACCAACCCCACCTCGCGCGCATCGGCGGCGGAGATGATGTCGCCAAAGAGCGCCAATTCCTTGGCGCGATGCAATCCGATGCGACGCGGCAACAACCATGATCCACCGAAATCAACCGACAAACCGCGCTTGGCGAAGATTTCGCTGAACCGCGCATTCTCGCTGGCCACCACCAGGTCGCAGCCCAGTGCCATGTTGCAGCCGGCGCCGACCGCAACACCACGAACCTTGGCGATGGTGGGCTGCGGCATGCGATGCAACGACAACGCGGCGTCGTTCACATGACGCATGGCCGTCAATTGATGCACCGGTCGACTGGTGCTGTTGCGTGCCGACAAGTCGGCCCCCGAACAGAACTCTCCACCTGCACCGGTGATGACCACACAACGAACGTCGGGGTCGGCGGCGATGGCTCGAAAGATCTCCGCCAGTTGCGCCCACATGTCGCCAGTGACCGCGTTCTTGCGCTCCGGGCGGTTGATGGTGACGGTTGCGATGGCGTCGGCACGGGTGACATCGATTTCGGCCATGCAACGACGATACTTGCATGGTGGGATTCGATCCGCACCGCAAATACAAGGCATCGCCGCTCGATTACGTGGTGATTGCGAGCGCTTTCGTGATCATTGCATCACTCGTGGCGTGGGCTTTCTTGGCATGAGCAAACAACGAATTCCGCGGCGGCCTAAAACGAAATCTCGCCACACGTCGCACGGCGCCACTCAACGCAAGCCACCATCGATGTGGGACGGTCTCTATGGCACCGTGGAGGTTCGCCGGGTGCAGCCGTACGAAGCCAACAAGGTGTACGTATGCCCCGGCTGTCATCAACACATTCCGAAGGGAACGGGACACCTCGTGTGCGTACCAAGCGATGCGCCCGACCTGCGCCGCCATTGGCACAAGGGCTGCTGGGAACGGCGAGACCGCCGCACCCGACGCCGAAATTGACGTCTGGCGCGGCGGCCTGAACCGCAACTACTCGTGATGCTCTAGGACTGCCAGGTGATTCGACCCTCGCCACCCGACGCGTATCGAGCATCGGACGCGGGAACCGTTGGCAAGCCGTCGGCCCCCTTGGGGAAGCTCAGCAGATAGCGATACAGGGCTTCCTCGTAGGAGTACCCAAGCACCTTGGATGTTGCTGCACCGAACGTGGGGAAGTTGTCACCCCCGGTTGCAGTGAACGAGTTGGTGATGACATCGACCAACGGTGCACCCGCTACCACCGCCCCAGCGTCCACCAGCTTGGTGCCGTCGGAGAGCGTCAACGTCACCACACGGGATCCCGGCGTCGTGACGCTGCCGTACTGCAACCCTGACGGCGGGTTACCCACCACCATTGCGGTATTACTGCGCTTGCAGGTGACCTTCAGCCCCGAAATCTGCAGGAACTGCCCGCCACCACTGGAACCGACCGCACACGAGCGCTCGAAGACTTCCTTCAGCTGTGTGGCGTTCATGTTGGCGAACAACGCGAATCGGTTGTCGAACGGCAGCAAGTCAAACGTGTTGCCACGTGAGATCGTGCCGGGTGCCGATCCGGATACCGGTAGGAGGTCGCCGGCGTTTTGCCGGATGCCGCCGCCGTTCTGCACGGCAACCACCGGATTGCTGGCACTGCGTGCGGGCAGGCCTTCCTTGCTCGCCACTTGGTCGTACAGGTATACGAACGAGTCTGCAACCAGGTTGCCGCCGTTGGTTTCCACCGTGCGAACGCCCGGCACCGATGCACTGCCGCGAGCGGTGTTGAACAGAATCTCCGACTTCGCAAATGGGGCACTGAAGCCCGCGAGGCAACTACTCAATGGTGCGAGCACCTTGGCCTGCAGTTTCGCGTTGGGGGTCACCGAGTCGGTGACGCCGAGCGCGGTCGCTTCAGCCGATGATGGGATGACGCGTCGCGGGTATGACGTTGCCTGGACCACCTCGACGACGTTGCCCTTCTTGTCGAAGCGCACGTCAACACGACCGAGGTACTTGTAGTTGCCGCTCGTCGTCACGACGGGCACGACCTTGCCGGCTGCATCCGTCACGTTCGTGGGATACGTACCGGCTGGTGCGGACTCACCCGGCAGCAACTCGGTGCCGTTGGCGATGTAGTCACTTTGGAGCAACTCGTCCCCGCCACCACCCACCGCAATATCGACTCCCTTCAACTTGGCGACCAGCGCCTTGTCGTTGTTGAGGTCCTGCAGGTGGCTTACAAGGACGATCTTGTTGATGCCCTGCTTCTGCAATGCATTGATCTGCTTCTGCAGTCGCTTGGCAACGGCATCAATCGTGGCGGTGAGAAGACGGCTCTTGCCGGGCGACGAGATCGTCGGCAGCAACGGTGTCATTGCGGTGACGACACCGATCTTCGCGCCGGTCTCCGCGTCGGTGTAAACGAGCCACTGCGAAATGTTCTTGCCCGGGGCGGCTGTGTTGCTGATTTGTCCAGCCGGTCCGATCAGATCGCTGAGGCTGGACTCCTTGGAAAACTCCATGTTGCCACTCAGCACCGGAATGGTTGGCATGCCGTTCTTTGCGAATGCTTTCAGGTAACGCGACAGGAATGACGGGCTGTAGTCGAATTCATGATTACCGAGCACCAGCGCGTCGTAGCCAACCTCGCGAAGCGCACGCGC
>JALRBT010000024.1 GCA_023262255.1 Ilumatobacteraceae bacterium
AGGCATCGTGCCCGAAGCCTGCTCGTCGTGGTTCCTTCCGCGTGTCGTTGGAATTTCTCGTGCGGCCGAGTGGGTGTACACCGGGCGCATCCTCCCGGCGCAGGAAGCACTGGCCGGAGGACTCGTGCGCTCGGTTCACGCACCGGAGGAATTGTTGCCAGCGGCACGGTCGTTGGCGCGTGAGATCGCCGACAACACCTCGGGCGTGTCGGTGGCACTGTCGCGGCAGATGTTGTGGCGGATGCTCGGAGCATCGCATCCGATGGATGCCCATCGCGCCGATTCGCGCGGCATTCAGATGCGAGGTCGGAGTGCGGACGCCCACGAAGGCGTCACCAGTTTCTTGGAGAAGCGACCGGCGCGATTCAGCGATTCGGTGGTCGATGCGCTGCCCGACATTTTTCCCGAGTGGGAAGATCCGCAGTTTTCGTGAACACCGACGCGTCGAGTCCGGCGTCGCACAACGTTTCCGCAACGCTGTTCCAGCGCGTCGGCGGGCTCGCATTCTTCGAGCGTTTGGCCGCGGAGTTCTACGTGGGTGTGCGCACGGATCCGGTACTGCTGGCCTTGTATCCGCAGCCCGAAGACCTGACCGGTGCACAACGACGCTTGGCGTTGTTCCTGGCGCAGTATTGGGGTGGTCCGACCGAGTATTCCGACGAACGCGGCCATCCTCGACTGCGAATGCGCCACGCGGGCTTTCCGATCGACGAGGCAATGCGTGATCGTTGGCTCACGCACATGAACACCGCCCTCGAGGTCACGGTTGCAGCGTGGCATGGTGACGATTCGGTTCGCCGGGCGTCGGCGACGGAACTCGTGGGGGAGATGCGCGACTATTTCGTGCGCGCAGCCGACCACTTGCGCAACGTCTAGGCCGGTCGATGCCAGCCGCACGATGTTGGCGTTTACCGCACGGTGTCGTCAGCGCCTACCGGAGCGTGTAGCAGGCGATCGCACTGGCTGCGGCCACGTTCAGCGAGTCGATTCCCTCCTGCATCTCGATGCGAACGCGCATTGTGCAGGCGTCAAGCACCTCGTCGGACAGGCCGTCTCGCTCCGAACCCAACACCACGAGCCGTCGCTGGTGGTGCAGGTGCACGTTGTGCAGGGGCGTCGCGTCGTCACCCGGTGTCAGCGCGATGGTGGCGACACCGGCCGCCGCGGCAGCGCGAACGAATTCAGCGGTGTCGGCGATCCGTGCGTGCGGCACGTGGAATGCATTGCCCATCGACACGCGCAGGGCACGGCGGGCGAGTGGATCGGCGCTGTTGTTGTCGAGGAACAATGCATCCCAGCCCATGGCCGCCATGTTTCGGGCGATCGAGCCGACGTTGACGGGGTTGTCCACGTTGTCGGCAAGCACCCCGAATTGGAATCGCCGTAGGAGGTCGTCGGCGTCGTGTGGCTCGGGTCGTTTGAACAGCGAGATCACCTCGAGTGGCACGCCAAGCCCGGTGACGTTGCGGCGTAGTTCCTCCGTGGCAAAGAACGAGTAGTGCTCGTAGTCCGGCGCGAACTCTGCGAGCCGGCGCGCGCCCTTTTCGCTGCACAAGACGGCGACGGGTTCGCATCCGGCGGCGAGTGCGCGCTCGGTGACCAGGTCGCCCTCGGCGATGAAGAGCGGACCGCCGTTGCGACGCTGGATCACGCCCATCAGTCGCCGTTCGCGGAAGCGAAACGGATCGAGCCGTGGATCGTGGAGGTCGGTGATCTCTAGAAGTGCCAGGGGAAATCAGACCAGTCCGGTTCGCGCTTCTGCAGGAAGGCATCGCGGCCTTCCTGTGCCTCGTCGGTCATGTAGGCGAGTCGGGTCGCCTCGCCGGCGAACAGTTGCTGTCCGACCAGGCCATCGTCGATGAGATTGAAGGCGAACTTCAACATGCGTTGCGCGGTTGGGCTCTTGGCGTTGATCTCTCGTGCCCACTCCAAGGCCGTGACCTCGAGATGGTCGTGGTCGACGACGGCGTTCACCATGCCCATCCGGTGTGCTTCTTCCGCGGAGTAGTCGCGCCCGAGGAGGAAGATCTCGCGCGCGAACTTTTGTCCGACCTGTCTCGCGAGATACGCCGAGCCGTAGCCACCGTCGAAACTGGCGACATCCGCGTCGGTTTGTTTGAACTTTGCGTGTTGCCGACTGGCGATGGTGAGGTCGCACACTACGTGCAGGCTGTGCCCACCGCCGACGGCCCAACCGGGGACCACGCAAATCACCACCTTGGGCATGAACCGAATCAATCGCTGCACTTCCAGGATGTGCAGACGTCCGGTACGGGCGGTGTTGATGGTGGACTCGTCGTCGCCTTCGGCGTACTTGTAGCCGTCCTTGCCGCGAATGCGCTGGTCGCCGCCACTGCAGAACGCCCAGCCACCGTCCTTCGGGGACGGACCGTTGCCCGTGAGTAGTACGCACCCGACGTCCGGGGATTGGCGGGCGTCATCGAGCGCGGTGAAGAGTTCGTCCACCGTTCGAGGACGGAACGCGTTGCGAACCTCCGGTCGGTTGAACGCGATGCGTACCGTGCCGGAGTCGACGCTGCGGTGGTAGGTGATGTCGCTGAACGCGAAGCCCGGCACCGGTTTCCATTCCGCAGGCTGAAACAGCGGGGAGATGTCGGCGTCGCCCTGCGGGGAAGTCACCCCTTCAGTGTGTCAGCACTTTACGGTCGCTCGTAGCCTGATTGCTCCTATGCCAACGCTTCCCACAGCGGCGTTTTCCATCAGCCTGGACTGTGAGTTGTCCAACGTACCCGGATCCCTGGGCCAACTCTGCACGGCAATCGGCGAGGCAGGCGGAAACATCGGGGCACTCGACGGCTTCGATGTTCGCGGTCCGGTGTTACGACGCGTACTCGTGGTGCACTGCCGTGACGAAGCCCACCAGCAGCAGGTGGTGAAGGCGGTGCAGGATTTGTCGACGGTCACCCTGCGCGGTTGGTGGGATCGTACGTTCCGCATGCACGAGGCGGGGAAGATCTTTACCTCTTCGAGTGCGCCGGTGAACGATCGCGAGGACCTCTCCATGGCGTACACGCCGGGAGTTGCTCGCATTTGCACGGCAATCGAGCACGACAAGAACCTGTCGCACAAGTACACCATTCGAAAGAACACGGTGGCCATCGTCAGCAACGGCACCGCCGTGTTGGGCTTGGGAGATATCGGCCCCGAGGCAGCGATGCCGGTGATGGAGGGCAAGGCGCTGTTGTTCAAGGAGTTCGGCGGAGTCGATGGTTTTCCGGTGTGCATCAATGCGCGCACTGCCGATGAGGTGGTGGAATTCGTTCAGCGAATTGCCCCGACGTTCGGTGGGATCAACTTGGAGGACATCAAGGCCCCCGAGTGTTTCGAGATTGAGGAGCGGCTTCGAGCCTCGCTCGATATCCCGGTGTTCCACGACGATCAACACGGCACGGCAGTGGTCACGTTGGCTGCCCTGTGGAACGCCCTCAAGATCACCGGCAAGAAGATCGAGGACATCAGTGTGGTGATTCTCGGGGTCGGAGCCGCCGGCATGGCGGTGGGCAAGATTCTGATGGACGCCGGCGTCGGTGAGATCGTCGGTTGCGATCGTGAAGGGGCGATGTACTCCGGGCGCACCGGAGTGAACTCGGCCAAGCAGTGGTTCGGCGAGCACACGAATCCGTCGCGCAAGATGGGGATGGTCTCGGAGGTGCTCGAGGGTGCGGACGTGTTCATCGGACTCAGTGGTCCCGATCTCATCACCGCATCGGACGTGCGCAGGATGGCCAAGAATCCGATCGTGTTCGCCATGGCCAACCCGAATCCGGAGATCCGTCCGGAACAGATCGACGGTCTTGCGGCAGTGGTTGCCACCGGCCGAAGCGACTATCCGAATCAAATCAACAACGTGTTGGCGTTTCCTGGCATCTTCCGAGGCGCGCTCGATGCACAGGCAACCACCATCACCGAAAAGATGAAGGTTGCCGCGGCGATTGCGATCGCCGAATCGGTGACACCCGAGCAGTTGTCGCCCAGCTTCATCGTGCCGTCGGTGTTCGATCGGTCGGTGGTCGAGCGTGTCGCTCCGGCGGTTGCAGCCGCGGCCGTGGCAGATGGTGTGATTCGTACGGGTTCGTAGGTTCGACACATGACGACGTCAGGCAGACGCTCAAAGCCGAAGACAGACCGACACGCCACTCCGAAGCCGGGCGACCGTTCCGCACACTTCCCGGCGATCGAGAAGAAGCACGGCAAGCCCGTGAGCCATTGGCTGAAGCTCATTGCCGACCTCGGTGACGCAACGTACCCCCAGCAGATCGCGCTCCTGCGCGAGCGTCACGAGTTTTCCCAAACGCACGCGAACGCGCTGGTGATGTATGCCCGTGGGTCGACGACATCCAAACGTTTTTCGACGCCGGCGCATTACTTCGCCAGCCTGGATCCGGCCAAGGCCAGGACCGTTCGGGCAATCCTGACGGCGATCCGAACGAAGCATCCGCAGCTGGAATTGGTGATGGCATGGAACCAACCGATGCTGCGCAGTGGTGACAAGTATGTCTTTGGCGTCTCCGTGGCGACCAACCACGTGGTGATTGCTCCGTTCGATGCCGCGCTTCTCACGTCGCTGTCTTCGCGGCTGGCCGGCTACCAGGTGAACAAGAAGACCGTGCGGGTGCCGATCGGTTGGAAGGTGGATGCCTCATTGCTCGACGCGATGGTTCGTCCACAACTCTCCACGGGCGGTGTGGCACGGGAAGCAGCGAGATCGAAGAAGAAGTCCGAGAGGGCGTCGCGAAAGTAGCCTCGCTGACGTGCGATTTCTCATTGCCGTTCTCGACAACGGCACCGCCACCGCCGTTCCGGGTGAGATGCAGGCCATCGATGCATTCAATGACATGCTCAGAAAGAACGGCCATTGGGTCCTCGCAGCCGGTCTCGTAGCGCCGGAGAATGCCACGGTCATCGACAATCGCGGTGATTCGCCTCGTGTGACGACGGGCGCCTTCAACGACACCGAGGTGTACATGAGCGGGTTCTGGATCATCGATGCCCCCGACTCCGCAAGTGCACATGCACTCGCAGTGCAGGGTTCGAAGTGCTGCAATCGTGCGGTGGAAGTGCGTCAGTTTCTCGGCGGATAATCACCGCATCGGACAGCACATCTGTTCGATTACCAGGATGGCGTGTATCTCCGCATCATCATCAGGCTTTTCCAATAACATTGGGGAATCTAAATGGGATGTGCCGGGAAGTCTGGTCGGCGTGAATAGGAGAACCCCGTGACACCCGAAAAGTCCAATTCTCGTCGCCTCTCGCCGTTGCGGGACTTTCTGAGAACTGAAGCCAGCAGCGCAGTATTGCTTGCACTTGGTGCAATAACCGCACTGGTCTGGGCGAACGCTCCGTGGGCTTCTTCGTACGAGATGTTTTGGGGACGCGAACTTGGTGTGTCCATCGCTGACTGGGAGTTCACATTGGACCTACGCCATTGGATCAACGACGGCATCATGACGGTGTTTTTCCTTGTGGTCGGTTTGGAGATCAAACGAGAGTTGACCAGCGGGCACCTTCGATCGCTGCGGGCAGCAATGTTGCCGTGCGTTGCCGCAATCGGCGGGATGTTGGTCCCCGCAGTCGTCTACCTCGCTATCGCCGGTACGACTGATCCTCGAGGCTGGGCCATTCCAGTAGCAACTGACATTGCTCTCGCCGTCGGGGTCTTGTCTGTGGTTGGGGATCGAATACCCACTTCCGTGCGAGTTTTCCTGCTTGGCCTCGCAATTGTTGACGACATCGGCGCAATCGTAATCATTGCAGTCGTCTATTCGGAAGGAATGAAACTTGGGTGGTTGCTGGTTGCCACCGGCTGCGTACTCATTACCCTCGTGATTCAGAGGACCAACAACCAATCGCCAATTCCTTATCTGATAATTGGATCTCTGATGTGGCTCGGTTTCTACGAGGCAGGGATACATCCGACTATCGCAGGTGTCATCATGGGACTACTTGCCCCGTCAGTGCCACACAAGCAGCATGAGCTCGTCAATGTAGAGGAGAATACTTCGGACATAAGTGTCGAAGCTTTGCTCTCTGCACGAAGGAGGCTTCGTAGCAACGTTTCGGTGGTCGAGTGGTTGCAGCACGTACTGCACCCGTGGACGAGTTATCTCGTGGTACCGCTCTTTGCCATTGCAAATAGTGGGGTCAGCGTGACGTTCGATGGCCTCGTAGGGGCTGCAAAGTCACCCATAACGTGGGGCATCCTGGCGGGTCTCGTTCTCGGCAAACCAATTGGAATCATTGCTGCAACCCACCTCTCCGTGCGATTCCGTGTTGCCGATATGCCGAGTGAATCATCACCACGTGAAGTGCTCGGGGCTGGTGCGGCTGCCGGCATCGGATTCACCGTCGCCATGTTCATTACGGAATTGGCGCTTGTCGATGAGACGGATCGGTCTGACGCCAAGATGGCCATTCTCGTCGCGTCGGTGTTGGCGGCACTGCTCTCTCTTGCATTACTGCAGCGCAAAAGTCCGGCGGGTACCGGGTGAATCTCTTCGTCATCATCGAGTTGATTGGTGGCGCCACAACACTGGTGTTCGGGGCCGAATGGCTCGTGAAGGGCGCCTCGTCGATCGCCACCAAATTGGGTGTCGCTCCGATCGTGGTGGGTCTCACCGTCGTGGCGTTCGGTACCAGTGCGCCGGAGTTGGCGGTGTCGGTGAGTGGCGCAATCTCCGACAATGCCGATGTGGCGCTCGGCAACGTGGTGGGGAGCAATACCTTCAACATCCTCATGATCCTCGGGTTGTCCGCGGCGGTGAGTGGCCTGTCGATCAATCAGCGGTTGCTCAGGTTCGACATCCCCGTCCTGGTGCTCATCACCGTGGTGGTGTACCTGCTTGCGCTGAACGGTTCGGTCGGTCGACTCGAGGGTGTGGTGCTCTTCGTTGGCGTGATCGTTTACATCGGCTGGTTGTTGCGCGGTGCAACCAAGACGGAGTCATCGGAGGTGCAGTCCGAGTACCAGTCGGCAGTGGATGAGGTGGAGGGGCGTACGTTTTCGATGTCGCTCATGTTCCAAATCGGACTTGTGGTCGTCGGGTTGTCGTTGCTGGTCGTCGGCTCGCAGTTGCTGGTGAATTCGGCGACTGAAATCGCCTCGGCGCTCGGTGTGAGTGATTTGGTGATCGGACTGACGGTGGTCGCCGCCGGAACTTCGCTGCCCGAACTCGCAACCTCGGTCATGGCTGCGATTCGCGGGCAGCGAGACATCGCAGTAGGCAATGCCGTGGGCTCGAACATCTTCAATCTCCTGAGCGTTCTTGGTGCGTCGGCGGCGATCTCTTCGAACGGAATCTCGGTGAATGACGAGGTGATTCGCCTCGACTATCCCGTCATGTTGGCGGCCACGGTGCTGCTACTTCCGATTTGTTGGAACGGCTTCATGGTCAAGCGCTGGGAGGGAGCCGTGTTGGTGGCGTTCTACGTCGCCTACGTGGCGTATCTCGTGATGGAAGCCGGAGACAGTTCGGCGCCCGAGTTGTATCGGACCGCGATGTTGGTCATCGTTCCACTGGTGATGATCGTGTACGGCGCGGCGGGGTTCCAGGGATGGCGCGAACATCGCGCCGCGCGACGTGGCTGACCGGTGACGGCGATGGTTTCCGAAACGCTGTTCGTCGGATCATCCGATGCTGTGTTCATCGTGTCGGTGATCGGCACCGTGGCGTTTGCTATCTCCGGGGTGATGGCGGCGACGGAGGCCGGCATGGACTGGCTTGGCGGCGTCGTGCTTGCCGCGGTAACGGCAATCGGCGGCGGGACCATTCGCGATCTTCTCATCAACAACGAAGTGTTCTGGGTGTCGCAGGAGTGGCCGCTCGTGTACTCGCTGGTGACGGCGGTGGCGGTGATTGCGTTCCTGCGTGTTCGTCCGTCGGTGGACCCGCGGCGTGCAACGTGGTACGCGGCGAGTGACGCGGTGGGTCTTGGTGCCTTCGCCGTGGTGGGTACGTCGATCGCGGTGGAGTCCGGTACGTCGTACTTCATCGCAGCGTTCATGGGGGTGATCACCGGGGTTGGTGGGGGCGTGCTGCGAGACGTGTTTGCACGTCGCATGCCGATCGTGTTCGTGGGGGAAATTTATGCCGTGGCGGCACTCGTCGGTACGTTGGCGCATCTCGCGCTCGTCGAGGTTGATGCCGGCGACGTTGCACGGTTGTGGATTCCACTCGCCGTGGTGGTGGCGGTCCGCGCCGCCGCGGTGCGCTGGTCGTGGCGTTTGCCGCGACTCACGCGCGGCTAGGCCACATCCGCCCTATTCGAATGTGGGCGCGCACGTCGGCACAACCAACCGTAGTGGAGCTGGGGGGAATCGAACCCCCGTCCATCAGCCGTTGAGCGCCCGTGATACGACCATCCCCGCTGTGGTGCTGTCGCAACACCGTCGGCGGGTCGACCACCTAGTTACCTAGGTCGCGTTCCGTCTTTCCGAAAGGTCATCGGTCTTTCCCGACGTCAGCGTGCTTTCCCGCTGTCATCCTCCGCTTCTGTTGCCGGGCTGCGGTGGATCGGCCCCGTGCGACCTTGCGGCTCACGAGTGCTCTCCGACACCTAATGAATTAGGCGGCGAGAGCGAACTGCTTGTTGGCAGTTGTATGGTTGCCCCGTTTTTCGAGTCTGAGCAACTCGGGTCGCACGCTCGACCAGCGACACTGACGTCGAAACCTGTCAGCCCCGTTGAACTTGCGTAGCGTCATCAGTGTACGCACGCATGCAACACGGTTGTGCGTGCGCGTGACGCACGTCCCCCGCGCCTAACGGGGAGGTGCCTACTCGGGCTTGCCGCGGCGCTGGCGGCCGAGAGCGCGGCGCATCTCGATCTTGGATTCCTTCTCGGCGATGGCAGCGCGACGATCCTCTTTCTTGCGGCCTTTGGCGAGCGCCAGGTCAACCTTCACCCGCCCGCCTCGCAGGTGCACGTCGAGCGGCACGAGCGTGAGGCGCTCCTTGTTCATGCGTTCGGACAGACGACGAATTTCACTGCGATTCAGCAGCAGTTTCCGCGGGTACACCGGTTCGTGTGCGCCGACGCCATGGCTGAATTTGTAGGTGGAAATGTGCATGTTTTCCAGCCACATTTCACCGCGAGACACGTGTGCGTACGCCTCGGCGATCTGCACGAGACCCTCGCGAACGCTCTTCACCTCGCTGCCGTGCAGCACGATGCCAGCCTCGACCACGTCGAGGATGGTGTAGTCGTGTCTGGCGCGGCGATTGCTTGCCAGCACGGTGGTGTCGTCGTTTTTTGCGGCCATTGCGGTGAGTTGAGCCTAGGTAGCGTTCCACCTGATGGGTTCGCAGCGTCTCGTGATTACCGATGCAATCGAGCAGCAAATTGCCGATCATGCGCGTACGTGCAAGCCCCACGAGATGTGTGGTCTCTTGGTTGGTGCGCCGGGTGGTGACGAGGTGTTGGAGTTTCATCCGTGTCGCAACGCAGCCGCCTCGGCGATCGTCTACACGCTCGACCCGAAGGACTACATGAAGGTGGAGCAGTCAGCCGACGATCGTGGTCTTGTCGTCATCGGGGTGGTGCACAGCCACACCCAAACCGAGGCGTATCCCAGTGCCACGGATGTGGCACAGGCCCCCGACCCCAACTGGGACTATGCGATTCTTAGTTTGAAGTACGACCCTCCGCGGTTGCGCAATTACCGCATCGTTGGGGGCGAAATTAGCGAGACGGCGATCGAAAAGCGCCCCTGAATCGGGGCGCCGCACACGGCGTGGCGAGCCGTTCGGGGCGCTGGCGCAGCGAGCGATTCGGGGCGCTTGCGCAGGGAACCATTCTGGGCACTGGTTCGACCCCGCACCTGTGACTGCTGACGCTCGGTCCGACTCGCTCATCGTCGCAGCCGCCCGATAGATTGTTGACAACTCCTATCGGGATTTATCCCTTTCCGGTGGGAGCCCACCAACCACGCTCACCCCCTGGAGCACGACATGAGTGACATCAACGCAGTGAGTCTTGCGGAGCGGTCGCACGCGAGCGTGCTCGAACTCATCGGCAACACGCCGCTCGTGGAAGTGAGCCAGTTGTCGCCGAGCGCCAATGTGCGCCTGTTCGCCAAACTCGAGAGCCAGAATCCGTTCGGTTCCGTGAAGGACCGCATTGCCAACGCGATGATCACGCGCGCGTATGCAACGGGGCGACTCGTGAAGGGTCAGCGAATTCTCGAACCGTCTTCGGGCAACACCGGCATTGCACTGGCGGCGATTGCACGAATCACCGGCAATCCCATCACCATCCTGATGCCCGAGAGCGTGTCGATCGAACGCCGTCAGATGCTCGAAGTCTTCGGTGCGGAGATCATCCTCACGCCGGGGCCCGAGGGTTCCAACGGTGCGGTGCGACGTGCGGAAGCACTCGCCGCCGATCATCCGGAGTGGTGCTTTTTGCATCAATACAGCAACGAAGCCAACCCGCGTGCGCACTACGAAACCACCGGCCCGGAAATCCTGCGCGACTGCCCGCAGATCACCCACTTCGTCGCTGGACTCGGCACGAGCGGCACCTTGATGGGTGTCGGGCGGTACCTGAAGGAGCACAACTCGGACATTCACATCGTCGCGGTGGAGCCGCCGCTCGGCGAACTGGTGGAAGGTTTGCGCAACCTGGACGAGGGTTACATCCCGCCGGTGTTCGAGTTGTGGAACGGTCGCAGCATCCTCGACCGCAAGCGCATCGTGCGTCCGCGCGAGAGCATCGAGATGACGCGTCGCTTGGTACTGGAGTGTGGAATCTTCGCCGGGATTTCGTCGGGTGCATCGCTCGCCGGTGCGTTGAAGGTGGCCAATGAGCTCGCCGAGCGGGGCGAGAGTGCCAACATCGTCTTCATCGTCTGTGACGGTGGTTGGAAGTACCTCTCCACCGGTGCGTACACGGTGGATCTCGATACGGCTGCGGCCAACGCCGAAAAGGTCATCTACTTCTAGGTCGGTCGGCGCTCATCTCGCCTGGCAACGCGGGGCACTGCACAACGAGATCAGCCGCCGGCGACGAGCGCCACCAACCCCACGAGCACCACGACCGCACCGCTGATGCGGCGTCGATGGTCTCGTTCGCCGAGCAACTTCCAACCGATGAACGCGGCGATCACCACGCTGGACTCGCGCAAGACCGCCACGTAACCGACCGGCGCCAAGCGCATCGCAAGGAGCGTGAGGCTGTAACTGCCGACGGTGCCGAGGGCTGCAACTCCGAACTGCTTCCACTGCCTGCGCAGCGCCCCGAGCGCCTCGTGTCGGCGGGTGACGAAGGTCCATGCCGACACCGACACTCCGGTGGTCACGAAGATGCTCAGCGCGTACGCCGCCGGGTCGGCCGACTCGCGCACGCCGGTTGCATCGATCGCCGTGTATACACCGATGATGCCCGCGGTGGCGAGCGCGAATCGAATCTGTCGCAACGAACCGCGCGACAGCAGGAAGAACCCGACGGCGGCGATCACGATGCCCACCACGGTGATGGGCGACAACACGTCGTCGAGCAGCAACACGCCGAGGAGGGCGGCACCTACCGCACCGCCGCCACGCGCGATCGGGTACGACATCGAGAAATCGCCCGTGTTGTAGGCGCGTACCAGCAGCACCGAGTACGGCAGGTGGGTGATTCCCGAGAGCAGTGTGTAGCGCCACGCGAAGTTGGGCACATCGTTCACCATCCACCACACCACGAGTGCGCCGCCGGCGAGGAACATCGCGATGAAGAACTGTCCCCACAGCGCAAGTCCCGAGTCGACGTTGCGTTTGACGGCAAGGTTCCAGCCGGCGTGCAAACACGCGGCGCCGAGCGCCATCAACGTGGCCGTCAGCACGGAAGTCGTCTCGCCATCATCGTCGCAGCGAGCACGGCGCAATAGCCTACGAATCGCATGGTGGTGAATCGCGACTCACCAATCGGCGTATTCGACTCCGGCTTCGGAGGCCTCACCGTGATGCGCTCACTCATCGACTTGATGCCGAACGAGTCGATCGTCTACATCGGCGATACCGGCCGGTACCCCTACGGCAACAAACCTGCCGACGAGGTGCGTGGCTATGCGGTGGAATTGGCGGAGAGTCTTGTGCACGACCACGGCGCGAAGTTGATTGTGGTGGCCTGCAACACTGCGGCATCGGTGGCACTCGACCTGCTGACCGCGACGTTGCCCGTCCCGGTGATCGGGGTGATCGAGCCCGGCGCGCGCGCGTTGGTGCGCGTGACGCACAACGGCAAGGTTGGCGTCATCGGCACCGTGGGCACGATTGCTTCGCAGGCGTACGACACCGCGGTGGGGGCCACCGGCGCCGAGGTGCGGTTGACGTCGGCGGCGTGTCCGGGATTCGTGGAATTCGTCGAGCGTGACCAAACCGACGGCGACGAGGTGACCCTCTTGGCCACCCGATTGCTTTCTCCGATGAAGGAAGCGGGTGTGGACGCCTTGCTGCTGGGCTGCACGCACTATCCGTTTCTTGCGCCGGTCATTCAGCGGGTGATGGGTGACGGTGTGGTGTTGGTGAGCAGCGCCAACGAAACGGCCTTTGCCGTTCGTGACGTGCTCGAAACTCGGGGAATCGAAGCCCCGTCCGATGCGCAGGGGAGCCGACGTTTTCTTTCTTCCGGCGATGTCGAGTGGTTTGCCACCCTCGGACGTCGCCTGCTTGGTCCAGAACTCGGCGAGGTGTCAGCATGGATCTCGGGAGCCTCATCATGAACACGTCCAAGAGCGGTAACGCCAATCGTCCGGATGGCCGGCTGCCGCACGAACTACGCCCGATCTCCTTCCAGCGCGACTTCACGGAGATGGCCAGTGGCAGCGTGTTGGTGTCGTTCGGTCGCACGCGGGTGTTGTGCACGGCATCCGTGGACGAGGATGTTCCACGCTGGATGAAGGGCTCCGGCAAGGGGTGGGTCACCGCCGAGTACTCGATGTTGCCGGGGTCGTCACCCGAACGAGTGGACCGCGAAGCCGCGAAGGGCAAGCAGTCGAGCCGCACGGTGGAAATCCAGCGGCTCATCGGTCGCTCGTTGCGTTCGGCATGCGACATGAAACTGCTCGGTGAACGTCAGATCCTGCTCGACTGCGACGTGCTGCAGGCCGACGGTGGAACGCGCACCGCGAGCATCTGTGGCGCCTACCTTGCATTGCACGATGCCATAACGAGACTGGTGCAGGGCGGGGCGCTGAAGCAAAATCCGTTGCACTCGTTATGTGCCGCGGTGAGCGTTGGAATCCACTCCGGCACGCCGATCATCGATCTGCCGTACGTGGAGGACAGCACGGCCGAGGTGGACATGAACGTGGTGATGTTGGCGCCGCTCGCGGGTGGACCAGCCAAGTTCGTCGAAGTGCAGGGTACCGCGGAGGGTCAAGCCTTTTCACGCGAACAGCTCGACGTGTTGCTGGGGCTCGCCCAGCAGGGGTTGTCGAACGTGTTCGAGCAACAGCGCGCGGTCATTGCCGTACCACCTGCATCGCGCGCGTGAAGACGTTTCGATTGCTCACCGCGCCGAGCACGTGAAGCGACTGGTCTGTGCGTCGGCGAATCCCGACAAGGTTGCTGAAATCCAGGATCTGCTTCGCGGTGTTGTCGAGCTTCTACCCCGACCGGACTCGGTTGGCGACATCGTGGAGGACGCCGACACCTTGTTGGGTAACGCGCGGTTAAAGGCCCGCGCCATCTGCGATGCCACGGGTATGCCGGCGGTTGCCGACGATACGGGGCTGGAAGTCGATGCGCTCCGTGGTGCGCCGGGCGTGCACACCGCTCGCTTTGCCGGACCCGATGCCAACTACGCCGACAATCGACGCAAGCTGCTCGACGAATTGCAGGGTATGGCGGTCGAGCGGCGTGGCGCACGTTTTCGCACCGTTGCCCTGGTGGCGTATCCCGACGGCTCGGAGGTGTGGGCCGAAGGTGTGTGCGAGGGGCACATCGCCGAGGGTGAACGTGGTGCGCGGGGGTTCGGATACGACGCGGTGTTCGTGCCGCACCCCGGCGCGCAGCCGACGGCTGTCAACGCCCACTCGGGTTTGCCGACGTTCGCCGAAATGAGTGTGGAGGCAAAGCACGCACTCGGCCATCGCGGCGCCGCATTTCGTGCGTTGGCTGCGCTGTTGCGCGCCGAGTAACTACCAGCCGCGCAGGTCGATGGGTAGGCGGTCGAGCACGTCGTCGCCGCGCACCAAATAGAACGAGTCGTGCATCGCCATGGTGGGGTCGACGTGGGCGGGAATCACGCGAACACGGGTGCCCACCGCAGGTTGCGGGGCGCGAATCGATGATGCTGTCGGACCGGTGTGGTCGGTTCGGGCGTCATCGGGTTTTTCCGTGGCGAACGTGACGTGCTCGTCGGAGCAGAACCATACCTTGTGGTTGGCGATGCTCGGGTTGCCGTGGTCCATCCCCAGACTCTTCAACCCCACGTCGGCAACGGCCCATTTGTCGTGCGTGGCGATCACGGTGCCGAGAATGGTGAGCGCCTGGCGAAACGGTAGGCCGAGTGCGGAATAATACGTGTCCATCAGCGCATACGAACCGGCCTGCACCTCGGTGACACCGGTGCGGGCGCGGTGTGCGGCGTGCACGTCGTGGTTTCCCGTACCGCCGGCCGAGATGATGTCGCCACCAACCTCACGCGCCGCCTCGCGCAGTTGATCCATTGCCGCCAGCGTGTCGCGCCGTTGGTCGCCGCGATCGTCGGCAACCATCAGGTGTCCCTCGTAGCCCATCACGCCACGCACCACCATCCCGTGGTCGCGTGCCCGCTGTGCCAAACGACCGGCGTCGCCGGGAGCGCACCCGCATCGCGGGAGACCGATATTCACGTCGATGAGCACGTGGCGAATTCCTGCGCGAGCAGCTGCGTCGATGGTGGCATCGGAGTCCACCGCGATGGTGATCATCGCGTGGTCCTGGAGCGAGGCCAACTCGTGCAGGCGATTGGGATCGACTACTTCGTTGGCCAACAACAGATCGTCGCCCAAACCAGCACGCGCCATACCCACCATCTCGCGCACCGTTGCACACGTGAAGTGGTGATGCCCGTGTCGTCGCTGCATGGCGGCCAGGGCGGTGCTCTTGTGCGCTTTCACATGGGGGCGCAGTAGTGCACCGGGAAGCACCGCTGCCATCGTCGACAGGTTGTGCTCGAGCGCGTCGATATCCACCACGACTGCGGGGGTGGAAAGTTCGTGCACCGTTGCGGCATCGGGGCGGGGCTTAGGGTGCATGGCTCGTCACTTTCGTGCCGGCGGAGAGACTCGAACTCTCACTGGCGGCGTCCTAAGCGCCGTGCCTCTGCCATTGGGCTACGCCGGCCCGCGTTCGTTCAGGGTAGTCGTGCCACCGGGCGTTTGACAGAATGTAAAGGTGACGACGACCGCTTCCACCACATCCCTGCGTGATACCGCGATGGTGGAGCAACTCGGTCTTGCCGACACGGTGGTGAACACCGAAGCACTCGAGCACAGCATTGCGCGCTGTCGTGAACGCAAGGTGGTGTTGCCGACGTTCGCACAGCTCTCCGATCCGCGATCGATTGACGTCTCGCTCACCACGGGTGTGGACAAGAACGCACCAGACGCACGCAACCTGTTCCGCGTGCACTGGTACAACGACATGGCCGGCAACCGGGTTGCCGTTCCCGATCACATCGTGTTGCCGTCGTCGCTCACAGGTATCGAGAGCCCCATCATCGTGATGTTCGGTGATCGGTTCCCGATGATCACCGCCCACAAGGTGTTGGCCGCCTACGCGTGTTTGGCGCCACGCATCATCACCGGGCAATTCGACCCCACGCACCACCGGGCCATCTGGCCGTCCACGGGAAACTACGCCCGCGGAGGAGTGGCCATCAGCAAGATCATGGGCGCGCGCGGCGTGGCGGTGTTGCCGGCAGGTATGTCGCAGGAGCGCTTCGATTGGCTCGATCATTGGACGAGCGATCCGAGCGACATCATCCGTACGCCCGGCACCGAGAGCAACGTGAAGGAGATCTACGACGCGTGCAACGACATGCGCAAGGACCCGCGCAACTTCATCTTCAATCAATTCTGCGAATTCGCCAACCACTTGGTGCACTGGCAGGTGACCGGTAACGCGCTCGCGCACGTCTTCGACACCGTTCGTGCGCGCACCGGCAACGACCAGTTGCGCTTGGCAGCGTTCACCAGCGCTACGGGATCCGCCGGCACCATTGCCGCCGGTGACCGCTTGAAGGATTTGTTCGGTACGTCCATTGGTGCAGTCGAGGCGCTGGAGTGCCCGACCATGTTGGAGAACGGCTACGGCGAACACAACATCCAGGGCATCGGCGACAAACACATTCCTCTCATTCACAACGTGATGAACACCGACTTGGTGATCGACGTTTCCGACCACGCCACCGATGAGCTCGACGTGTTGTTCAACACCGACGAAGGCCTCCGCTACCTGCACGAGCGCAAAGGAGTGCCCGAGGACACCCTGCACGCCCTCAAGCACTTCGGCTTTTCTGCGATCGCAAACGTGATTGCCGCCATCAAAGTCGCCAAGTTGCGCGGCTACGGCGCCAACGACGCGCTCATCACCATTGCCACGGACGGTGCGGACCTCTATCCGAGTGAACGCAAGAAGACCCTCGCCCGCCGATTCAAGGGCGAGTTCACCACCACCGACGCCGCGGAGGTGTTCGCCGAACATCTCGGTGCCGTCACCACCGACCACATGCTCGAATGCGACGAGCGCGACCGTAATCGCGTGTTCAACCTCGGCTACTACACGTGGGTTGAGCAGCAGGGCACCCCGGTGGACGTGTTCGAGGCGCGACGATCACAGACGTTCTGGCGAGATCTGCGCCGCTTCGTTCCTGCGTGGGATGCGATGATAGACGAGTTCAACCGCCGCGTCGCTGGTTGACGTGTTGCGCGCCAACCCCAAGGCGACACCACCCATCGTTCGTGGTTTGCGCTGCGCGGCGTGCAACGCGCGCGTTGCCATCGAGACGCCGTTTTCGTGGCGGTGCCCCAACGCCACCGGTAACGACCGACATCACGTGTTACTCATCGAGAGCGATGTCGCACCGCTGCGTCGGGCAAAGCACCCGAACCCCTTCATTGCGTTTCGTCGCTATCTCGCGTGGGATGCATTCGCGCACGCCCACGGGATGACCGAGGCCGAACGCGATTCGCTCATCGGAGAGCTCGACGCCAAGATTGCAGCGGTGGCCGGCACGGGTTTCGTGTTCACGCCCTTCGCGCGCGCCGACGAGCTGTCGGACGCACTCGAGTTCTCCGACACGGGCGGCGTGTGGGTGAAGGACGAAACGCACAACGTTGCGGGTTCGCAGAAGTCACGCCATCTCTTCACCGAGTTGATGCACTTGGTGTCGACCGAACGTCTGGGACTGGCGCCGTGGGCGAGTGGTTCGCGACCATCGTTGGCGATCGCGTCGTGTGGCAACGCGGCATTCGCGGCGAGCACTCTGGCCAAGGCCGAGAACTGGCCGATCAGCGTCTTCGTGCCGGAGCGGGCCGACGGCGCCTTGGTGGAACGTCTTCGTGGGCTCGGCGCCGACGTGCAACACTGCCCGCGACTGGATACCGATCCCGCCGGAGATCCGTGTGTGTTCCGCTTTCGCGAGGCGGTTGCCAACGGTGCGATTCCCTTCGGTGTGCAAGGACCAGAAAACGCATGGTGCCTGGACGGGGGACGCACCGTCGGATGGGAGATGGCGTACGTGGCCGAACATATGGAACCGCCACTCATCGCCCGATTGTTCGTGCAATCCGGCGGTGGTGCGTTCGCGGCGAGTCTCGCCGAAGGATTCCATGCCGGCGGTACTCGCGCCGCGCTACATGCCGTTCAGGCGGAGGGTTGCGCACCGCTGTCGCACGCGTGGACGGCGAGCGGGAAGTTCTCCACCATCGGTCAGGCGGCTGCGCACTGGAACGAGTGCATGACGCCGTGGCCATCCACACCAACCTCGTTTGCCGACGGCATCCTCGATGACGAAACGTACGACTGGGTGTCGGTGTGTCGTGCGATGCGCGCGAGCGGGGGGTTTCCGGTGGTGGCGACCGAGCAGGTGGTACGTGACGCATACGTACTCGCACATCGCACCACCACCATCGACGTGAGTCCGACGGGTGCCGCCGGTCTGGCGGGCGTGATGATGATTCGCGATCGCATCGCCAACGACGAGCGCGTGGCCGTGGTGTTCAGTGGCATTCGCCGCGAAACACCCGTGCCGTGACCCAGCACGCGTACGAGGGTCCATCGTGCGGTGGGTCCAAGCGTTAGCCTTGCGCGCATGACATCGCCCTTGCTTCCCGCACATGCACCGATCTCGCCCATGGCTCTGGACGGCTCGAGCGACCCTCGCGGGGACATCTTCAACCGTCTGCTGAAGAGTCGTGTGGTGCTCCTGGGTTCCGACGTCGACGATGCCGCCGCCAACCAGATTTGCGCTCAACTGTTGTTCCTCGAGGGTGAAGACCCCAAGGCCGACGTGTGGTTGTACATCAACTCACCCGGTGGCTCCATCACCGCGGGCATGGCCATCTACGACACGATGCAGTTCATCTCGTGTGACGTGGCCACCGTGTGCGTGGGACTCGCGGCATCGATGGGCCAGTTCCTGCTCACCGCCGGTGCGCCAGGCAAGCGTTACTCCTTGCCCAATGCGCGCATCATGATGCATCAGCCACTCGCGGGGTTGCGTGGTCAGGCCGCCGACATCGCCATTCAGGCCGAGCAGTTGGCGTTCATCAAGCGACGCATGGCCGAGCTCACCTCGTTGCACTCCGGCAAATCGGTGGAGGACATTCAGCGCCATGTCGCTGACCTCCAGCGCGTGCTTGAGCTTGCGTACATACGCCGTGCCATCAATGAACTCGATGTCCCCCACCAATACAAACTTCATCATGCTTTCTCTCCTTGTAAAACTGCATCACACACCGCACACACTTGGTCATAGACCCGCTGCTTGTTGCCCGTAAGCCCAAGCTCCTTCTTGAGTATCGAGTACGCACTGCGCCCCCTGCGCGTCATGCCGTACATCTCCAGCTTCAACATCTTGCGTAGCGTGAGCAGCCGCGCAAACTCAAT
>JALRBT010000025.1 GCA_023262255.1 Ilumatobacteraceae bacterium
CCACCACCGGGTGACCATCACTGATCAAGCGCTCGTGGCCGCCGCCAACATGGCCGACCGCTACATTTCCGACCGCCATCTTCCGGACAAGGCGATCGACCTCATCGACGAGGCCGGAAGTCGTCTGCGCATCAAGCGCATGAAGACCCCGCCCGACTTGAAGGAAATCGAGAACAAGATCAAAGAAGTGCAGGCGGCGAAGAAGAAGGCCGTCGAGGATCAGCGCTTCGAGGAAGCCGGTCGACTGCGCGATCAGGAACGCACGCTGTTGGACGAGCGCGCGCAAAAGGAAGCCGACGTCAAGGCACAGGGCATCAACCTGTACGACGAAGTGAACGAAGAAGCAATCGCCGAGGTGCTGAGCGTTTGGACGGGCATTCCCGTGTACAAACTCACCGAGGAAGAAACCGCGAAATTGCTCAACATGGAAGCCGAACTCCACAAACGAATCATCGGGCAGGAGGATGCAATCAAGGCCGTCAGCCAGAGCATCCGTCGCACCCGCGCCGGACTGAAGGACCCGAAGCGTCCGAGCGGATCGTTCATCTTCCTCGGACCCACCGGCGTGGGGAAGACGGAGACGGCCAAGGCGCTCGCGGAATTCATCTTTGGCGACGAGGACGCGTTGATCTCCCTTGACATGAGCGAATACATGGAGAAACACACGGTCAGCCGCCTGGTCGGCTCACCTCCGGGGTACGTGGGTTACGACGAGGGTGGTCAGTTGACCGAGGCAGTTCGTCGCAAACCGTTCTCCGTGGTGTTGTTCGACGAGATCGAGAAGGCACACACCGACGTGTTCAACACCTTGTTGCAAATCCTCGAAGAGGGACGTCTCACCGACGCACAGGGTCGTACTACCGACTTCCGAAACACGGTCATCATCATGACCTCCAACCTCGGTACTCAAGACCTGCGCAAGGCAAACGTTGGCTTCGGCAAGAACGACGAAGCCATGTCGTACGCACGTATGCGCGACAAGGTGAATGAGGCACTCAAAGTTCACTTCCGACCAGAATTCTTGAACCGCATCGATGAAGTCATCGTGTTCCACGAGCACACCCAGGAAGCCGTCATCTCCATGGTTGATCTCATGAGCAAGCGACTGGTGAGCCAACTTGAAGGTCTCGGCTTGGGCCTCGAGCTCACTCAGCCAGCGAAGGAACTACTTGCCAAGCGGGGATATGACCCACAACTTGGCGCACGTCCACTTCGCCGGGCGTTGCAGCGCCTCATCGAGGATCCGCTCTCCGAACGTTTGCTCAACAAGAAGTTCGTCGCCGGTGAAATCGTGGTGGTTGGTGTAGAGGACGACCCCGAGAACCCCGGCGAACAGCGCATCACGTTCACCGCAGTCGAAGGATTCAAGCCGCCGGTCGGTGTAGATCTCGCCGGGGCGGGCGAAGGTGGCGCCGCCACCAACGAGTGAACCGACGGCGCTGTGTTTTGCGGCGCAGTACTCTGCGTCGGATCATCGTCGTAGCAAGTTGCGTACTTCTCGTCGTACCCCTTACCGCGTGTCAGGTGGAGCTCTCCACCTCTTTGACGGTGTCCGAGAACGGCAGCGGCTCGATGACGGTGGTAGCTCGAGCTGACGCCGCAGCCGTCGCGGCAGCACCCGAATTGACGGATTCGCTGAACCTCGATGACCTTCGTACGGCCGGGTGGACCGTGGACGTGGTACCACCAACAGCAGATGGCTACCTCGTCGTGACGCTCCGTCGAACGTTTGCCACTCCCGAAGAAGCAACAATCCTTCTCTCACAGCTGTCCGGGGAGAACGGGCCACTTCGAGACCTCGTCCTCGTTCGCAGCGGTCGAACCAACGATGCTCGCTACGTCTTCTCCGGGAGCGCGGGGCTACCCTCAGGTCTGTCGGGTTTCGCCGACAGCGACGTACTCGCACTGATTGGTGCCGCCCCGTTTGCATCGTCACTTGCCACGCAGGGACTGTCAGTTGAAGACGCTCTTGCCATGAGTCTCACGGTGACACTTCCCGGCAAGGTCGAATCAAGCAATGCTTCTTCTATGGCTGGTGCAGAAGACGACGTTTCGACCACCTTCGCATGGACGATTCCCATGGACGAATCGGAGCTGATGCTGACGGCTGCCACTCGTAATCGCGATTTATCGGCGATGCTGGCGGGTTACGCGGCTCAGGGGTTTCTCGTGTTGTTGATACTGCTCGTCGCCGGAGCGGTGCTGTACGTCGCAACCGTCGCCTATCGGCGAAAAGCCTCCACACCCGCATCGTAGAGTTGGCGCGTGCCACGCCTTCGGACCGTCTATGTGTGCTCCGACTGCGGAACTCAACACCCGAAGTGGAACGGACAGTGTGCCACCTGCGCTGCCTGGAACACCCTCGTCGAGGATGTCGTCGGTGGCGACACACCGGTGGTATCCAAAACGGTGGCCGTCAGTCGCTCGCTGAACGCCACCAGCGAGCCGCTTCCCATGATGAACGTGGCACATGATGCTGCAGCGTCCGTGCCGACCGGCATCGGGGAGTTCGACAGGGTGCTCGATGGTGGTGTAGTACCCGGATCGGTCACGCTCGTCAGTGGCGAACCCGGTATCGGAAAGTCCACTCTGCTCCTACAAATAGTCGGCGCATGGTCGCACTCGTCGCTCTATGTCAGTGCCGAAGAGAGCGCACAACAGGTGCGTCTCCGGGCGGAACGACTCGGTATCGCGGGAAGCAATGCTTTTCTCGTATCGGCAATGTCGCTGGGCGACATCGTTGCCGCAATCGACAAGGTACGGCCATCGCTCGTCGTCATTGACAGCGTCCAAACCATCGCCGACGAGAGCGTGGAGTCGGCACCAGGTTCGGTAACCCAGGTGCGCGAGTGCGCATTTCGGTTGGTTCAAGAGGCAAAGGCGCGAAACGTGGCCGTCATTCTCGTAGGTCACGTCACCAAGGATGGCAACATCGCCGGACCTCGCCTCTTGGAGCACGTGGTCGACACCGTCGTCTCGTTTGAAGGCGACCGCTTGCACCCTCTACGAATGGTACGAGCCATCAAACATCGCTTTGGCGCCACCAACGAACTCGGATTGTTCGAAATGACCGAGCGCGGTTTGGTTGGAGTTCCTGATGCCAGCAACATGCTGCTGGCCGACCGTCAAGTTGGGGTGGCGGGTTCCGTAGTGGTGCCAACGATCGACGGACAACGACCGTTGTTGGTGGAGGTGCAAGCACTCACCACCACGGTGACCCCGGGCATCACACCACGTCGCAGCGTCCAAGGTGTGGAGTCGTCACGCCTGGCGATGTTGCTCGCCGTACTGGAACGTCGTGCAGGTATTCCCTTTACTTCACTCGAGGTCTACACCTCCGTAGTGGGAGGCGTACGACTGAACGATCCGGGAAGCGACCTCGCACTCTGCCTGGCGCTGGCCTCGGCGGCGCTCGACAAGCCGGTGCACGCATCGATGGTGGCGCTCGGTGAGGTCGGGCTCGGTGGAGAAATTCGTCATGTATCGCATCTCGAACGACGCGTCATCGAAGCCGAACGAATGGGATTCCGCCACGTGTTGGTGCCCACCAACAGCAAGGTGCCCGAACTGCGTCATGCGACAGTGGTGCGCGCTGCAACCATCAGCGACGCATTGTCTCTCGCCTTCTGAGCGCCTGCCGTGCGAACAGCCGTCATGTCGCCGACCTACAACGAGCGAGACAACGTCGACGAGTTTCTCCACCGTGTCGGCGCGGCCGTCCCGACGGCCGACATCTACATCGTTGACGACGACAGCCCCGACGGGACGGGCTCTCGCGTCCGGGAAATTGGCGCATCAAACCCCCGTGTACGCCTCATTGCCCGAACCGGCGAGCGTGGCTATGCGGCAGCAAGTCGCGACGGATTGGTGCAACTGGCACACTCCGGATACGACGCCATTGTCACCATCGACTGCGATTTATCCCACGACGCAACGGTGATTCCCCTGATGCTTGAACAACTCGAATCCGGCGCCGATGTCGTTATCGGCTCGCGATACGTGGTTGGTGGCGGCGTACGGAACTGGTCGTTGTTTCGCCGACTCCTGTCGCGGTGGGGCAATCGGTACACCGGATTCATGCTCAGTGTCGGCGTTCGTGACTGCACCTCGGGCTTTCGTGCCTATCGGAGTGACGTGATTCGATTGGGTGCCATCTCCGACACCACATCCAATGGTTATGCCTTCCTCACCGAGGTACTGTTTCGTTTACGACAACGGGAAGTAAGAAATTTCGTGGAAGTGCCCATCGTGTATGTAGATCGTGTCGCCGGAGAGTCAAAGATGAGCAAGACCATCATCACTGAGTCGATGCGAAAGGTGACTGGTTTGGGCTTGGAGCGGTGGTTTCGTCGCCGATAGTTCTTCGTAGCCCCAAAAGTGTTCGTCCCCCGGCAACATGCTCCGTACCCTGTGCGCTCGTTCCCATAGCCTGAGGGCGTGCGATCCACACCACAACCACCCAAGACGTTGCCGCTTGCCAACGACCAGTGCTGGTGTGGAAGTGGCCGGAAATACAAGCGCTGCCACAAACCCCTCGAGGGACGGGTGCTGAAGGGCGTCGTGAGCCCCATGCGTAGCGTCCCCGACAACATCGCAAAACCCCCGTATGCGCTCACCGGCCAGGTGAAGCGCCGCCCGGAGTCGCCCGTCAAGTCCCCGGATGTCATCGCCCGCATGCGTCGCGCCGGAGCAACTGCCGCCGAAGTGCTCCGTCTCGCCGGGGAGATGGTGAGGCCGGGCATCACCACCGAGGAGATCGATGTTTACGTGCACGAGTTGTGCATTGCTCGTGGCGCCTATCCGAGCCCGCTCAACTATCAGCATTTTCCCAAAAGCGTGTGCACGAGTGTGAACGAAGTGATCTGTCACGGCATACCCGACTCCCGCGAACTGGAGGAAGGCGACATCGTCAACCTGGATGTCACCTGCTATCTCGACGGTGTTCACGGCGACACGAACGCAACTTTTGCGGTGGGACACATAAGCGACGAGGACCGCCAGCTCATCAACGTGACCGAGGAATGCACGTGGCTCGGCATCGCGGCAGTGAAACCGAATGCGCCACTCTCGGACATCGGTCGAGCCATCGAATCACACGCAAAGAAGCACCGCTACGGCGTCGTGAAGGCGTTCATCGGTCATGGAATCGGGGAACAATTCCACACCGACATCCAGATTCTCCACTACTACGAACCACGAAACAACATGCTCATGCGACCCGGCATGACCTTTACCATCGAGCCGATGATCACCCTTGGATCCGACAAGCATCGTATGTGGGATGACGAGTGGACCGCGGTCACCATCGACGGCAAACGAACCGCACAGTTCGAGCACACGGTGTTGGTAACCGACGATGGCGTGGAGGTGCTCACTGCTCCGGGCGCCGTCTCGGCGCAATCGCCCCTCGAACGCTGATCTCGTATTGCGATGAGCGATTTTCGAACGTGTCGCATAGCGTTACGCCTGCGTGATTGACGGGGGTGACGTTCCGCGCTTCGAGCGCTTCGATCGAGAGGAGTGGGCGGCTCTGCGCGCCCAAACGCCGCTTACGATCCGCGAAAAGGATCTGGAAGCTTTCCGTGGCATCAACGACCAAATTGACCTCGACGAAGTAACCGCGATCTACCTGCCACTCACCCGATTGCTCAATCTCTACGTTTCTGCCACGCAAAACCTGCACCGTGTCTCGGCCACCTTCCTCGGTACGATCGCACCGAAACTGCCGTACATCATCGGAATAGCTGGCAGCGTTGCTGTAGGCAAAAGTACGCTTGCTCGACTTCTCCAGGCACTGTTGTCACGTTGGCCGGAGCACCCACGTGTGGAGCTCGTGACCACCGACGGATTCCTGTTTCCGAACACCGAGTTGGAAGCCCGCGGAATCATGGATCGCAAGGGTTTCCCCGAAAGCTACGACACGCGAATGCTACTCGACTTCCTACGTGCCGTGAAGAGTGGAGAGCCGGAAGTTGCCGTACCCGTGTATAGCCACGTCATCTACGACGTCCTCCCCGACCGACGTGAGATCGTGCATCAGCCCGACATCCTCATTCTTGAGGGGCTCAACGTGCTGCAGGTCGACTCCAGAGCGAACGAGTTCGTCAGCGACTACTTCGACTTCTCCATCTACCTCGACGCCGAAGAAGCCCTCGTCGAGTCGTGGTTCGTGGAACGCTTCCACGCCCTTCGGCGCACGGTATTCCAGGATCCGGAGAGTTTCTTCCGACACTTTGCCGAACTCGACGACACTCAGGCCGACGCACTTGCCCGTCAGATTTGGCAATCCATCAACGGTCGCAACCTGCGCGAGAACATCGCGCCTACCAAGGGTCGTGCCTCACTCGTCATCGAGAAGGGTGTCGATCACCGTGTTACCGACGTGTTCCTGCGCAAGATATAAGTCGCAGCACCGCGCGAAGCGTGGTTCCCTACCGGTGAAGTGAGTTCAGGTAGTTGTACACCGTGATCCGGGAAACGCCCATGGCGTCGGCGACGTCCTCGACGGCACGACGCAGGATGAACGCACCCCGCTCGTCCAACAATCGAATCGCACGTTGCTTCTCCGCACGAGACAAGAGCACCAACTTTGCTCCGAGTTCCTTTTCCACCGACTCGATGAGTCGTTCCATCGCACCGTGGAGGGCGGGAAGTCGCACACCCGCAACTACCCTGCCCTCCCACACCAGGGGAACGTCGGCATTGTTCATTTCGTTCGTTTGCACGATTGATGCTCCAAGTGCGGTGAGAAGTGGCTGCACCGTATCAAGCAGTGGGTGGCGCGACGTCATGACGCCGATTGCCGAGCGACGCTGACGCTCACGAACGTGGCGCCATGTGCATAGGCGGCGCGCATCATGTCGGCGACGACGGTAGGCGTCACCGCTTCGGTCGCCGTAAAGGTGGAACCGAACGGACCGAAGTCCACCTTCACACCGTGTTTCTCCACCGCTGCAACGGCGTTGGTGACGTGAGGACCTGGTTGCCCTTCCACGAACGGTTCCACGGTGAACTCAACGACCAGAAGCGACATGTGTTGAACCCCAGCGTAGACGCAAGGCTGCGACCTACGATGAGTCCATGGCAGAGAACACCCAGACGCTCGCTGCGCGTGACGTGCACGGAACGCCGGAGCAACTCGCAGCCCAGGTTGACGATTTGTATGACGGAGCGGTTCAGTTGCGGCAGCGGCTCCACGAATGGCCCGAGGTGGGCAATCATCTGCCGAACACGCGTGACGCAGTCCTGGAATCCCTCGATGATCTGCCGCTGGACATCACCTTGCACAACACCACGAGTGGAATCGCCGCACTGCTTACCGGAGGCAAACCCGGCCCCACCGTGATGCTCCGTGGCGATATGGACGCCCTTCCGATGCCCGAGGATACGGGTCTCGACTTCTCGTCGCGCAACGAAAACATGATGCACGCGTGCGGACACGACACTCACACCGCCATGCTCGCCACCACAGCCCGCCTGCTCTCGGCTCGCAAGGACGACTTACCCGGACGTGTGCTGTTCATGTTTCAACCCGGAGAAGAAGGGCACCACGGTGCCAAGTTCATGCTCGAGGAGGGCCTGCTCGACGTATCCCCGCTCGCCGACGGCACCGAATCACCGATTGCGGCTGCATATGCGCTTCACATCACCACCTCGATACCTGCCGGGTGGGTAACCGGCAAGGGTGGGCCCATCATGGCGTCGTCGGACACCTTTGAAATCGTTGTCAACGGCAGGGGTGGGCACGCTTCCGAACCCTTCCGGGCCCGTGATCCGATTCCGGTTGCCTGCGAAATCGTTCAGGCACTTCAGACGCTAATCACCCGTCGCATTCCGGTGTTCGATCCAGCAGTGGTTACGGTGACCCAGATTCATACCGGTACCACGTCCAACGTCATTCCAGAAACCGCGTACATCAATGGCACAATTCGCGCGGTGAGTGAAAGTACCCGAAACAAGGTGCATGATGGCTTGCGCCGTGTCGCCGAAGGCATCGCCAACACCCACGAAATGTCGGCGGACGTGGACGTGAAGATCGGCTACCCCGTTACCGTCAACCACGCACCAAATGCCTTGTTTGGTCTGGAGATTGCCGATGCGTTGGTGGGCGCGGACAAGTCGGTTCGACTCCCCAACCCAGTGATGGGAGCCGAGGATTTCTCGTACGTACTCGACAAACTGCCGGGAGCCATGTTGTTCTTGGGGGGAACGCCCGAGGGGATCAATCCGGCGACTGCAGCACCGAATCACTCCAACCGGGTGATGTTCGACGAACAAGCGATGAAAACCGGCATATCGCTCTATGCCTCGTTGGCGCTGCGCACGCTCGGTGTTCGCCTCAGCTGAGGTGGGGTGATGACTCGACCGCTCGAAGCACTTCGTGTTCTCGACTTCACGCGGGTGCTCGCCGGACCACATGCCGCCAGGATGTTGTGTGACCTCGGTGCAGAGGTAATCAAGATTGAGCCCCCCGAAGGTGATCTCACTCGTTTCGGACAACCGCGCCTCAACTCACTTGCTACGTACTTCATTCAGCAGAACGTCGGGAAGTCGAACATCTCGCTGGATTTCACTCATCCACGTGCCGTGGACATCGCCCGCCGATTGGCCGACATCAGTGATGTGGTGATCGAGAATTTTCGACCCGGGGTCATGAAACGTCTGGGACTCGGATACGACGAGTTGTCCGCACGAAATCCACGCCTCGTCTATGCCTCGATCAGCGGCTACGGCGCCACCGGTCCATGGGTCAATCGTCGTGCATATGCCCCGGTGGTGAATGCAGAGACGGGACTCACGAAGCATCAGGGTGATGTACGCGACGGCGACTACGCCAACGACCCATTCAGCCACGGCGATGTGTACACCGGGATGGAGGCTGCTGCAGGAATTCTTGCCGCACTCCTCCAACGCGAACGAACGGGACGTGGCCAGTTCCTCGACATCTCCATGGCGGAGACGTTGCTGTACGTCAACGAGCATGCGCACGACCAGTTGTGGGAAGGTGAGGTCCCTGCGGACTGGATTCGTTCGTTTCAGCCGGCCGACTATCCGGTGCTCACCACGCGCGACGGCAGCATCGTGGTGGTGAGCGGACACCCTGCATCCAAGACGAACTTCGGGTGGTTCTGCGCCGCGATGGGGCGCAGTGACCTTGAGGCCGACCCGCGCTTCGTCGACGTGGCCTCACGCCTCCGGCATCTCGATGAACTTGACGAGATTCTTCGGACTTGGGCGACGACGGTGGCCAATGCAGACGAAGTCGAGCGAATCTTTGCCGAACATCACCTGGCCACCGGTCGCTTACGCAGTGTTGCCGACGTCGCGAAGACGGATTGGGCGCGACAGCGCGGAGTGATCGCCGAGGTTCCGGATCGTGCCGGGGGTGTCGTACGTATTCCGCAAAGCCCGTGGAAGTTCAGCGATGCCGATGTTCGAATCCGTGGCGTACCCAAGTACCGGGGGGAGGACAACGCCGAGATTCTGCGGAGCTTGTTGAACGTGGACGATGACACCATCGCCCAGTTGGAGAGTGATGGTGTGATCAGCAGTCACCAGCCGGGTTGAGGCTCAACGACCGCTGTGACCAAACCCTCCTCCACGATCGTTGTCGTCGAGCTCTGACACCACGGACCACTCCACGTCGGCTATCGCCTGCACGATCAGCTGTGCGATACGGTCGCCACGCTTCACGTGATAGTCGGTCGTCGGATCATGGTTGATCATGACCACCTGGAGCTCACCGCGATACGCGGCATCGATGATGCCCGGAGTGTTCACCAAGGAAATCCCGTGCTTCAGCGCGAGACCGCTACGTGGCACCACCATCCCCATGTACCCGACGGGAATTGCGACAGCAACACCCGTAGGAACGAGCATCCGACCGCCACCTGCCACCAGGTGCGCATCGACACGTGCATGGAGGTCGAGTCCGGCATCATCCCGATGGGCCTTGGTGGGCAACGGTAGGTCGGCATCCAGCATACGAATCGGAACGATCAAGGAGGAAGCCACCCCACGACGATACGACGCCCGCCGTAGGGTTGGAAGGTGCTCGTTTGGATGGATTTGGAGATGACGGGGCTGGATCCCACGGTGGACGTCATCGTTGAAATCGCCTCCCTCATCACTGACGACGAGCTCAACGTCGTCGCGGAGGGTCCCGATCTCGTCATCCATCAACCCGATGAGGTGCTCGCAGCAATGGATCCCGTCGTCGTAATCATGCATACGGAATCCGGGCTGTTGGAGGCGATTCGTGCCTCGAGAACCACGCTGGAAGAAGCGGGTACCGCCACCCTCTCCTTCATCAAGCAGCACGTACCAAACGCGAGATCCGTTCCCTTGTGTGGGAACTCCATCGGCACCGACCGTCGATTCTTGGCGAAGTATTTACCGGACATCGAGAACTACCTGCATTATCGAAGTGTCGATGTCTCGAGCGTGAAGGAACTCGCCAAGCGCTGGTACCCCGCTACCTCCATCTCACGACCGACCAAAACCGGCGCGCATCGTGCACTCAACGACATTCGCGAAAGCGTGAAGGAACTGGCGTTCTATCGGTCGACGTTCTTCACTCCGTCACCTCGTGCCGATGCGTCGGCCTCGCCAGGTAACGCTGCCGAAGAGGGCTGAGCGAACCGCACTGCGAAGTGCGACACCAACAAATACCATCGCGTGCACCGGGTACGACAGGACGCTGATCGGGCCGAAGTTGCCGACTCGCCGGGAAAACATCCACATCTGCCCTGCCGAGAGCACGTAGAACCACGGTGACGTCACGACACCGCCGCAGAGCGATGCAACCCACACGATGGTGCCGATTGCCGACCAACGCGGAACCGATACCGCACCGAGCGCGGTGTTCTTCGTCCAGCCCTCAAGCAGTTGGTTCCAGCCGTGGGGATACATCCGATACTCCACCTCTTTTTCACGCCCAAGCAGGGCGACCGATTCGGGCATCGTCCGGGCAATGGCAAGATCCTCCACCACCGCACGGCGGACTCGGTCATTGGCATGACCGCCCACCGACATGTACACGTCGCGCCGCACGGCCATGAACGGCCCGTACGCCACTCGACGGGTGCCATTACGCGTCTGAATGCCCCCCACCAGGGATGAAACGACGTTGAACATCATGCTCAGTCGCTCCACCAGCGTTCCTGTGCGATGCCACGGCATCACACTCACCACTGCCGTGGGGTATTCATCGAGTACGTTCACGATGTCATCGATTGCGTTCGGTCCTACACGAACGTCGGCGTCGATGAAGATGATCGTCTCGTGCGTTCCGTGCCGTGCACCCAACCAACATGCGTAAGGCTTTCCTGCCCAGCCATCGGGTAGCAATCCAACGTGAATCACTGTTGCTCCACACTCTTCGGCGACACGCGAGGTTGCATCGATGGAGTTGTCGTCGACGACGATGACTTGGTCGGCGGATTGAAGTGACCATTGAAGTGAACCGAGTAGCGCCGGTACGTTGCCTTCTTCGTTTCGACACGGAACCACCACACTCACGGGATCGCGACGTGACGAATCACTGAGGGATCGGGTTGTGTATCGACGGGTACCACCTCGACGCGCAGCGCCGACGAAGCAAACCCATCCGGCACACCAACCAACGAAGAACAGAATCGAACTCATGGCACTTGGGACCGCGAACCAGTGGCGCAGCACTAGTCGGATACCAGCTGGATCAGCGATGCCGTTTCTTCGCCATCCCGCAGGTGTAGTACGGCACGATCACCCAATTCGTACGTTGCAACGGTGAGCAAGGCTCCTTGTTCCACCGAGCGATGATGCTCCACCGTTGCATGAAGCGGGGCACGTCGATCGCGATGATTCGCCAGATACTCCTCGAGGGACTCCCAATAGACGGCGTTGTTCAAGTGCCCGACGGCATCAAAATCACTGAAGCGCAGGGAAACATCTGTCCGCGGTACCGACACCGAGTCGGTGGGCAAATCACGACCCACCAACAGACGTGCGGATATCTTGCGTCCGGCCGCCGACTGCCCGATGAGTTCTCGAAAGTGATCCGACAATTGAAGTGGTTTCAGCGTCTCGAGATCGACTCGAACCCACAAGGCTGCCGTCTCTATTGCCGGCGGGGATCCTGTCTCGCCGGCGATGGTGAGTCGTGTTCGTCGCTCGGCCCAATGGGAACCCACTCCACCACACCACGTCGTAAGTACGAGGTCATCAAGGTACGTGGGAAAGTGATGTACCCACATTTCGGTCCGTCGTACCACCCAACCGTGTGGATCGTCGTAGTTCCCGTCAAGCGCATCATCCGTCGCGATGTCCTGCAGATAGCGAGCCGTCGCATCCAGTCGCAAACGACCCTTCGGTGTCACGTCACCGAGGCGGACGCGACGCGTGGCTTCGTACGTTCGACCGACTGTGGGAAACGGTGACGGAGGTGACACTTTTTGCATGCGCGACACGGCGACGACGCTACCGAAGATGTTGCTCGTCGGTAGCCTCGCTTCGTGCGCATGCGTCGACCGCTCTTCGTCGCGTCACTGTCACTTGCACTGGTCATTGCGCTCGGCGGCGGCTGGATTCTCTCGGAAGGCCCCGAAGACGAGTACCGACTCGACACCACCGCTGGAAGCATCGCCCTCAACAAGGTGTCGGAGGGCCGCATTCTTGCATCGGTGGAATTGTTGGATGACGATGCCAATCGCGTTGCAACCAACACGTGGCTCGGGACGCCGCTCGTCGTCAACTTCTGGTTCTCCACCTGCGAGCCGTGTCGTCGTGAATTCCCCGTACTGGTGGCGGCGGATGCGAAATTCGATCACATTCGATTCATTGGCGTGAACATCAGCGATACCACCGAATCCGCCCGTTCGTTCCTGGTGCGCTACAACGCGACGTTCGACAATTTCTTCGATCCTGACGGAACTCTCACCAGCGCGATGAACGTCGCAACTGCACCGGTGACCCTACTCATCGATGCCGGTGGTGTCGTTCGACGCCAACTCACCGGCGAGGTCACTGCCGAAACATTGAGCCTGGCGATCGTCGAGGTGTTCCCCACGTGATTGCCTTCATCGAGGGGAGTTTCACCTACTCACTCCTCCTCGGCGTCCTGGCCGCAGTGAACCCGTGCGGATTCGTACTGCTTCCCGCTTATCTCGTTTCGTATCTGAGTGTCGCCGATGATGCCGATGCGACAACCCGCGTACGACGTTCGCTATCGGTCGGCTCGTCGGTATCGGCAGGCTTCCTCGTGGTGTTCCTCCTCGTGGGGGCCATTTCACGACTCTTTACCAACTGGATCGAACTCAACGCCAAGTACGCCGCACTGGTGGTGGGTCTCGTTCTCATCGTTGTGGGTGTTCGGATGTTGTCGGGCTGGCGACCTCGATTGTGGATTCCGGTGTTCAACGGTGATACCCGACGTAGCCGCATCGGCGGTATGTTCATGTTCGGCATGGTGTATGCCGTTGCCTCCATCGGGTGCACCATCGGACTGCTCACCACGGCGATTCTCGGCAGTTTCTCCCGCAATGGAGTGCTTTCCGGGATGTTCAGCGTGGTGATGTACGGGGCAGGGATGGCCGTGTTCGTGATGGCACTCACCACGTCGTTGGCTTTCGCCAAAACGGCACTCGTTCGAGCGGGCAGGGGGGTCATGTCGGTGGTGTCACACGTGTCGAGTGGATTGATCCTGATCACCGGTGTGTATCTCACCTGGTATTGGTACGTCGCCATCACCGAACGCACCGACCAAGGTGGCGTCCTACAAACCTTCGGTAACTGGCAAACCACGATCGTCAACAACCTGTCCGATATCGGTGCAGTGCCAATCACCGTTACAAGTGGACTCGTCATCGTGGCGGCGGCTCTCATCACTCGTCGCCGTAGCACGAATCAATGACCATGAATCTGGCATATCTGTTGGCCCAGCCTGGAGTCGAAGAGGTCGTGAAGTTGCGCGGCAGTTTTGGCTTCATGGCGTTTCATGGCGGCTCACTCGAAGAACGAACCGACCTCATTGCGCGTCAAGCCGCACTCGACTCGAATTCTTCGTACTACGGAGTGCACCAGCCGGCAGGGTTGCGCCAACACGTGCCCTCTCATCGCTTCACTGCGGAACAATCGGACGCTCTGGCATCCTTCCTCGCACACGTTGATGTCGTCATCACCGTGCACGGATTCGGACGCCGCGGGCTTTTTACCACGATGTTGTTGGGTGGAACCAATCGACAACTCGCCGCACACACGTCCGTCCACCTTCGACGAGCCCTGCCGGCGTACGGTGTGGAGGATGACCTCGACAAGATTCCCAAGGAACTACGGGGACTCCACCCGCACAATCCGGTGAACGTGCCGCCGATGGGTGGCGTGCAACTCGAACTCCCACCCCGCGTACGCGGTACCAGTCCTTTGTGGTGGGACTGGGAAGGTCCCCACCCCACGCCCCATACAAGTGCACTCATTGCTGCACTTGCGGAGTCGGCGCGCACCTGGCGCCCCACAACGTCAGGGCGCAAGCCGCTTGATCACCCAACCAGTTTCTGAACGCGTATAACGAAACCGGTCGTGCAATCGACTCGGACGGCCCTGCCAGAACTCCCATTCCGACGGCACGATCAGCCAGCCACCCCATCCCGGCGGACGATGGACTGGACCGTCACCGAAACGATGGCGAGCGTCCGACAACCGTTGTTCGAGCACGGAACGATCGGCGATGATCTCCGACTGTGGCGACGCCCATGCACCGAGCTGCGACTCACGGGGTCGTGACGCGAAGTATACGTCGCTCTCCGCTCCGCTCATCTGCACGACATCACCCCGAAACCGCACTTGGCGATGCAGGTCTAACCACGCGAACGTACCGGAGGCCATCATCGACGCCGCAATCTCGCGGCTCTTGGTACTCGAGTAGTTGGTGTAGAACGCAACCCCACGATCATCCACCCCGCGCGCCAACACCACCCGACCATTGGGTGTACCGCGAAAATCGATCGTCGACAAGGAGAAGGCATTCGGCTCGGCAACTCCGGCTGCCGCAGCCTGTTCGTACCACGTCGTGAACTGACGAACAGGATCGGGTGACAACTCCGAACGGTCGAGTCCAGCCGTTTCGTATTGCACCCTGCGATCGCGCAGCGTCATCGCGCGGTGGCTGTCGGAGCAGGAATCAGGGTTGCGCCGCGCATGTATGGGTGCAACACCTTCGGTACGGTGACCGAACCATCGACATTCCGGAAATTCTCCAGGATTGCCGCCCAGACCCGCGGTACTGCGAGGGCGGAGGCGTTCAACGTGTGCACGAACTCGGTGCCCTTCTTGCCGTCGCGACGAAAGCGAATGTCACCCCGTCGAGCCTGGTAGTCGCTGAACCAGCTGATGGAACTCACCTCCAACCACTGATCACAGCCCGGCGCATACACCTCGACGTCGATACTGCGGTGATGGCTCTGGCCGAGATCTCCGGTGCAAATCTCCAGCAGGCGATACGGCATCCCCAACGACGCAATGGTGGACGTCACCCGTTCGATGAACTCCTCCAGCATCGCTGGCGCATTCTCCGGCGTTGTCAGCGCCAGAATTTCCACCTTGTCGAACTCGTGACTGCGCAACATTCCACGGGTGTCCCGCCCCGCCGATCCCGCCTCCCGACGAAAGCACGGGGAAAACGCCATCAAGCGAACGGGTAGGTTTGACTCGTCCAGGATCTCCCCGGCATGAAGTGAGGTGAGCGGCGCTTCGGCGGTGGGGATGCACCAGAGGTCGTCACGACCGATGTTGTAGGCGTCATCCGCGAACTTCGGTAGCTGGCCGGTTGCCGTCAACGTGGCGCTGGAAACCAGCGACGGAGGACGAATCTCCTCGAAGGTATCGGCGTTGCGATCCAACGCGTATTGGCACAAGGCGCGTGCGAGGGTGGCACCGAGACCACGTTGCATCGTGAACATGGCACCGGAAATTTTCACCGCACGCTCGGAGTCGAGGATGCCGAGGGCATGACCCGTTTCCCAGTGCGGTACCCGCTGATGGTCGGCAAATGTTTGTGGCATCTGCAACGGTCCACGGGCTACCACGTTGTCGTCGCTGTTGGTGCCGTCCGTTACCTCGGGGTGTGGCATGTTCGGAATACGCAGCAGTACGTCCCGCAATACCGCCTCCACCTGCGCGTACTCCTCGTCGAGCGCCTTCTCGCGGTCACCAAGGGCGCGACTCTCCGACATCAGTGTTTCGGCATCCTTCTTCTCGCGGCGCAATGCGCCGACCTCCTTTGACAAATCGTTGATGCGTGCACGAGCCGCATCTCGTTCTGTCACGATGTCACGAAGGCGTACATCAAGGCGTACGGCATGATCCAGTTGCTCGAGCACCTCGGGTTTGGCGCGCCGTTGCAGGGCAGTACGCACGAGGTCGGGTTGTGTTCGCAACAACCGGACATCTATCACGCTCGCCAAGGCTAGTGCTGTACCTCGTACACCGAGTTTGATGTCTACTGTGTTCGTAGTGATTATGCCGGTCAACAACACTGCGCTTGCCGTTCGTGACCTCGTCATTCGCTACGGTGACATCACTGCGGTACGGTCCGTGTCGTTCGAAGCACGCCACGGTGAGGTCACCGCCATATTGGGGCGCAATGGCGCGGGAAAAACCTCCACGCTGGAGGCCTGCGAAGGCTTACGAAAGGCAACCAGTGGCTCGCTTCGGGTATTGGGTAAGGACATCGCAGAAGTCGACAACGCCTCACGTACCCGCATCGGCGTCATGTTGCAGGATGGCGGTATCGCACCGAGTGCACGGGTGTTCTCCCTCGTTCGTCACTACTGCCGTCTGTACGACCGTGGAGTCGAACCACGCCGACTCCTCGAGCAGGTGGGGTTGCAACATCGAGCATCCTCCACATGGCGTCGTCTCTCGGGTGGCGAGCGGCAACGATTCTCCTTGGCCCTCGCTCTTGCGGCCGACCCCGATATCGCGTTCCTCGATGAACCAACCGCGGGAGTCGATCTGGATGGGCGCGACATGATTCGTGACATCATCGCTGAGTTGACCGCCAAGGGTTGTTGCGTGGTTCTCGCAACGCATGATCTCGATGAAGCGGAGCGGGTTGCACAACATGCGGTGGTGCTCCATCGGGGCGAGGTGGTGTTGGACGACACCGTTGAGAACCTTCGTTCCGGTCAACGACGACTCGAAGACGTCGTTCGAGAGGTCACCCGATGAAGTTGGTGATCGAACAAACACGGATGGAGCTCTCCACGTTGTTGCGCAACTACGAGCAACTACTGCTCATCTTGGTGATTCCCGTGGGCATCCTCGTGTTCTTCGGAAACGTGCAAGTGTTGCCCGACAGCGTGTCACTCTCGCGACTGGTGTCATCGGTCCTGACGTTGTCCATCATGTCCACGGCAATGGTGAGCACCGGAATAGCCACAGGGTTCGAGCGCTCGTACCATGTGCTGAAACGTCTTGGTGCCACGCCGCTCGGTCGCGAGCGACTCATCTGGGCCAAGGCAATGTCGGTTGCAATGGTCGAAACAGCACAAATTGCCGTGCTGCTCGTCATTGCCTCGATCATGGGATGGTCGCCCAGCGTGGTGACGTGGTGGAAACTGATCGCGGCAATCGTGCTCGGCACCTCCGCCTTTGCAGGCATTGGTTTGACACTCGCTGGACGTTTACGGGCGGAGGCAAACTTGGCGTCGCAGAATGGCCTGTATCTGGCGTTGCTCGCCGTTGGTGGCATCATCGTGCCGATCGACGAACTCCCCGACGCCATGGCCCTCATCGCGCGGATTCTTCCCTCTGGTGCACTAGCCGAGGCAATGCACACGTCGCTTGGTGGAGCAACCAGCGACGCCTGGTTCAGTTATGCCTCGGGAAGCGGGGTGTGGCTCGACCTGCTCGGGTGGGCCATCGTTGCACCAATCGTTGCATCACGATTGTTCCGCTTCGATGGCTGAGATTTTGCCTAGTCGCGGTGGGGCTCTGGTGCCGCGGGAACCCGGTCGAATGCCTTCGTCACCTCGTCGTAGGTGAGCGTCGTGTCAGGTGTTCGTCGGTAACTCTGCTGCCGACCATATCCCCCCATGAAGCGCTTGAACCACAGGAACACGATGATGCTCCATAAGAAGATGGAACCACCCGTCTTCATGATTGCCCCTGCAATCTGTTGATCGGTGGTAACCGAGAGTCCCCACACTCGCACCGCGATGTCGTAGTGCTTGTACACCGCACCTTCGGCAAAGGTCAACCAAGCGGCAGGCACGGTTGGAATCACGGACATGAGGAACAGGTACACCATGCGACCGCCATAACCAATTCGCATCGACGGATCCGGCGCGGCGATCGGGATCCACATCAACAACGACGAGATCACTACTGCAACGTGTACCGAGTAGTGCAATACGGGATTCGTCACGCTCTGGTTGACCACCCCCGGGATGTGGGTGATGATGATGACGATGTTGAAGATAAAGCCTGCGACCACGGGCTGTGCCAACCATCGAATCGCCCGACCTGCTCGCGGTGATCCGAGCACCGCTCGAAACAGCCACAGCGGTGTTGCGAGAACCGCCAATAGCGGCAGGAAGTAGGACAATGCCATGTGCTGGAACATGTGTACCGAGTAGAGGTACTCCTCGCTGATGTCGTGGATCGGCCAGTCGCTC
>JALRBT010000026.1 GCA_023262255.1 Ilumatobacteraceae bacterium
CCGCCACGGCGAGGCCTACACCATGAGCGACCACCTCACGGTGTGGAACGACGACGGCACCGCCAAGTACCGGCCGACCGTGCACTACTCCTACTGCCCGACCGACGCGGCCATCATGAGCGTGCAGGAACTGCGCATGCGCAATTGGAGAATGCAGAAGGATCAACGAATTCTCAACAACGAGATCGAATCCGGTCGTGACGAACTCGGCGTGCTCCTCATGGGGCACGACTACAAGTCGTGGTGGACCGGCTCGCTCCTCAGCATCGACGAAGCCCGTGCCATCCTGCCAAATCAGAGTGCCACCACGCTGCAAGTGGCGGCTTCCGTCGTTGCCGCAACGTGCTGGATGTTCGACAACCCCAACGGCGGCGTGCGAGTACCCGACGACCTCCCCCACGACCAGGTGTTGAAGGTGGCGTACCCGTACCTCGGCTCGTTCCAATCGGCAGCCGTCGACTGGGATCCACTGCAGAACCGCAACGACCTGTTCCCGGGCTTCGGTAACGGGCCCACTCGACTGGATCCCGCGGACCCCTGGCAGTTCGCGAACTTCCTCGTGCCCACCCCGCGCGCCGTCTAAACACGCGACGATACGCTGGCGTTGCGATGAACGGCGCCACCATCGAACGTACCGCCCTCCTTCTTACGTAGCGGCGTCGGCCGCATATCGCCGACGTCGCGCACCAACTCCCGAGCCACTTGGCCGGGAGTTTTTCTTTTCCAACAGCCCCACACGAAACGAGAGAAACGACCATGACTCCACCACCAACGACCACCAGGAAGATGCCGTTCGAGAAGTACTCCGCCTACGTACCCCTCGTCCTTGCCGACCGCACCTGGCCCAACCAGGTGATCACCAAGGCGCCGCTGTGGTGTTCGGTGGATCTGCGCGACGGCAATCAGGCGCTCATCGATCCGATGGACCCCGAACGCAAACTGCGCATGTTCAAAACGTTGGTCAAGATGGGCTTCAAGGAGATCGAGGTTGGCTTCCCCTCGGCAAGTCAGCCCGACTTCGACTTCGTGCGACACATCATCGACAACGATCTCATCCCCGAAGACGTCACCATTCAAGTGCTGGTGCAATCACGTGCCGAGTTGATTCATCGCACCTTCGAGAGCATTCGTGGCGCCAAGCGGGCGATCGTGCACTTCTACAACTCGGTCAATCCGCTCCAACGCCGCGTGGTGTTCGGGCTCGATCAGGCCGGGGTCACCAAGATTGCCGTCGACGCCGCACGACTGTGCCGATCACTCGAGTCGAGCGTGCCGGGCACCGTGGTGCGCTACGAGTATTCACCGGAGAGCTTCACGCTCGCCGAGCCGGAATTCGCCGTTCAGATCTGCGAAGCGGTGATGGACGTCATCGAGCCGACCCCGGAGCATCCAATCATCTTGAACCTGCCAGCCACCGTGGAGTGCTACTCGCCCAACGTGTACGGCGACGTGATCGAGTGGTTCGGCCGAACCATCAAGAATCGCGAGGCAATCGTCCTGTCGCTGCATCCGCACAACGACCGCGGCTGTGCGGTGGCCGCGGCAGAGTTCGGAGTCATGGCGGGTGCCGACCGCGTGGAGGGCACGCTGTTCGGCAACGGCGAACGTACGGGCAACGTCGACGTCGTCACGTTGGCGATGAACCTCTTCGTCAACGGCGTCGACCCCACATTGGACATGAGCGACATCGACGCTCTTCGTCGCGACGCCGAGTACTGCAACCGCCTCCCCGTTCCCGAACGCCAGCCGTACGCGGGGGATCTCGTGTACACCGCGTTTTCGGGCAGCCATCAAGATGCCATCAAGAAGGGGCTCGACGCACTCCCGAAGGAGTACACGACGTGGGAGGTTCCGTACCTTCCACTCGACCCCAAACACGTTGGTCGCACCTACGAGGCCGTCATCCGGGTCAACAGCCAGTCCGGCAAAGGCGGTGTCGCCTACGTGATGAAGACCGAACACGGATTCGAACTCCCGCGACGTCTGCAGATCGAATTCTCACGAACCATCCAACACATCACGGAAGACTCTGGCACGGAGATTGCACCGGACGTGATGTGGCAGGCATTCGAGTCCGAGTACCTGTCAAGCTCGCCGACGTACTCGCTCACCAGCCACGAACTACGCAGCTCCAGTGACGGCGTCACCAGCATCACCGCCCAAGTGGAGGCCCACGGCAAGCGAGTGACGCTGCAAGGTGACGGCAACGGTCCCATCGACGCATTCGTCCATGCGCTTCGCACAGAATTCGGCGTGAGGCTCGACGTCAAGGACTACGTCGAGCACGCGCTCAGTCAAGGCTCGGAAGCAACGGCGGTGGCCTACATCGAGAGTTCCAACGAGTCCGGCGACGTGTGTTGGGGTGTGGGAGTGCACCCGAGCACGATTACGGCGTCGTTGCGTGCGGTGCTCAGCGCGTTTGAGCGTCAGCAGCGCCGCTGACCACCCCTTCAACCTCGAGTTCGAAGTCGGGGTCGTTCACCGCGGTGATGTCGTGGTGCCGCGCAGCGCCTTCGACATCGATCTTGGGAAGCACACGGTCGAGCCACCGTGGCAACCACCAGTTGCGATCCCCGAGCAGTTCCATGGTGGCGGGCACCAACAGCATTCGCACGATGGTGGCATCCAGGAGCACCGCGACGGCCAAACCGAATCCGAACATCTTGATGCTGCGGGTCGGATCCAGCACGAAACTGCCGAAGACGAACACCATGATTGCCGCCGCTGCAGTGATGACGCGCGCGGTCTTTGCGAGGCCATCGGCGACGGCGAGTTCGTTGTCGCCGGTTCGGTCGTACTCCTCCTTCACTCGCGACAACAAGAAGACCTCGTAGTCCATCGAGAGTCCGAACACGATGGCAAACATCATGACCGGCAACCATGGGTCAATCGGGGCACTTCCGCCCAGACCGATGAGCGATGCGCCCCAACCCCACTGGAACACCGCGACGACCGCTCCGTATGCCGAGCCGATGGAGAGAAGGTTCATGAGCACCGCCTTCAGCGGTACCAACAACGAACGAAACACCGCCATCAGAAGCACGAACGACAACAGAAGCACCACGGCAAAGAACACCGGGAGGCGATCCGCCAGATAGCGACTGAAATCCACGTTCACTGCCACACTTCCGGTGACCTTCACGTCCAATCCCGACGCCCCAACGACCGTCGGAATCACGTCGGCGCGCAATCGTTCCACGAGGTTGGCGGCCTCCTGCGACTGCGGCGCACCGGAGGGATACAGGGTCCACAACACCGCCGTCGGCGTAGCTGCGTCGTTCGGTACCGCCGGGCTCGCACTCACCACGCCGGGCGTGACGGCAAGGACGTCCCCGAGGGAACGCGCCGCCACCAACTGCTCGGGTGAATCGACGGCCGCCACCAATGTCAACGGTCCGTTGAAGCCGGGACCGAACCCCTCGGCAAGCAGGTCGTAGGCACGGCGAGTCGTGGTATCGGTCGGATAGTTGCCTTCGTCGGCGAAACCAAGGCGCAATCCGAAGACCGGCAGGGTGAGCGCTCCGAGCACAGCAACGCCGATCACCAACGACAACCACGGGCGACGCTGGACCCAGCGGCTCCACTTGTACGGAAGGGTGTCGGGCATCGGCTTCACTCGTCGAACCGGCAGGGTGCGACGCAGGAACGGCACGAAGCTGCCCGCCAACAACACCAAGCCACCGATCGGAGCGGTGAACAACAACGCGTTCTGTTTGACTCCCACTCCAACGAGCGACAGCGCAACCAATCCGGCGGCCACGACACCACGCCAACGGGTCACCTCGACGCGTTCACCCACGAAGCCCAGCAACGCCGGCAACAGCGTGATGGACGCAAGCATCGTGAATGCAACCGTGATCGACGCGCCGATCGCCAACCCGTTCATGAAACTCACGCCCATGATCAACATGCCGAGCAGCGAGATCACCACCGTGGTTCCGGCGAACAGCACCGCTCGTCCGGCCGTATCGATGGCTTCTGCGGTCGCAGTCGCGCAATCCTTTCCACGATGGCGGGCTTCGCGATACCGAGTGACGATGAATAGTGCATAGTCGATCCCCACTCCGAGGCCGATCATCACACCGAGCGTGGTTGCAAAGTCCGGCATGGTGACGAGATTGGAGACCAACGTGGCGACCATCACGCCCGCGGCAATTCCTCCAAACGCCGTACCGATGGGAAGTCCCATGGCCAACACCGATCCGAACGCAAAAATCAGGATGACGATGGCAAAAGCCAACCCGAGCACTTCCGACGTCGGCGCCTCGAATTCGGCGAACACCTCCCCGCCGTATTCGATGTCGACTCCGACCACCGTCGGTTCGATCGCCTTGATCTCCTCGAACAGCTCGGCGAATTGTTCGGCGGAATTCAACTCCGAAGCCAGGGACACGGTGGCAAAGGCGATGTCACCGCGCGGGGCAACCTGACGGGTCCCGGCGGGAGTGAACGGGCTCACCACGCCCATGTCACCGCGGGCATCCAGCCGTGCGAAGTAGGCGTTCAGAACGTCACGCTGTGCAGCGGTGAATCCCCCGTTTGCTTGAACGACAATGGTGGCACTCCGCCCGCTTTCTTCACCACCGAAGCGTTCCGACAACAACTCGAAGCCCTCCGCGCTCTCCACGTCTGGGAGCGTGAATTGCGTGGAGAAACTGCTGCCGATGGAGCCGACACCTGCCCCCAGCGCCAGCAACACCGCAACCCAAACGGCAACGACGACGCGACGGCGGGCATGGGCGACGAGTCCGAAGGAGTGCAACATTGGGGGATGTCCGTACGTTTCTGTGCGGAGGTGTCGCTCAGGCTAGGAGACGGTGTGCACTGAACTATCGTCGGACACGGAGGTTGTCGTGAAAGTCACAGTCAATTTTGATGTCTGCGCATCAACCGGAGCCTGCACGCAGGTGGCACCGGAGGTATTCGAGATTCGAAATGACGGGTATCTCCACATCAGGAGTGAGCAACCGGCCCCGGAACTGTACGACGTGGTACAACAAGCCGCCGACCTGTGTCCCACCGGCGCGATCATCCTCGAAGACTGACGAGTGGGATTCTCACCACGTCTCCATGCCGCGTGGAAACACGCCGACTCCCTCGTCTGCGTGGGTCTGGACCCTGATCCCCGCCGATTTCCCGAGTCGGTCGGTACGGGCGAGCAGGCGATCGAGAGGTTTTGTCGCGACATCATCGATGCCACCGGCGATGCCGTATGTGCGTTCAAGCCGCAGATTGCCTACTTCGCGGCCAATCGAGCCGAAAGCGCTCTGGAGCGAATCTGTGAGCACGTGCGCCGGGAACACCCCGGTGTGGTGCTCATTCTCGATGCAAAGCGTGGCGACATCGGTGACACGGCAGAAATGTACGCGCGAGAAGCATTCGATCGCTACGGCGCTGACGCCGTCACGGTGAATCCGTGGCTGGGAACCGACTCACTGGAACCGTTCTTTGCCCGCAGGGACCGCGGAGTCATCGTGTTGTGCAGAACCTCGAATCCCGGTTCGCACGAGGTACAAGACGTCGGCGCCGAGCCGTTGTACGAACGGATCGCCCGACGCGCCGCCACCGAGTGGTCGACGCGCGCGGACGTGGGACTCGTCGTTGGCGCGACCCAACCATCGGAACTCAAGCGGGTCCGCGACATCGTGGGCGACCTTCCGATCCTCGTTCCCGGCGTCGGCGCGCAGGGTGGCGACCCAGCAACGGTCGTTGTGCATGGTGCAACCGCGAACGGAACCGGTCTCATCGTCAACAGCTCGCGGGCGATTCTGTACGCATCGCCCGACGCGGATTACGCCGTGGCTGCTCGGCGCGCAACCCTGGAGTTGAGGGACTCGCTCAACGCCGCGCGGCGCTAGCCACCGATCGTGATCACTTCCACGATTCCGGGCACACGACGCAGCTGATCCACCACCGACTCCGGAGTCGGTGTGGCGGTGGCAATCACCATCATCGCACTTCCCGCCTCGGGCATCTTTCCCACGTCCATATTGTCGATGTTGACCCCCGCTTCGCCGAGCACGGTGCCGACGCGACCAATCACCCCGGGACGGTCGTCGTTGCGAACGATCAACATGTATCGAGCCGGTGGGACGTCGCTCAGGTGATCGTCGATCAGCACGATACGGGCCTCGCGACGACGCCCGGCGAGCGTGCCCGAGATGTTGCGGCTCCCCGACCGCAGGGTGATCAGGTTCATGTAGTCCTGGTGTTCCACGTCGTCACGACGCCGTTCGCGCACGGCGATGCCATGTGTAGTGGCGATGTTCGGGGCATTCACGTACGTGACCGCGTCTCCGGAGATTCGTCCGAGGAAGCCCTTCAGCGCCGCCAGGGTGATGATGCGAGTGTCGTACGCACCGATCTCACCACTTGCCTCAATCTCCACTTCCAGGGACGTATCACCGACGATGTCGGCGAACAGTGCGCCGAGGCGTTCCGCCAGCGGAATGAATGGCTTCAGAGTTTCGTTCGCTTCGGCTGCATCCACGTTCACGGCGAACGGCACGAAGTCCCCCGCCAGCGCCAATTGCACCATGTCGGCGATGACCTCACCCGCTTTGTCCTGCGCCTCACGCGTACTCGCACCGAGATGGGGAGTGACCACCACGTTCGGAAGGGAGAAGAGTGGTGAATCGACCATCGGTTCGTGCTCGAACACGTCGAGGGCTGCACCGGCGACGAGACCATCGCGCAACGCCTCGAAGAGGTCCTGCTCCACGATGATGCCGCCTCGCGCCACGTTGATGACCCGCAGCTCCGGCTTGGCCTTCAGCAACACGTCACGGTTGATGAGACCCACCGTCTCTTTGTTCTTGGGCAGATGCACCGTGAGGAAGTCGCTGGAGGCAACGAGCTGATCGAGCGGCAACATGTCGACGTTCAGCTGTCGGCCACGCTCGGCGGAGATGTACGGATCGAAAGCGACGATCTTCATTCCCAAGCCCAATGCTCGATGCGCGACCAGCTTTCCGATGCGACCCAACCCGACGATTCCGAGGGTCTTGCCCGAAAGTTCAACTCCCTCCCACTTCGAGCGCTCCCAGCGTCCATCCACGAGGGCGGCATGAGCCTGTGGGATGTTCCTTGCCATCGACATGAGCAGTGCAATGGTGTGCTCTGCCGCGGACACGATGTTCGACTCCGGCGCATTCGTCACCATCACGCCGGCCGTGGTCGCTGCAGCCACGTCGACGTTGTCCAATCCGACGCCTGCGCGCCCAACCACCACGAGTCCGCTCGTTGCGGCGAGTACTTCCGCGTTCACGATGGTGGCGCTACGAACGATGAGCGCCTGGGCGCCGCGGAGCGCTTCGATGAGGGCCGTGCCGTTCAGTCCGAGTCGAACGTCCACCTCGTGTCCTGCAGCTCGCAACCGATCAAGGCCGGTCTCGGCGATTTCTTCGGTCACCACGACGCGCGCCATCCCTCCATCGTGGCGTGCCCGGAGTGCCCATGCCAACTTGGTCGCGTAGCCCATCACCTCGATGGCGTTATCGTGTCGGTGCGATGTGATGCGCGCTACAGCGTGCTGTTTGGCGCAACACCGTATCGAAAGACCCGACCTTTATTTTTCGTCAGCGAAGGAAGCATCGTGCCCTACCCGTTCCTCTCCCCCGAGTGGATGGAGGCTGCGCGCGCCATTCGCGAGAAGTACCGCGACCAGGCGCCGAAGGTATCCGTGGTGGTGCGCTTCAATCAGGTGGTCACCGACGTTCCGTTCGGCGATGGCGTCGTGCACAGCCACATGGATACGTCCTCGGGTGAGGTGGTGATGGACCTGGGACACCTGAACGACGTGGATGCAACGCTCACCACCGACTACGACACTGCCCGAACCATCTTCGTGGAACAGGACCCCCAGCGGGCCATGGAGGCGTTCTTCACCGGCAAGGTGAAGGTGGAGGGCGACATGCTGAAGCTGATGGCGATGCAGTCGGCCATGCCACAAACCGAATTGGGCTTGGTGGTTGCCGAGGAGATTCGGGCGATTACCCGGTAGTGCCCGTGCGGTCGGTGGATCGCACCTCACCGGCCAGCAGGCCCGCCACCACGCAGAGACCGGCGCCGATCACCAGCGCGTTGGCATAGCTCGACAACACTCCGTTGGCTCGCGTCGCATCCTGCACCGTGATCATCACCGTGGCGCCGAGCAGGGCGCCCATTTGCGAAACGAGTTGTTGCATGGCACTTGCAATTCCGAGTTCATGGTCGTGAACGGCGTTCGCCAAGAGCGCCGAGAGCGCCGGGGACGCAACGCCGAGGCCGAGACCCGACAGACCAAGTCCGAATGCAATCAGCCACAGCGGGGTGGCTTCCCTCACCGTGGAGAGCACGATCATTGACGTGAACACCGTCATCGAACCGAACATCCCCGCGAATCGCTCGCCGGTGCGCATGGTGACACGTGCGCCGAGTGGTGCCGCGATGGCAAAGGTGAGCGGTCGAGCAATGATCAACCAGCCGATGGTGGCCAACGGCAGACCGACGCCGTCCTTCAGCATCTGCGGAAGGATCATGAATCCACCCATGTACGCGAAATTCGCCATCGACTGACTGAGCACCGGAAAGGCGATGTTGCGGGTTCGAAACCACCTGGGCGGAACCATCGGGGCGGCAACCCGTTGTTCCACTTGCACGAACACCACCAGTAGCACGAGACCGGCAACGAGGCAGGAGAGGATGATCGGCGAGTCCCATCCCCACGCCGAACCACGGTTGATTCCAAGCAGCAGAAGCGCCGCACCTGCGCCGAGTGTCACCGCACCCACTGCATCGAATCGTGCATTCGGTTGACGCTCGGTATCGCGCAGCAACCACCACGACGTAAGGGCACCAACGACACAGAGCGGTGCCTGAACGAGGAAGATCACCCGCCAGCCGATCAGTTCCACCAGCGGAACTCCGGCAACCACTCCCACCACCGGAGCACCAGCGGTCACGAAGCTCCACATGCCGAGAGGTCGCACACGTTCGTGGGGAGCGAACATGCGGTTGGTGAAGGCCATCGCCGACGGACCCGTTGCCGATCCGCACGCTGCCGACAACGTTCGAAGGAGGATGAGCATCGGCGCGTTCGGCGCCAGCGCAGCAAGCCCGGCGAACACACCTGCGCCGAGCAATCCACCGACGAAGACTCGTTTGTGGCCCGCGAGATCACCGAGCGTTCCGAAGGCTGGTCCGATCACTGCGAACACGAGCATCGGTGCCGTTATCGACCAGCTCACCACGCTCACGGTGCTACCGAGGTCATCGGCCACCGTGTCGAGCACCACCACGAGGAGCGTGATGGCGAAGTGCACGGTGAACACCCCGCTCAACAGCACCGCCATGGTGGCCTTTCGTCTGGACACGCCAACCCGCTCCACGAGCGCACTGCGCATTCGTTCGCGGAGCGGTACGATGCCGACTTCGTCGACGCCGGCGGTCATGGGAACACCACGTCGACCGAGGAACCCTTGCGAACCAGGTCGCCACTCTTCAGGGCGTTGCCGTCCTGTGTTACCGAACGAACCTTGCCCGTCGAACGACCACTCACGACTCCGACGGAGAGACCGGCTTCCACGAGTTTCTTCTGCGCCTCGGCGAGGGTGAGCCCAACGATGGACGGCAACGTCACCGTCTCCGGTCCCTTCGAGAGCGAGTACGCCACCACCCCGTCACGCGCCAACTGCGCATTGGTTTGGGGGGTTTGCGAAGCCACCAGGCCGACCTCGATGTCGGCCGAGAACACATCGTCATTACGTTGCCCCGACAATTGCACCGCAACGAGTTGGGCTTGGGCGTCGGACTCGGATCGTCCGATCAGGTTCGGCACGAACCGCAGCACCGGTCCGCCCGACACCGTGATGGCCACCTGAGTCCCCTTCAATACTTCGCTTCCCGCCACCAGGTTCGGCTGCTCGGTGACGATCCATGACACCACGGTGCCGAGTGCAACGGCGTCGTCATCGCGAACGATTTCGGTGACCACCAGTCCCTGGGACTCGAGCGACGCAACCGCATCCTCCCGCGAGAGTCCGGTCACCTCCGGAATGATCGCGAGTGTCGGCCCCTCGGAAACCACCAAGGTGAGATCGTCCCCTTCGCGCAACGTCGAGCCGGCCGCGGGCACCGTGCGAATCACCTCGCCGAGCGCGACGTCGTCGGATCGCTCAACCGAGATCACGATGTTCCAACCGAGTTGCGAAACCGAGTTGCGCGCTTCTCCCTCGGCCACCCCGACAAGGGCGGGAACCTCGTACGACTGCACCGTGAGCGTCTGCCACACCAAAACACCACCCACCACCACGGCCACTGCCGCCAACAGCGACCACAGCCAGCGATAACGACGTTGTTCGGTCGGCGATGCCGCCACCGCCACATTGACCGACTGCACGACCTGGACTCGCGGCTGGGATTCGACGGTGCGAGGTGTCGGTTCAGGAACGATGGCTTCCAGTTGGCGCGTGATGGTGTCCCGAAAGGACTCAGTGGCGAGTGGTTCGATCGGTTCCGGAGCAGAAAGCCTGCCTGCCAGTTGGGCGAGTGAACGCCCAAGATCCAGTGCCGAACAGCGATCGGACGGTTCGGGTCGACCGGCTTTCTCGATCGGTACAGCGATCGGACCAACGTCAGCCGATAAGGGAAGCAGCCTTCCGGCTCGTTGAGCGAGCGTCACCGCCAGCGAGTCGGCGGCAAACGGGACGTCCCCGGTGATGGTTTCCAGGAGCGTCAATGCGAGTGCGTACACGTCGCTCTCCGGGGTTGGCGTCGCATCGATGCTGAACTCCGGTGCGGCATACCGTGCCTGCTCGATGCTCATGGCCGCCGTGCCACTGATGCCGCGCTTGATGCCGATTCCGGCAAGCCGTGCGCGAGCCTGCGGTGAAACGAAAACGTTGGCGGGACGAACGTCCCCGTGGGCGATTCCGAGTTGGTGCAAGTGATGCAAGGCGCGACACAAATCCAGTCCGATGACCAACGCCTGGGACGGCGTGAGTCGACGACCTCGATCGAGCAATTCCCGAAGGGAGACGTCGGCGATTCGCTCGTTCACCATGAACACGAAACGCTCCCCACCGAGCACCACCTCGCCCCAATCCAATGGGGGCACGAGCACCGGATGGTTGACACCAGCCACCGAGAGCAAGTGTCGCTGGAACGCCTCCACCGCCATCTGCGGGGTGAGCGACGTTGCATCACCTTCCGGACCGTCGTTCTGCACGGTCAGCGAGTCGACGGTGACCAGCCGCACGATCACCGAGTGGTTGCTCTGCTGGTCGGTGGAGGCAAACACGCTGGTGGCCTCCGCACCACCGCGGAGAGGGTCGTCGAGTCGATACCGACCGGCCACGACTGCTCCAACGAGCTCACTGCGATCGACCATTGACCGCCCCAAACTACCCGTGCCGCTTGCCACCCGGGCGTCGTGGAACGTCGCACGGGTTGCGACGTACGACCAGCGAGAATGGACCCGTGGCACCCCGACTGGACCGCGCTCGTCTAATGGTGAGTTTCGGCATCTCGCTCGGATTCGTGCTCATCGTGTTCGGGTTGGCCAGTGGAATCACCGGAGACGAAGCCCGACTCACCCCCGAAGCAATCGAGCGGATGTCCCCCGCCGATGGCGACCGAGTGTTGAGACAATCTCAAATCATCATCGACTTCGTCGACGGCTACGAGGGGTCGCTCAGTATCGACGGCATAGAGCTTCCCGTCACCAGGCTCGACGAACTCTCGACACTCGGTGGTCAACCGGCTCCGGGTGCACAGGTTGAACTACCGGCAACCGCCGTGTTCGATCCGGGCAACAACGTACTGAGTTTTCAGCCACAACCCGGTGCACCCATCGAATCATTCACGCAGGGTGAACACACGGCGATCGTGCGCTACTGGAGAATCCTTGACGGCAGCGACAAGTACCGCACCTACGTGTGGCGGTTCCTCACCGACTGAGGATTCCGCGTTTGGCGCCGGATCGGTGTTCCAACTACCCCAACTATCCGAGTTCGCCGGTCTCCAGCAACCGTACGAACTCCTCCTCGCCAATCCGGGGAATCCCGAGTTCGACGGCCTTTTTCACCTTGGATGCACCCGGATCGTCGCCGACCACGAGCGCGAAGGTCCGTCCACTCACGCTGCCGGAACTCTTGCCCCCACGATCCTTGATCGCCCGCTCCGCGGCCTCCCGACCGAAACCCGACAAAGTACCCGTCACCACGACGGTTTTCCCGAGGAGGGTTTGCGGGACGTCCACGACGGTGACGTTGTCGAATCGGACCCCACCCCGACGCAACTTGTCAACGAGCGTCCGGTGGCGCTCGTCGGAGAACCACGAGGCGACGGACTCGGCGATCACATCCCCGACGCCGTCGATTGCAGCCAAGTCCTGCATCGACGCCGACGAAACGGCGTCGAGCGAACCGAATCGTCGGGCCAGCGATTCCGCCGCGGACGGCCCGAGATGCTTGATTCCAAGGGCCACCAACAGCTTCTGCAGAGGAGCCATTCTCGATCCATCGATGGCTTTCAGGAGATTGGCGGTTTGACCCTCGCCAAAACCCTGCACGAGCAGTACCTCCGGGGTCAATGAGTAGACGTCGCCGGCATCCTGCAACACGTCGGCATCGCTCAACTTGTACACGGTCTTTTCGCCGAAGCCCTCGATATCCATCCCACCTCGTGACGTGAAGTGGATGATCTTCTGGTCACGCTGGTGCGGACACTCCGGCTCCACGCACCGCGTATCTGACTCACCCTCTCGTTGCACCAACGTTGATTTGAGTTCGCACGGACACGTGCTCGGAAACTTCCACGGCTTGGAATTCTTCGGTCGCTTGGACAGCACCGGACCCACCACCTCGGGAATGACGTCTCCCGCCTTGCGAACCACTACGGTGTCGCCGGGACGAACGTCCTTGACCTGCACCTGTTCACGATTGTGGAGCGTGGCCATCGATACCGTGCTGCCCGCCACCACGACCGGCTCCAGTTCGGCGAATGGTGTGGCGCGACCCGTGCGACCGATCGACACCCTGATGTCTCGCAACAGGGTGGTTCGCTCTTCTGGTGGGAACTTCACCGCGACTGCCCACCGTGGCGCCTTGGACGTGTACCCCAATCGTTCGCGCTGCCCAAGATCGTCGACCTTCACGACGACACCATCGATGATGTACGGCAACTCGTTGCGATGCTCCTGCCAATGGGCGCAGAACGTGATGACCTCGGCGAGCGAATCGACCACCCGAACCTCGGGATTGACGGGAAAGCCGAGGGAGCGGAGGTAGTCGAGGGTGTCATGGTGCGACGTGAAAGCAGGGGTTCCTTCAACTTCTCCGAGTTGATAGACCCACATGGACAATTCACGAGTTGCGGTGACGGCAGGATCCTTCTGACGCAAACTTCCGGCGCCGGCATTGCGCGGATTCGCAGGGACCGGTTGCGGCTTTCGACCGGCGGCAACTCGATCGGCGTTGTCGCGCAATTTTTCGTTTCGCAACTTTTCGAACGCCGTCTTCGACATGTACACCTCACCGCGAACCTCGAGTACGGCCGGAACCCCGGCAACCCGGAGCACATTCGGCACTTCGCCGATCGTTCGCACGTTCGCCGTGACGTCCTCGCCCACCTTTCCGTCGCCACGCGTTGCGGCCTGCACGTACGTGCCGTTCTCGTACCGCAGGCTCAGCGCCAGACCGTCGATCTTCAGTTCACAGACGTAGCGAACGACCTCGTCGTCGAGCCCCTTGGCGACACGCTCACCCCAGGCACGAAGTTCGTCCTCGTCCATTGCGTTGTCGAGACTCGTCATCGGCAAACGATGAATCACCGGGGCGAACGTGGTGGAACGTGGCGCGCCGGGTGCGTCGAGCACCGACCGTTCGGGAATCAACTCGGGATGCTCCGCCTCCAATGCGCGAAGTTCGCGCACCAATTCATCGAAGTCGGCGTCGGAAATCTCCGGGTCGTCTGCACCGAAATAGCGGTCGTTGTGGTAGGCAATCAATTCCCGCAACTCCGCGGCCCGCGCCACGACCCGTTTCGCAACTGCCACGCCTGAACTTTACTTGTCGCTCGACGATGCACGTTTCATAGGATGCGTGCGTGACGATTGCACTTCGTGTGGCGTGGCTCCTCATTGCGGCACTCCCCGAGGCGGTGTCATCATCGGGTGCATCCCCCGTCGGGCTCTGGCTTGTTTGGGCCGTTTGGACACTCGTTGCGCTGGCGGTGCTCATCCTGCACCCGCTCTCACTCGTGGTCGTTCGACTACTCGCTCCCCTCTCGACGCTGCACATGGCCGTCGAGGTCGTCGGGGCCCGTGCTTCGTGGGGATCGGTGACGGGGCTGGTTCTTGCGCTCAGCGTATCCGTCGCATCGTTTGCCGGTCGATACGGATTCGCGCACGCACAAGCAGCTGCATACGGTCACGAGCGCCGTCATCTCCTGCGCCCCCCGATCGCCGTGGTTGCACCCATCGCCCTGGTGTGGATCGTGGTGGCGATCCTTGCGGCACTCGTCGTTTACAGCGAACGGCTCGTCGTCTCGCTCGGTGCATCGATACCGTTCGCGGCACTGCTCGCGTTCTTGCTGCGTCGGGCGCATGTGCTCACTCGTCGCTGGCTGGTGTTCGTACCCGCCGGCATCGCCGTACACGATCCGCTCCTGCTGCGCGACACCTTCATGGTTCGTAGTCACGATGTTCGCGGGTTGCACCATCGCCACCCGATGACCGAGGCATTCGACGCCACGGGCACCACGTGGGGAACCTCGCTCACGTTGGCACTGAGCCATCCGCACGACGTCTCACTCTCACCATTCGGTGCCCGCTTGGCGGGAACGCTGGACCGGCTGCACGTCACGGCACTCCTCGTGGCTCCGTCTCGACCCGAGGCTGCGCTCGCCGACGCCCCGAACGCTGCCGTCGATCAACCCCTAGGAGGCGATGCCGCCGGCTAGGACAGCACTTTGCTGAGATCCGGTCGCAGGGGCTTCGATCGCCAATCAGCACCGAGGCAGAACTCGATCTGGCGTCTATTCCACTTGCCGAGTGGCTCTTCTATCATCTCAAAATAGTGAACATCACCCTCTTCGTCGTGCTCGTGGCGCCATTCCCGTTGCAGGTTCGACTTCAGAAAACGTGAGTTTGCCGTGCGACCGTCGACTACCAACAAAGTCCCCGGCAGCAGAAAATGCTCTATCTTCAGCACGTCGCATGCCATCGGAAGCCGATCTGGATGCCTGGTCGAGATTCCGTTTACTTCGCCCACCACACTGCCTTGGCTAGGTCCATCGAGATAGATGAAGTCAGGGCAAACGTTCGGAAGCGTCTCGTACTCGGTGCAGATTCGATCACTAAACCTTGTCATGCGTACTTCAGAGAGGTGAAAAGTCACCCTCTGCTGAAAGTCGCCTCCGAGACGTGCTTTTGTCAAATCCAAGTATGGCTTCATGTCATCTACAACGTGCAAATGAAACGGCTCGGAGCGGCGAAGTTGATTGCGCACCTCTGAACCAAACTCCACTTCGTTGAGACCCAGCGCGTATGCCATTACTGCAGTCGAAAAACCACACCCGAATTCCAACACGGATGTCACCTTGCGAAGACGAATCAGCGCGAAGAGTCGAGTAAGGTCCGGCCACTCGGGTAAGTAGGGCTCTGTGTGGTTCGGGTCCACGGTCTCAAAGGCCGACTTCTCCTCCGCTGCTCCACGTTCGGAAAATAGATCAGTAAGACCAAACTGATGAGCGAAGTGAGTTGCTTGAACACTTGAAACCATTTAAGTGACGTTACTCCAATGACGTCATGTCCATGGCAAGTCAGACTCTAGGAGGCGATGCCGCCGGCTAGCACCAGTCGATCGGTCACGTCGTAGAACACCACGCTCTGGCCCGGCGCAACCCTGCGCTGGGCTTCGCGCCAACGAACGACCACCGAGTTGGTGTCGACTTCCTCGAGCAGAGCGGGCTGGGTCGCGCCATGTGCACTGGTTTGCACCATCACCTCGCTGCCGATGGGGAGCGGTTCGTGACTCCACGACACCCACCCCACGTGCAGGTCGTTCCGCGACAGCCGGGACTCCTCCCCAACCACCACGGTTTGCCGCTCGGTGTCGACATCCAACACGAACTGCTTGGGCGCACCACCGGGCAACCGCAACCCACGTCGCTGGCCGACGGTGATCATCTCGACGGCATCGACGGTTCCGAGTTCCTTACCGGACTCGTCCACGACTCGCGCGGAGCGAAACGGTATTCGATGGCCCAAGAACGTTTCACGTCCGCCGGTCTTGCTGATGAAACAGACGTCCTGGCTGTCGGGTTTGCTCGCCGTACGAAGGCCGAGTTCACGCGCGCGCTCACGGACCTGCACTTTGGTGAGGTGCCCGACCGGGAACAACGTGTAGGCCAGTTCTCGTTGATTCAGCATGTGCACGACGTAACTCTGATCCTTTGCGGCGTCGGCACCGCGCGCCACTCGCCACACCCCCGACGGCTGTCGCTCGATACGCGCATGGTGACCTGTTGCGACGGCATCGAATCCCAGTAGTCGGGCACGCTGCGAGAGCCGATCGAACTTGAGGTGTCGATTGCACTCGATACAAGGATTCGGAGTCGTGCCGGCGCGATGTGCATCGACGTACGGATCGACCACGTGCGTGGAGAAGTCCTCGGAGAAATTGAAGACCAAGTGGTCGATGCGGAGTTGCTGGGCCACGCGCCTGGCGTCGTCCACATCGCTCACCGAACAACATCCGGTATCGCTCTCACCGCCCCACAAGCGCATGGTCACACCGACGACATCGTGACCTTCGCGTCGCAATTCGGCGGCCGCGACGGACGAATCAACGCCGCCCGACATGGCAACGAGCACCTTCATGCGATTACCTTCACCCGAGAAAGGCTATTGCGTGGTACGCAGTCGCCGAACACTCGCGACGGCGGCGGTCACCGCATGTGCAACGTCGTCTCTCGTGGTGGTGTGCCCCAGACTCAGCCGCAGCGCACCCTTTGCGAACCGTGATGGCACGCCCATCGCTCGCAACACGTGCGATGGTTCCATTGCACCGCTCGCACAGGCTGAGGCCGCAGAAGCGCAGACGCCGGCTTCATCCAGCAGGAAAAGCAGTGCTTCGCTTTCGACGTCGGCGAAACACAGATGTGCCACGCCCGGCACCGTCGAGGCGATGTTCCGGGCCGAAGGCCGAGTTTCGGTGGTGCCCAACCCTGGCACCGTTTCGAGGACATCGGGGAGCTGCGAGCAAATGCCTTCGATGAGCAAACGCTTCAGCTCGGCCACACGCACGACCTCCGCCTCGCGCGTTGTCACCGTCTCTCGCAGCGCTGCAGCCGTTGCAACGATGCCGGCCACGTTGGAGGTTCCGCTTCGACGATCACGCTCCTGACCGCCGCCCATGATGAGCGGCTCCAACGTCACACCCTTCTTCACCACCATCACGCCCATTCCCTTGGGTCCGCCGAATTTGTGGGCGGAGAACGAAACCACGTCGGTGACCGCGACGATGTCTCGCACATCCAACCAACACGCCGCCTGAACTGCGTCGCTGTGGAATACGGCGTGTTCGGCGGATCCACGCACCACGCGGGCAACGTCGCGCATCGGTGTGATCGTCCCGACTTCGTTATTCACGGCCATCACCGACACCACGGCAACGCGCTCACCGCGTTGTGCAACACGTTCGAGTGTTTGCTTGAGGGCCGCAATGTCGATGAGCCCGAATCGGTCGGCGGCAACCACCTCTCCGTGGAGATGCTCGACGCAATGCAGCACGGCGTGGTGCTCGACTGCACTACAGACGGCCACGCCACCATGCCGACGGACCGCACCGAACACCGCTGCGTTGTCACCCTCCGTCCCACCACTGGTGAAGACCACCTCACCGGGCGCACATCCAAGCACGTCGGCCACGTCATCGCGGGCCTCGTCGATTGCGGTTCGCGCCATCCGCGAGGACCGGTGACTTCCGGAGGGATTCGCATAATGTTCGGCGAGGTACGGCGCCATCGCCGCAATCGCCGACTCACGCATCGGGGTGGTTGCGGCGTGGTCGAGATATGCAAGGCGTCTCACGCTCGAGGTCACGTGAGCCGAGGCTACTTCTCGGGGACGTTCGGGACGATCGACGCATCCAACGGAGTCAGTGATCTCCACATTCGTGTCATGGCAGAATCCCTGCTGAACTGGAAACATGAGCAACCCGGTCACCTATGGCGCGGTATTCGCCGATGTGTATGACGAGTGGTACGGCGCCAGTGACGACATGAACGCCGTCATCGACCTGCTGTGCGAGGAGTCGCCGCGCAGTGTGTTGGAGCTCGGCGTCGGCACGGGACGAATCGCCCTTGCCCTGGCTCGCGCCCTTGCCGACCGGATGGTGCCACGTCACGCACGGGTAGAGGGCATCGACGAGTCGCCCGAGATGCTGGCCATACTCCACGCCAAGGACATCGCGCGGCACGTTCGTACGCACCTGGGCGACATGGTGCGTGAGCAGCCCGCGGGTCCGTTCGACCTCATCGTGTGTTCCTACAACACCTTGTTCAACCTGACCGAT
>JALRBT010000027.1 GCA_023262255.1 Ilumatobacteraceae bacterium
TTACTTGTCGCCGTACTTCGTGACCGACCAGGACCGTCAGGAAGCCGTGCTCGAAGAGCCGTACATCCTGTTCCACTCGGCCAAGATTTCCACCGTGCAGTCGATGCTGCCGCTCCTCGAAGGTGTGATGAAGACGGGCAAGCCGCTCCTCATCGTCGCCGAAGATGTCGAGGGTGAAGCACTCGCTACGTTGGTGGTCAACAAGATTCGTGGCACCTTCAACTCCACCGCAGTGAAGGCCCCTGGCTTCGGCGATCGTCGTAAGGCGATGCTGCAGGACATGGCCATCCTCACCGGGGGACAGGTCATCAGCGAAGAAGTGGGCTTGAAGTTGGAGAACGCCGGCCTCGACCTCCTGGGTCGTGCTAAGCGCGTCATCATCGACAAGGACAACACCACGATCGTCGATGGTCACGGTGACAAGGCCGAAGTCAATGGCCGCATCAACCAGATCAAGACCGAAATCGACAACACCGACAGCGACTGGGACCGCGAGAAGTTGCAAGAGCGTCTCGCCAAGTTGGCTGGTGGCGTTGCCGTCATTAAGGTCGGCGCAGCAACCGAAGTGGAGCTCAAGGAAAAGAAGCATCGCATCGAGGACGCCGTGTCGGCAACCCGCGCAGCGATCGAAGAAGGTGTGGTCGCCGGTGGCGGTACCGCACTGGTGCGCGCACGCCCAGGCGTGCTGAAGGTGGTCGAGTCACTCACGGGTGACGAGGCAACCGGAGCCCGCAGCGTCTACGACTCGCTCACCGCACCGGCACGTCACATCGCTGACAATGCAGGTATGGAAGGCGCAGTCGCCGTTCAGCAGGTGGAGGCCGCAAAAGGCAACACCGGATTGAACGCCGCGACGGGCGAGATGACCGATCTCGTGAAGGCCGGCATCATCGACCCCGCCAAGGTGACTCGGGCAGCGTTGCAGAACGCGGCGTCGATCGCAGCGTTGGTCATCACCACCGAGTGTCTCGTTGCCGACAAGCCTGAGAAGGCTGGTGCGGCACCGGCAGGCGGCGGAATGCCCGGCGGCGGCATGGGGATGATGTAACGCAGAATTCTGCGAATAACGTCCCGCTGACGCGGAACAGACAACGAATCTGAGTTAACGGTCGCTTCCAAGCGCGCCAAGTACGGCGCCATGGAGGCGACCGTTGCTCGTAATGAGCGAGTCCGATCGCCACTCGCCGTCACCGTGGCGATTGGTCCACGTGCCACCAGCTTCGGAAATGATTGCGGCAATTGCGGCGATGTCGTACGGCCCAAGCCCAATCGCATCGATGGCAAAGTCGACCGCACCTTGCGCAACCAGCATGTGTTGCCAGAAGTCGCCGTAGTTGCGCAAGCGACCAACGTTGCGTTGCAGTGAGTCGAGTTGTTGGGTCTTGTTTGCCGCATGCCACGACTCGGTCACCGTGATGCTCGCACTTGCGCGACGCAGTTCGCTCACATCGCTTACACGAAGCGGCTGAACCGCCTTGTTCTGTGTGCTGGGGATGCCACCGATGATGTGGTGCGCACCTAGCCCGCGTGCGGCCCACCAGCGCATGCCGAGAGCAGGAGCCGACACCACGCCGAGCACCGGGTCATCGCTGTGTACCAATGCGATGAGGGTGGCCCACACCGGAACTCCGCGCACGAAGTTGCTCGTGCCATCGATCGGATCGATGACCCACTGAAATGCGGCATCGGTCGGGCCGACCACGCCATGCTCCTCGCCGTACAGCGAATAGTCGGGCCGTTCGTTTCGCAGCACCTCACTGACTGCCGATTCGGTGTTGCGATCAAGCTCGGTGACCTCGCTCTTGTCGGCTTTACGCTCCACCGTGAACTCGCGTCGTTGAAACCCGGGCAGACTGAGCCCGTCGGCCACGTCCGCGGCGCGCAGGGCCAGCGCGAGGTCCTCGGTGAGGAGAGTCATGACCCGCCCGACGCTAGGGCAGGGCGATGGTGTCGCGCACGGAGCGCTCGATGCCTGCTGCATCGAGACCCAACTTGGCGAGAATCACGTCTGGCTTGGCATGGGGGATGAAGCGCGTCGGGAGCCCGAGCACCCTGATGTCGGGCGACTGCGCGGACGTAGCCGAAGTGATCGCATCAGCCAGCAGGAAGCCGATTCCGCCGTCGCGGATTCCGTCTTCAATGGTGATGATGTGGCGGTGTGCGGCGGCATCGTGAATCATGGCCACGTCGGCCGGGACGCACGAGCGAACGTCCCACAACGTGACATGGACTCCACTGTGGGAGAGGGCTGCAACTGCCTGCTCGGCTGCCCCCACCATCTTGCCTACCGCCAGAATGCAGAGCTTTTTCGATGGGTCACTGGCCATCCGTCGTGCGTGCAATCCCGAACCCACGTCGTGCTCCGACACCTGTCGTGCGTTGCCCTTCGGATAGCGAATCACCACTGGGCCGGTGTCGGCCAGCGCCATGGCATCGTGCAGCATCTGTTGCAGGTCTTGTGCACTCGACGGGGCAAGCACCCGCATACCCGGAACCTTGGAGAGCAGGGCCATGTCGTAGATGCCGTGGTGGCTGGGGCCGTCGTCTCCGGTGATTCCGGCGCGATCGAGACAGAACACCACGGGCAATCGGTGCAGAGCTACGTCGTACACGAGTTGATCCCATGCGCGATTGAGGAAGGTGGAGTAGAGGGCAACCACCGGCCGCATGCCTCCCATCGCCAAGCCAGCCGCAAACGTCACCGCATGTTGCTCGGCGATACCGACGTCAAAGAACCGATCGGGGAAGTGCGATTCGAATGCAATCAAACCCGTTGGGCCGGGCATGGCAGCAGTGATGGCGACGATGCGCTGGTCGCTCTGTGCTTCCTTGATGAGCGCATCTGCGAATGCCTGCGTGTATCCGGTGGGCACCGACTTGGGCGGACCACTTACCGGGTCGAACACCGGTGCATCGTGCAGATGCTTCTCGTCGTCGTCTTCGGCGGGGGAGTATCCGCGCCCTTTTTGCGTGAGGACGTGCACCACGATGGGACCCTCTTCCGAACGAGCGGCGGCTGCATTCAGTGCATGCTCCAGCTCGGCAAAATTGTGGCCGTCGACGGGGCCCACGTAGCGAACTCCCAGCGCCTCAAAGAATGCGGTTGGTTGGAGATACTCGCGAATGCCGGCCTTGATTGCCTCGAGGCCGCGCTCGGCTTGTGGTCCAAGAACGGGAAGATCATGTAGCCACTTCTCCAAACGCCGCTGGCGCTGTACGTACACCGGGTTCAACCGCACGTTGGTGAGCGTGCGCGACAAACGCCGCGTGAAACGATCGCGAGGTCGCGGCATGTCGCTGGTTTCCTCCAGCGGGTGCGGCTGATGGGTGAGGTTCGACACCGTTGGTGCATACGACCGACCGTTGTCGTTCAGCACGATGATGACGCGGCTCTTTGAGTGACCGAGGTTGTTCAGCGCCTCGTATGCCATCCCCCCGGTGAGCGAACCGTCTCCGATGACTGCCACCACGTGGCGACGATCCGAGTTCTGTCCGTTGTCACGAGCGACTGCCATGCCATGTGCGTACGACAACACCGTGGATGCATGACTGTTTTCGATGAAGTCGTGAACACTTTCCTCGCGACTCGGGTAACCCGAGAGTCCACCTGCTTGTCGCAACTGGGAGAAGCCGCCGCGACGCCCCGTGACCAGTTTGTGGACGTACGACTGGTGTCCGGTGTCCCAGAGGATGGCATCGCGCGGCGACTCGAACACGCGATGCAGGGCAAGGGTGAGCTCCACCGCGCCGAGGTTCGACCCCAAGTGACCACCGGTCTCGGCGACTGCCGCCACGATGAAGTCGCGAATCTCGCCCGAGAGTTCCTCGAGTTGAGAGTGGTTGAGGCCGCGCAAATCGCTCGGCTGGCGAATATCGGCTAGCGCCATGGCAACCTAGAACGCTAGCCCTGAAGCGTGTCGCGATGCCCTGCCGCCGCCGCATGCCGCAGCACGACACGACGCTCGTTCCAGCGGTGAATTCGGGCACCGATCCAGTAGCCGATGGCGAACACTGCGATACCGCCGAGTCCATCGATCCAAAAATGATTTCCGGTGATCACGATGGCCGCCAACGTCAGTAGTGGGTAGAGCAGCAACGCAAGTCGAATCCACGTGCGTCGAGCAAGGGAGAACATCGCAAAGACGCACCACGTCGCCCAGCCGATGTGCAGGGACGGTATCGCTGCGTATTGATTCGACAGCGTCCTACCGGGACCGCGGTCGAACGCCCAGGGTCCACCGAACTCCTTTATGGTGTCGCTGTATCCGAAATTCTCGGCCCCGTTCAGTGTTCGCAACTCGTGCTTGATGCATGCCGCACCGTACGCCACCGGAGGGCATGGAGCATCGAGCAGTCGTGGCGGCATCAGTGGGAACAGTGCGAATCCGAGGATGGCCAAGGCGGTCATCGCCGCGAGGCAATTCCTCCATAGCGCGAACGCGGTTTGGCGCAGGAGGAAGAGTGCGACGAAGACCCCGAGGGTGATGAAGAAGTGCGCCGTTCCGTAGTACACGTTGAAGAACTCGATGACTCCAATGTGCGGGAGGAACCAGTCTTGGATGGTTTCCTCGTGGTACAGGCCCAGTGCGCGTTCGAAACGAATGACTCGCATCGCGTTGAGGAATGCTTCGACGGGAATCTGACTCCCGGAGACGAGCGCCGAGCCGAACAGGTTCCGCACCAGCGTGTAAATGCCGTAGAAGGCGGTAACGATGAGCGCTTCCTTCCACCAGATGGTGCGATGTTGCCGACCAGTGCTCTCCAACTGCTCGGTATCGCTCATCGTGCAACGACGCTAGTGACGCGAAATTTTCGGTCCTCGGTACGTGGAGTTCCCCGTCATCGGTAGGCTCTCGGCATGTCAAACAACCATTCGCTCTTGGTCGAACCCGATGTGTTGTCGAGAGTGCTGGCGCGTGGAAAGTCCACCGGAGCGGAGTTCTCGGAAGTGTTCGTGGAGGACAAGCGCAGTACATCGGCCGGACTCGACGACGGGAAGATCGAGCAGGTGTCGAGCGGGCGCGACCGAGGAGCGGGTATTCGTGTGGTGAAGGGTGAGACCACGGGGTTCGCCCACACGAGCGACCTCAGCGAAAAGGGACTGCTGGCCGCGGCCGAAGCGGCAGCGGCTGCCGCGTCTCGCGGTGGTGGTGGCGTAAACGCAGTGGCGCTCAATGCCGTGGTGCGTCATCCGGTGAACGCCATCGAGAAGTGGCCGGACGAAATTGCCAAGCGCGACAAGGTGGCAATCCTGCAGCGAGTCGATTCCGCCGCGCGCGCCGTCCACCGGGCGATCGTCCAGGTGTCGGCTGGCTACGGCGATTCGCGCAAACGGATCCTCATCGCCAACAGCGACGGCGTGTTGGCCGCCGATGAGCAAGTTCGCACCCTGTTGCGCGTCAGCGTGGTGGCCAGCGGCGACGGCGGAATGCAGACCGGATTCCAATCCCTCGGACACACCATCGGTTTCGAGGTGTTCGACCAGAACGATGTCGAGGAACTCGCGCGTTCTGCCGCCCAGCAGGCGGTTACCAAGTTGAGCGCTCGGCCGGCACCGTCCGGGTCCCTCCCGGTGGTCATCAAGCACGGTTCCGGCGGGGTGCTCTTCCACGAAGCATGCGGACACGGCTTGGAAGCCGACATCATCAGCAAGGGCGCGAGCGTGTACAAGGACAAGCGTGGCGAACTCGTGGCTTCGCCGTTGGTCACCTTGATCGATGACGGCACCATGACCGCCGAATGGGGTGCCATTGGCATCGACGACGAAGGACACCCGTCGCAGCGCAACGTGCTGATTCAGGATGGCGTCCTCACCGACTACATGTGGGACTATCTGCGTGCGCGCAAGGAAGGCCGTCGCCAGAGTGGCAACGGTCGCCGACAGAGTTATCAGCACCTGCCGATGGTTCGCATGACCAACACGTTCGTGCTCAACGGGCCGCACGATCCGAATGCCATCGTGCGCGACACCAAGAACGGTGTGTACGTGGCCAAGTTGGGTGGCGGACAGGTCGACACCGCAAGCGGTGACTTCGTGTTCGGCATGACCGAGGCGTACCTGATCGAAAATGGCGAGATCACCGAGCCTCTGCGCGACGGAAACCTCATCGGTAACGGACCCCAGGTGCTGCGCGACATCGATCTACTCGGCAACGACTTTGCGATGGGTAATCCGGGCACCTGCGGCAAGGACGGTCAAGGAGTGCCCGTTGGGGACGGCCAGCCGACACTGCGCGTAAAGAGCCTCACCATCGGTGGCACCGCGGCATGAGTGTTGCCCGAGTAGGGAAGTGAACAACCCATGAACGTCGAAGTTCCTGAACTGCAGGCAATTGCCGACCGAATCGTCGCGCAGGCCAAGGCGGGAGAACAAATCGAGGCCTACGTGGGTCGCGGTGGTGAAACATCGGTTCGGGTTTACGAGGGTGAGTTGGAGCATTTCGTCTCTGCCCAAAGTGATGGTGTTGGAATTCGCGTCGTGAAGGACGGTCGTACCGGTAGCGCCTATGCGGGAACGTTGGCTGAGTCTGCAATCGCCGAGGTACTCGCCGAGGCTCGAGACAACGTGCAGTTCGGTACGCAGGACGAGTTCGCCGGCTTGGCGATGCCCGACGGTGTGGAGCCGGTACCGCAGAAGTTCTGGGACGACGATCTGGCGAATTACCCGACGGCGTCCAATGTGGACCTCACGAAGGATTTGGAGCGCCGCGCGCTGGCTGCCGATGCGCGAGTACGAAGCGAATCCGCCAATTATGACGACGGCTGGGGCGAGACAGCCTTTGCCACCACGACTGGCATTCGCACGAGCGGAAGGGCAAATTCGTGCTACGTCTCCGTGGTCACCCTGGCGGACGATGGTGATGAAACCCAGACGGGTTTCGGATTCTCGGTTGGCGATTCACCCAAGGACTTCGACTTGGACAAGGCGGCCCGCGAGGCGGCGGATCGAGCAACACGTCTACTCGGCGCCACGAAACCGGCCACCAAACGCACCACGATCGTGCTCGACCCGTACGTCACGTCGCAGTTCATCAGCGTGCTCTCCAGTGCGTTCAACGGCGAGAACGTGTCGAAGGGACGAAGCATCTTCGCCGATCGTTTGGGCGAGCAGGTTGCGGTGCCGTTCTTCACCCTGGTGGATGACCCCACGAACAAGTTGGCCTACACCGCAACCGACATCGATGGTGAAGGTCTCGCGGCGCGTCGCAACGTGTTGATTCAGGACGGCGTACTGCAGATGTTCGTGCACTCCTCGTACAGTGCGCGCCGCATGAACACGGTCAGCACGGGGAACGCAACGCGTGGCGGATTTGCCGGATCGCCGGGGGTCGGATGTTTGGCGATGCAGGTGACACCGGGCGCGAAGTCGCAGGCCGAATTGATTGCATCCGTTGGTGAAGGCGTCCTCATTCAAGAGGTGTCGGGTTTGCACAGTGGCGTCAACCCGATTTCGGGCGACTTTTCCACCGGCGCATCGGGAATGACCATCGTCAACGGGGCGGTCGGTGCACCGATTCGCGAGTTCACCATCGGATCCACACTCCAGCGAATGTTGCAGGACATCATCGCAATCGGCAACGACGTGGACTGGTTGCCCATGCGCGCAGCCGGACTTTCGCTGGTGATTGCCGACGTCACCATCAGCGGCTCGTAGCCGCCAGCCTCAGTAGCGTCGTTTTCACCATGTCGTGGTGGCACGCGCTCGTTCTCGGTGTGGTGCAGGGATTGACGGAATTCTTCCCCATCTCATCCAGCGGACATCTGGAGTTGGTGCCGTGGCTGTTCGACTGGAACGATCTCGCCAACGAGGCGGTGAGCACTGCATTCGACGCTGCACTTCATCTGGGCACGCTGGTGGCAGTGGTCGTTGCAGTACGCCAGGAGTTGGCCCGGCTCGTTCTGGCCGGGCTTCGTCATCCGTTCGCCTCGGAACAGGAGCGAGCAGCGACACCGCACGGTCGCCTTGCATGGTTGTACCTGCTCACCGCGGTGCCGGCGGCGATTGTGGGTGCGCTCTTTGACGACATGATTGCCGAGCGGCTCGGTGGACCGGTCGTCGTCGCCATCTCGCTGATTGGTTTTGGTGGCGTGTTGTGGTGGGCGGATCGTCGCGCGGGTGACCGCCTCGCCGAGCACCTCACGACCCGAGATGCACTGCTGATCGGTGCGGCGCAAGTGCTGGCACTCAATCCCGGAACCTCACGCTCGGGTATCACCATCTCGGCCATGCGGGCCCTGGGTTATGGGCGAGCCGCCGCGGTGCGAATGTCATTCGTCATCGGGGTGCCGATCATTGCGGGTGCGGGCGTATGGAAGGTGACGGGTTTGATCATCGACGGAGTACCGAGTGGGCTCGCATCGGCGATGGTGATCGGCGTTGGTACGGCTGCGATAACCGGATGGCTGGCGATCTCGGCGTTGCAACGTCTGGCAGCACGCGGCAACTTCAACGTCTTCGTGTGGTATCGCGCGGCTCTGGGTATTGCGGTGCTGGGTGTGGTCGCCAGCGGCATTCGCTAGTTCTGTCATTCGTGACCTCGCGCAGTCACCTCATCGGCCGATCTCTGTGTCAGCCGGACATGTTGTCGGCCGGTCAGCCCGTCGTCATCGCCAGTACGTAGCACACCACACTGAGAGACACTCCGCATGCAAGTACGGCACGTCGTAGCGGAGCATCGACAGCGAGTCGCCGGTCGAGGTGACGATACGTGGAGATGCTGAAGATTCGTTGTACCAGATGTCTCATGTCCAACTGTGTGCCGATTTCACGGCATCGTGTCCCGGAACTTCGGGGCACGCGTCCAGCGTCGTAGCCTGAAGTGGTGCCGAACATTCGACGCCTCAACCATGCGGTCCTGTACGTCACCGATGCCCAACGAAGTGCCACGTTCTACCGCGAGGTACTCGGTTTCGAAACCGTCCAAGAGACATCTGATGGGCGGGCGGTGTTCCTCCGGGCGGGTGGATCCGATAACCACCACGACCTCGGGCTGTTCGGGGTCGGAGCGGTCCCGCGAAGTCAGGGTGCGGGTCTGTACCACTTGGCATGGCAGGTAGACACCATCGATGAGTTGGTGGAGGTTCGCGGTCGGTTGCTGGAAGCAGGGGCACTCAAGGGTGAGAGCGACCATGGCGTATCCAAGAGTGTGTATGCACAGGACCCGGACGGTATCGAGTTCGAAGTGATGTGGATGGTTCCCGAGAGCAGTTGGGGAGGCTATGCCACCGATGCGGTGGTCGCGCCGCTTCATCTGGCTGCCGAACAGTCACGTTGGTCGGGAGTCGCAACACGCTCGTAGCGGTAGCGCACCCGACGGTGCGTGCTGCGCTCAGGCCGACGGTGCGTGCTGCGCTCAGGCCGACGGTGCGGCCGTGCTGCTCGTAGTCGAGGTGCTCGAAGTTCCCGAGGAGCCGCCCGAGGACGTAGCGGACTCGGTCGTTGACGCCGGCGTCGATGTCGCGGTTGATCCCGAGTCGCTGTTCGACGAGCTGGTCGTGGAGCTCGTGGGCTTCTTGGAGCTACCCGAATCGGTCTTGTAGAAGCCGGAGCCCTTGAACGTGATTCCCACGGGTGTGAACACCTTCTTCACGGGTCGTGGTTTTCCATCGCTCGGGTGTGGTGCCTCCGTCAGGGCGGCATCGTCGAAGCCTTGACGGATTTCGATGGTTTCGCCCGTGTCGAGGAAGCGGTACACATAGGTGGGCATAGGGCTTCAAAGTCTACGATGAGACGGTGCCCGTACGCATTGCCGTAATCCCAGCGGCGGGTCGCGGCACCCGGTTTCTTCCCGCCACCAAGGTGGTTCCCAAGGAGTTGTTGCCGGTCTTCGATACTCCGTCGTTGCAGCACACCGTGGACGAGGCCATCGGTGCGGGAATCGAACACGTGATCCTCGTTTCCAATCGCGCCAAACCGGCGATCGAGGTGTTCGCCGAAACCGCCACCGGAGGAGCGCGAATCACCGTGGTGTACCAGGACTCACCGCACGGTTTGGGGCACGCGGTGGAGTGTGCGCGTGAGCTCGTCGGCGAAGATTCATTCGCGGTGTTGCTCCCCGACGAGTTGATGGGGGACAGTTCGCATCTGAGTGACCTCATCGCCGAACACCAGGCCAGTGGGCGGACCGCAATCGGCTTGAAGCGTGTTCCACGCGACGAAGTGTCGGCCTACGGCTGCATCACTCCCCATGGCAACCCGGATTCGACGGGACGTGTCGTGGTTCGTGACGTGGTGGAGAAGCCGAAAATGACCGATGCGCCCAGCGACCTCGTGATCATCGGACGGTACGTGTTCGGTCACGATCTCTTCGACTTTCTTGCGTCGTTAAAACCGGCGGCAAACGGCGAGTTGCAATTGAGCGACGCCATCGGCGACATGGCGCGTCTGGGCAAGGTGAACGGTGTGCTCATCTCGTGTACACGCCACGACACGGGAACCCCGATGGGTATGTTGACGGCATCGATCGACGCCGCCCTGTCACGCGCCGACACCGGCCCTCAATTGCGCTCCTGGCTGGAAACTCGACTGAAGGGAAGGTGACCATGTCCGACCACGCAAAGGTGCTCACCAATGAGGTGTCTCCGGGTGAAGCGGGGATGGAGCCCACTCGTTTGCGGCTTCTCGATCAACATTTCGAGCGGTACGTCGACGACGGTCGCCTGCCCGGATTTCATTTGGTGGTGTCACGTCACGGAAAGGTCGCACACCAGCATCGCTACGGCATGCGCGATGTTGAGGCCTCGCTGCCCATCGACGGCGACACGATGTATCGCATCTATTCCATGACCAAACCCGTTACGTCAGTGGCGCTCATGATGCTGGTGGAGGAGGGCAAGCTGTTGCTGAACGACCCCGTCAGCAACTTCATCCCGAGTTTCGGGTCGTCCCGAGTGTGGCGCTCGGGCTCGGTGATGAAGCCATTCACCGAGCCGGTCACCGAGCCGATGCTGGTGTGGCACCTGCTCTCGCACACGGCGGGTCTGACCTACGGATTCCTCTATCAATCGCCCGTTGATGACCTGTATCGACGTGCCGGATTCGAGTGGGGGGTACCTCGCGGCACCACGCTCGAAGAAGCGTGTGAGAAGTGGGCGTCGCTCCCGCTGTTGTTTCAGCCCGGAACCGAATGGAACTACAGCGTGGCGACCGATGTCGTTGGACGCATCGTGGAGGTGGTGTCCGGTCAGTCACTCGACGAGTTCTTTGCGCAACGGATCTTTGCGCCGCTCGGAATGCACGACACCGGATTCTTCGTGCCGGAGGGCAAGGCGAACCGCTTGGCGGCCTTGTATCAGCCCGACCCGGCTACTCGACTAGCGAAGCGACTCGACACCATGGGCAAGGCTGCCCTCCACAAACCAACGTTCCTGAGTGGCGGCGGTGGACTCGTGTCGACCGCCCACGATTATCACCGATTCTTGATGATGTTGTCCAAGGATGGAGAACTGGACGGCGCACGGATCCTCTCGCCGCGGACGGTTCGTTTGATGACGGCGAATCACCTTCCGAACGATGCAGACATCACCGAGTACGGGCGACCATTGGATTTGGAGAATGCGTACGACGGGTTCGGATTTGGGCTCGGCTTCTCCGTGTTGATGAACCCGGCGCGCGCAAAGTTGCACGGGTCGGTCGGTGACTTTGGTTGGGGTGGTGCGGCCAGCACCACGTTCTGGGTGGATCGCAGTGAAGGAGTAATCGCGGCCTTCTACACACAGCTCTTGCCCTCGAGTACGTGGCCCCTCCGGCCGTACTTCAAGAATTTGGTGTATCAGGCACTCGTCGACTGAACGAGTCGGATTCGTCGAGGATGAGCCCGTACTCATCCAGAGTGGACTCCACTTCACGCTCGTGGTAGGCGCTGGTGTAGCGCCAGCGATTGGCGGCCAGTCGCGTGTAGGTGCGTTGACGCGGCAACACCTCGAGCGTCTCCACATTCACGGTTGCCACGGTGATGCTCGCGGCATGCTGCTCCAGTAATGGAAGTCGCTTCATGATGATCGATGGCGTGAAGGGATTCATCCGCAACTCGATATCGCTACAGCCGTCGAGGTCGGTGCGGTGTGCACCGTTCACCTCCCCCCAACGTCCTGATCGGTCGCGGCCGAGCCACAAATCCGGCTCGTCCATGTCGCGAAACAACATGAACTGCTGCACCACCAGCGTGGCGGAGTAGCGCAGGACGAATTGTGCACGATCCGAGCCGAGCGAGCCCTGGGCGGTCCAGCCTTCGTTTTCGTATCGGATCTCCACCTCGCTGGTGGAGCCATCAGCCACGAGCCACGCAATTGCGAGCGGTGACTGCGGAAACGGAGCGAACACGGCCACGTCACAGCCTCGCACGGCGAGCCGGGTGCCCGATACCGTCCTAGAGGTGATCCCGCTCGGCGATGCGCAACAACGGGTACTTTCCGCAGTGACGCCACTGCCCGAGCAGATCGTCGCATGCGAACGGGCTGCAGGGCTCGTCCTGGCTCGCGATGTGGTGGCAACGGAGAACATCCCTCCGTTTGCGAACACGGCAGTCGACGGCTTTGCGGTGTGCGCCAGCGACGTGGCGAACGTGCCAACGAGTTTGAGGGTGATCGGCACGGTTGCCGCCGGGGATGGCACCGAGTGGCGCGTACGAGCCGGCGAAGCATTGCGCATCATGACCGGTGCGCCGATGCCCGATGGCGCCGATGCCGTGGTGATGGTGGAAGATTGCGAGCAGACGACGTCGGATCGAGTCACCATCAACAAGTCGGTGAGCGCTGGTAACTCCGTTCGGCCGATTGCCGACGACGTGCGAGCAGGCGACACGGTGTTTGCCGCAGGCACGGTGCTGAACGCAGCCGGCGCCGGCGTGTTGTCGAGCATGAATGCCAGGGACGTGTGGGCCCATCCGCGCGCTCGAGTTGCGCTGTTGTCGACCGGAGACGAACTCGTTACCGACGGCTCACCGCTTCAACGCGGACAAATTCGCGAAAGCAATCTCACGATGCTGGAAATTCTCATCGCCGAATCCAACTGCCACGTCACCAACCTCGGTGTGGTTGCAGACGACGAGGTGCTTCTCGAACGGGTGTTACGCGACGCAGCAGATACGCACGACGCAATCGTCACGAGCGGGGGCGTGAGCATGGGCGACTTCGACGTGGTGAAGGCGGTGCTCTCACGGATTGCAGAAATGCAATGGATGCAGATGGCGATCAAACCAGCCAAGCCGTTTGCGTTCGGAATCCTGAGCGGAACATCGGAATCCGGCAACGGTCGGCGACACGTACCCATATTCGGACTGCCGGGCAACCCTGTGTCGTCGATGATCAGCTACGAATTGTTGGCTCGTCCCGCACTGCGCAAGATGATGGGACACAAGCAAGACCTGCTGCGACCAACGATTCATGCGGTTGTCGATGCACCATTGCGTCGCAAGCCCGATGGAAAGATCCATTTCATGCGCGTCTTCGGACACTTCGGACCGGATGGTCGTTTGCACGTGCGCGATACCGGTCCGCAGGGAAGTCATCAGTTGGCGGCAACGGCGGCGGCGAATGGATTGGCGATCGTTCCCGATGGCACGGGCATCGATGCCGGTGGTGCAGTCGAGGTGATGTTGCTCGGTTGAACGACCCATTCGCACGACGGCGCACCGAGGTTGGGATGGATCGCGGGGATTGGCCTGGTGCGCGAGGATGGGCCTGGTGTGCCGAAGCGTGCGGGGCGTAGGCTTTCGCCATGCCGCAATCGCCGCAACGGCCGCAATCGGCAGCGGCCAAACCCGAATTGATCGATTCGTTCGGTCGGACGGTTCGCGACCTGCGTATTTCGGTGACCGATCGATGCAACTTCCGATGCACCTACTGCATGCCCGAAGAAGGAATGCAGTGGTTGCCACGAGCCGACGTGCTCACGTACGAGGAAATCGCGCGAGTGGCGCGAATTTGCGTGGAGCGATTCGGTGTGGACGGCATTCGTCTGACCGGTGGTGAACCCACGGTGCGCGCCCACCTTCCGGTGTTGATCGAAAAACTGGCGGCACTCACGGTGCCTGCAGCCACCAACTCGCCCCGGGCGGGATTGCCGGTAGATCTGGCCCTCACCACCAACGGTGCAACGCTGGCGCTGGTTGCCCACGATCTGAAGCGAGCGGGGCTGGCGCGAATCAATGTGAGCCTCGACACGCTGGATCGGGAGAAGTTCCAACGGATGACCAAACGCGACGAACTGGAGTCGGTGCTCGAAGGTATCGCCGTGGCGCAGGAGGTGGGCTTTGCGCCGGTGAAGGTCAATGCGGTCGTTCAGCGGGGCGTGAACGACGACGAAATCCTTGCTCTCGCCAGGTTCGGTCGTGACAACGAGATTGAGGTTCGGTTCATCGAGTTCATGCCGCTCGATGCGCAAGGGGGGTGGCTGCACGACTCGGTCGTCGGGCAGGATGAGATCGTCTCCACCATCCATCGGATGTTCCCGCTCGAGCAGATGCCGAGCAGGGGCGCTGCGCCCGCCGATCGGTGGCGTTACCTCGATGGGCGTGGCACCGTCGGGGTGATTCCCACCGTGACCAAACCGTTCTGTGGTGACTGCGATCGTGTTCGATTGACTGCTGACGGTCAGTTCCGCACGTGTTTGTTCGCCACCGACGAGTTCGATGTTCGCGCGTTGCTGCGGAGCGGTGATCGTGACAATGCCGGCAACGACGGAGCCACGGATGACGCCATCGAAGCATTGTTGCGTCGTGCGGTCGGCGAGAAGTGGGCCGGCCACAACATTGGGCAGGTGTCGTTCGTTCGCCCTCGCCGGTCGATGAGCCAAATCGGAGGCTGACCATGTCGTACGCAACCGTTACAGGAGAATGAACATGTCCGACGCACAGTTTTCGCACCTCGATCCGCTCGGTCGTGCCCGAATGGTGGACGTCACCCCCAAGGAACCCACGCATCGTCGTGCGATGGCGCGCTGCAAAGTGTTCATGCAGCCGGAGACCACGGCGGCCATCGCAAACCGCGAGGTAAAGAAGGGCGACGTGCTGGCGGTTGCTCGAGTGGCCGGCATTCAGGCCGCCAAACGAACCAGCGACATGATTCCGCTCTGTCATCCGCTCTTGATTGGTGCCGTCACCATCAACTTCGAGATTGGCGATACCTGGGTTGCAGTGGAGTGTCACGTGGACACCATCGATCGCACCGGGGTGGAGATGGAGGCCCTGCATGCCTGCTCGGGGGCTGCGCTGACGATCTACGACCTGTGCAAAAGTGCCGATCGGGAGATGGTGATTGGCGACCTCACTCTGTGGGAAAAGTCGGGTGGGCGACAGGGCACCTACCGCCGCCTCCCGTAACGGCACCCCGGACCATGGGGTCGCCACGGCGTCCGGGGTGCCCCCGGCAGGGGCGGCAAACTGTTACGAAATCGTCATAGACTGACGTGAACCGTATGGGCAACCTGATTTTGCTGATCGTCGCCGCTGCCTGGGCAGCCGTCCTGGTGCCCCCATTGGTACGTTCCCGCCTGCGAAATTCACCCACCACGTCGGTAACCCAGTTCCGTCGCCAACTTTCCTCCCTCCAGCGGGATGGACGTCCTCTCCAGCGGGGAGGCCAGATGCCGCTCGGTTCCATGCGAGCCCCCCTGCGTGATGTGGCCCGCCCGTTCGCCCCGGCCGCCCGAGCCATGGGTCGCCCCCTTCGCCACGTGGGGCATGCCACGTCGTCGGTCGTGCGTCCCCGCGGGGCTCGTCAGCACGCCCGGTTCGAGGGCGAGTACTTCGAGCGCGAGATGACCCGCCGCCGCCGTCAGAACTGGCTGCTTGGCCTCCTGGGTTCCGCCGGGCTGTCGCTGTTGTTGGCCATCGCCATGCGCGAGATCTTCTTCGTGTGGACCTTCACCATCTCGGCGTTGGCCACGGCGGCCTACTGCTACGTGCTGGTGCAGTGGCGAGTGAAGCGCGATCACGAGCGCTACCGCCGTCAATTCCGTCGCGTCGCCTGACGGGCGGTATGCCCAAGGGTGGGCGGTAGCGTGAGCGCCCGCGGGGCTGTAGCTCAGTTGGTAGAGCGGTACGTTCGCAATGTACAGGCCAGGGGTTCAATTCCCCTCAGCTCCACAAGGATGAGCCTCACGCGGGGCTCTAGCGCCCGTGAGTGGCATTCGCCCCACTGAATCGGCGAGACTTACCTGCACCACCCGTGGTGGTGAGGGGGCTCACATGACAACGCCAGCAGGTCTTTCGTGGAAGGACGCCATCGCCGCCGTGCATTCGCCGGGTGGGATGTTCGAACTGGTCGACGCCGAGGTGCGTGGGGTCAACATGAAGGTGTTCAAGCATGCACCGGCCAACTTGGCGCAGATTTTCGGTCTGGCGCGCGGGCATGGCGACAAGGACTTCCTGGTCTACGAAGGCGAGCGTTGGTCGTTCGCCAAGACCTTTCAGCACGTGGATGCGCTCGCCAACCGCCTGGTGAGCGTCTATGGCATCAAGAAGGGCGATCGCGTGGCGGTGGCCATGCGCAACTATCCGGAGTGGGCGATGAGCTTTGCCGGAATCCTCATCTCGGGCGGCGTATCGGTGTCGATGAACTCCTGGTGGACCGAGGACGAAATGGATTACGCGCTTCGTGACTGCGGTGCCAAGGTGCTCATCTGTGACGACCAGCGCTTCGAGAACGCACGAAAAACGTGCGCTGAACTCGGCATCCACGTGTTGTTGGTGCGTTCCGAACTGCCATCGTCGGCCGGGCACGACCGCTGGGAAACCGCGCTCGACATCGGTGCGGCTGCACCCGTGGTGGAGATCTTTCCCGATGACGACGCCACCATTCTCTACACCTCGGGCACCACGGGCCGCCCGAAGGGGGCGGTATCGACGCATCGCGCAGTGATCAGCGCATTGATGGCATTTTCCGCACGTCAAGCAATCGAGGGGGTTCGCGCCACGGAGAAGCCCGAGCCGGATCCCTTCCCACCGTCGTTCATTCTCATCGTGCCGTTGTTCCATGTGACCGGCTGCGTTGCGGTGTTGATGAGTTGTTTCGTCGCGGGTCTCAAACTGGTGATCATGTACAAGTGGGATGCCGGGAAGGCGCTGGAGATCATCGAGCAGGAGAAGATCACCAACTTCATCGGAGTGCCCACCCAAAGTTGGGATCTCGTCAATCATCCCGACTTCACGAAGTTCGACACGTCGTCGTTGCGCTCGGTGGGTGGAGGCGGGGCACCCGCACCAGCCGCGTTGGTGCACAAGGTGGCCGACAGTTTCAAAAAGGGCGGTCCGCAACTGGGCTACGGCATGACCGAAACCAATGCGTTCGGCCCCGGCAATCGAGGTCACGATTATGTGTCGCATCCCACCAGCACGGGCCGTTGTGCACCACCAATGTTGGTGGAGATCCGTGACGACAACGGCACGGCACTTCCCGCAGGCAGGACGGGCGAAATTTGGATGTTCGGTCCGATGCTGATTCGTGGCTACTGGAACAAGCCGGAAGCCACCGCGGAAACCATCGTGAATGGTTGGCTGCGCTCGGGCGACATCGGACGTATGGATGACGAGGGCTTCCTCTATATCGAGGATCGTGCCAAGGACATGATTCTGCGCGCAGGTGAAAACGTG
>JALRBT010000028.1 GCA_023262255.1 Ilumatobacteraceae bacterium
GATCTCGCCGGCATTGCTGATCCGCTGCACCAGTTCGTCCGTGCGCGACGAGTGCACCGCCAACTGCAGATGTTCAGGGGCAAATTCATTGACGAGGTCGCAGGCCTCGGCCAGCGTTGCGACCAGGATGGCGCCTCCGTTCGCACCGAGAGCGGCGCGAGCGGCAGCGGCGCGAGGGGCGGGGAGTTCGGTGATCAATCGCTGAAGCACCACGTCGATCGCATCGATGATGCCGCGATCGGCAGAGACGAGCACGACGGTGGAGTCCTCCCCGTGTTCTGCCTCGATCAGCAAGTCGAGTGCGGCGCGATGCGCGTCGGTGGAATCATCGACCACCATCATGCTCTCGGTGGGACCCAGCACCATCATGGTGCTCACGCCATGACGTTGCATCTCCACTTGTGCCGCGGTCACCGCCGGGCTGCCGGGGCCAACGATCTTGCGAACTACTGCGATGGTGCGAGTGCCGAAGCCCAGCGCGGCGATCCCGGCCGGGCCGTTTGCGCGGTACACCTCATTGATTCCCAACATTTGACATACCACCAGGACACCCGGGTCGACCTCACCCGAACCATTCGGTAGCGGAGGCACCACCACGGCGATACGCGGCACGCCGGCTACCACAGCCGGAACGCCGAGCTGATAGGCGACTGATGGATAACTGGCTTTGCCGCCGGGTACGAACAAACCGACGGATGCAATCGGCGTGATCTTTTCTCCCACCCGTGCTCCCGGTTCGATCTCCATCGACCAATCGGACATTCGCGTACGCACCGCCTCGTTGAACCGCCGCACGTGGTCGATTGCATCAATGAGAGCCCGGTGTACGTCGTCACTGACGTTTGCAGAGGCGATTTCCTCGCTAGTGACGCGCAGTTGGTCGGTTCGCAGTGAGACGCCGTCGAATCGTCGCGTGGCATCGCATACGGCGTCGTCGCCGCGCAGACGAACCTCCTCAAGGAGACGGGAAATCTCCATCCGCAGGGTTTCCGGGACGATGTCGTCGATCGAGCGATTCGTGAACGACGTGCGGTCGGTTGCGCTCATGGTGGCCCACTCGCGGCGTCTCAACACGGCGTTCACGTCACGAAACTATCGGTGAACCTGCGTGTTTTCTCCAGTTTCTGCATCGCAGCGCAGTAGACTTTCTCTACGTTTTCACGAGCGCAGGAGCGTCAATGCCCGTCACCGTAGTAGTCGGCACTCAATGGGGTGACGAAGGCAAGGCAAAAGTCATCGACCTTCTCGCCGGATCGCACAGCCACGTGGTGCGCTATCAGGGAGGCCACAATGCCGGTCACACCGTAGTGGTGGGCGACGAGCGGTATGCACTCCAGTTGGTACCAAGCGGGGTGCTGTATGAGCACGTAACGCCTGTGATTGGCAATGGTGTGGTCGTGGACATGGCCACACTCTTCGGCGAAATCGACACGCTCGAGTCCCGTGGCGTGTCGTGCTCGCGCTTGCGCGTATCGACGCTCGCCCACCTGATCTTCCCGTGGCATCAGCGACAGGATGCCATCAGTGAGTCCCTACGCGGAGAGTCGAAACTCGGCACCACGTTGAAGGGAATCGGTCCTGCGTATGCCGACAAAGTGAAGCGGATCGGGATTCGCGCGGGTGAGGTTCGTGACAGCGAGCGGTTCCGGGCGCTCCTGAAGGAACGTGCAACACAGGAGAACGCACTGTTTGCCTCACTCGATGAACCACTGCTCGATGTGGATGACGTCGTCAACCAAAGCGACGCTCTTGCACGACGTTTGGTTCCGTATCTCGACGACACGGTGAACGTGTTGCACGACGCCCTTGAACGTGGAGCAACGATCCTCCTGGAGGGTGCGCAGGCGACGTTCCTCGACATCGACCACGGAACGTACCCGTACGTGACGTCCTCGAATCCCACGGCTGGTGGCGCATGTGCGGGAAGTGGCATTGGTCCACGTGACATCACACGAGTGGTGGGGATCGCCAAGGCCTACACGACGCGTGTGGGGGCGGGTCCATTTCCCACCGAGGTACCGGGGGAATTGGGTGATCGCATCGTGGACATCGGACACGAATTCGGCACCGTCACGGGGCGTCGCCGTCGGCCCGGGTGGCTCGATCTGGTGATGTTGCGTCACGCCGTGCGCGTGAACTCGCTCTCGGACATCGCTCTCACCAAGTTGGACGTCTTGGACGACTTCGACACCATTCGGGTGTGCGTTGGATACAAACTCGATGGTCGCACCACCACCGCCTTCCCCGACGACGCCGAGACCCTGTCGCGTGTGGAGTGCGTCTATGAGGACATCGCCGGATGGAAGCAGTCGCTTCGGCGGTGTCGCGCCGATTCCGAACTACCAGCGCAGGTTCAGCAATTGTTGTCGCTGGTGGAGTCGCACACGGGAGTGCCGGTGAGCGTGGTGGGCGTCGGGCCGGAGCGAGACGACGTGGTCCGGCGGAGGTCGATGTCGTGATCGAGCGTTACTCACTGCCGGAGATGGATGCCATCTTCAGCGATACCGCCCGTTTCTCTCGATACCTGGAGATCGAACTGCACGCACTGGATGGTCAAGCAGCGCGTGGAGTGGTTCCGGTTGCCGCGGCTGCAGCCTGTCGAAATCGCGCACCAAACGTCGACGAGGCGTTCATCGTCGCGGTTGGTGAACGCGAGTCCATCACCAATCACGACGTTGCGGCGTTCGTTGACGTGGTGCAGGATCGAATCGGTTTGCCGGACGGTGCGTGGGTGCATCACGGACTCACGAGTAGCGACGTGGTCGATACTGCGTGGTGCGCCATGTTGCGCGATGCCGCAGAGGTGATCGACACCGCCCTGGCGGAATTGATCGGTGTGCTCGCACGTGAGGCGACGACCCATCGTGACACGGTGATGATCGGCCGCACGCACGGCATCCATGCCGAGCCGACGACGTTCGGGGCGAAGGTGGCGCTGTGGGCGTTGCAGGTCGATCGCGATCGGCGTCGGATGAAGTCCGCCCACTACACGATTTCCGTCTGCAAACTGTCGGGAGCCGTCGGCACGTACTCGAACATCGATCCCGAAGTGGAGCGTCACGTGGCTCACGCGATGAGACTTCGACCAGTACCCGCCACCCAGGTGATCAGCCGCGACCGCCACGCGGAGTTTCTCTCGGCGTGCGCCAGCATCGCCGGCACCATCGAGATGATTGCAGTGGAACTGCGACATCTTCAACGCACCGAAGTGGCGGAGGTCCGTGAAGGGTTTGGAGCGGGACAAAAGGGCAGCTCGGCAATGCCGCACAAACGCAATCCGATTTCAGCAGAGACACTCACCGGTTTGGCACGCGTCGTGCGCGGGAACCTGCAGGCCGGACTACAGAACGTGGCCTTGTGGCACGAGCGCGATATCTCACACTCGTCGGTGGAGCGAATCATTCTCCCCGACACCGCGACACTCACGTGTTACATGGTCAAACGTCTCACCCGACTGGTGGCTGAATGGGAGGTCGACGTCGAACGGATGCGCACCAACGTGGAGTCGACTCACGGTGCGGTGTTCTCCCAATCGGTGTTGCTCGCTCTCGTGCAGAGAGGTATGTCACGCGACGCCGCCTACCGCATCGTTCAGGATGCCGCGCGACACTCACACGACACCAAGACCCACTTGCACGACGTACTGGCTGGTATGTCCGAAGTGACCGCCGCCGTCAACCCAGCAGAGCTTGGGAAAATCTTCGAGATGGATCGTCTCGTACGACACGCAGGACGCTCTGTTGATGCAGTCGTTCAACTTGGCGCGCACTGATCGTGTCGTCACCGCCTCCACTTGAACCTGCACGTGAGGCTTTGCGACGACACGTATTGACGCATTCGCTGAAGACGGGGAACTTCACCCTCAAATCCGGGCGCGCAAGTACGTGGTTTTTGGATACGAAACAAACGGCCTGTCGTCCGGACGGCATCGTGCTGGTTGCCGACGTTGCGTTGTCCCTCATTCCACCGGAGGTCACCGCAATCGGCGGGTTGACCATGGGTGCCGATCCGGTGGCATTCGGTGTGGCGGCGATTGCTGCATCGCGCGGTCGCCGTCTGCGAGGTTTCAGCGTTCGCAAGGAGGCCAAGGATCACGGTGTGACCGGCCGCATTGCCGGAGCATTACAGCCCGGTGACAAGGTGGCAATCGTCGAGGACACCGTCACTCGTGGCACGTCGCTGTTCGACGCAGTCGAGGTAGTACGAGCATTCGGCGCGCATCCGGTATTCATCACGGTGATCGTCGATCGCGGTGGAACATGCGCAGAGATGGCGCGCACTGCGAAGATTTCTTACGAGCCGATGCTCACCGCACCGCAACTCGGCTACGACTTTGGTTCGTGACCAACTGGAACAGCGAGGAGCAGTGTCGCATGACACGTCACGCTGACGCCTTGTGGTCGGGACCGGCGTCGATCCGGTGACCCCGCGCTTTTCAGGCGCGTGCTCTGCCAACTGAGCTACCCGACCATGATTCGGTGTTGCCACCGTCTCGCGGTCCCGACGGGATTTGAACCCGCGACCTCCGGCTTGACAGGCCGGCGTGAACTCCAAACTTCACCACGGGACCAGATTCGTTTCCGAAACCGATCTTTGCACCCCCAACGGGATTCGAACCCGTGCCGCCACCTTGAAAGGGTGGTGTCCTAGGCCTCTAGACGATGGGGGCAAGGAATTTGAATTCGTTGGAAGAGCATCTGAAATCTACCAGCGCTGCACAGGGTTCACTCAGCTGTTTTGGCGTGACAGCTCCCAGTCAACTACGGATGCCGCAAAGAGCTCAGAACCTGCCTTCCGGATGGTGCTTGTGAGAACATCCGAATTACCGACGATTCTTGGATTCTGTGACTGTCCGCGAATGACTCGCTCTTCAATTTTGCTGAACGATTCGTTGCCAAGGAGCAGTCGGGCAGTCTCGCGAACTGTAGTTGCGGTACCACTGCAGATGTTGACTGTTCGTGGTGCCGTGGCTGATTGAGCCAACGAAACAAGGATTCCTGCAATGACCTTAGGACTCAAGAAATCCCGTTCGTCGTCAGCGAAATTGAGCTTCAGTTTCGGATCTCGCAGCAAACTCATGATGGTGAAACCAAGTGTTCCTGGCGGCTGGGTCTGATGCACAACACTAAAGACTCTGGCGATGGTGAGTCGTGAAGGTTCTTCGCGAAATACTTCGGTGATGAGCTCTTCTGCCACGAGTTTCTGCAGTGCGTATTGTCCTTGAGGTAACACTGAGTCTGACTCGGACAGGAACATCACTTCAGGTTGACGTTCGTACACATGTGACGTTGAAACGTAGATGAAGCGCTCTGCACTTGATCGAAAGACTGCTCGCGCAAACTCAACTGCCCCAACTACATTGACGGAATAGGAATGTCGCAGGTCACGACGCACAAGGGCTTCTCCAACTGCCGCTGCCAAGTGGATAACCACACAATTGTCGAGCGAGTTTCCAAAATTCGTAGTTGGGTCTTCTAATCGAATTCCGAGATTACCAACAGACGGGCCGAAGTGTCTCCCGATGGTTCCGGTTAGTCCAGTTGCAAGTATCCGGACACTCATTCAGCACCGGATGTGTTTGCGATCATTCGGAGCCTTGTGATTTGAAGTAAGCCCAGAAGTGATGCCTTCATTTCTCGCCAAGTAACGCTGCTGGTACCGGCACGACGTTCCTCAAAAATGATTGGAATCTCGCTCAATCTAAGTCCTGCTCGATGAACGATGTACGCCTGTTCCGTGAGATAGATGAAGGTTGAGCTCACGGGTGCCTGATCGAGGAGTTCTCTGACCGCAGCCCGACTGTATCGCCGAAGTCCGTTGGTCACGTCGTGGATATTCAATCCCAGTATCCGCGGTATTGCGACATTAAGCAGGCGCGACTGCAATCGGCGACTGATTGACCAACCAATGATTTCACTTTGGGGCAGATAGCGGCTTCCAATGAGAAGATCAACTGGCAAAGAATACTCGAGAGCCTGAATGATGTCAGCTGCTCGATGCGAACCGTCAGCATCACACTCGACAAACCAACGTACACTCGCCCATTTTTCGAATGCCAACTTGAAGCCGCGGCGAACAGCGCCACCTCTTCCAGTGCGTTGACCTGAAGTATGGATGTGGACTTGTGATGACCTATCTCCTGCGGCTGTGCGACAACGTGTCGCGGTCTCATCGGCGATTTCGGTTGGTGAGTCATCAACCACGACGATGACATCCCTATCGGACATCTTCTCGACGAGTTCCGCAATCAGTATCGGTAGAGCATCGGATTCCAGATACGCAGGTATCACTATCGCACGCTGAGGGGCGACAGCCTGATGTGATGTACGGGTGATCACCGAGCGAGTACCTAGCTGGCGCCTGCATTTTTCAGCGACTCCGCAAGGTATTGAACTTGCTCGTCAGTGAAATGATGATGACAGCCCACCATGAAGCTCGACTCGCTTACAAAATCCGCTTGCACGAAGTCTCGAGGATTGACTTGGGATTTCAGAATTCGACTGAGTGACGGTTGCGCCGTGAAATTACCGGTCAAGATAGGGCGGGTCTCCACTCCCGCATTGTGAAGAGCGAGCAGTGTGGATTGTGCAAGCTCTTTTGACTCAGCCCTGATTGGAAGAAGCATCCAAGAGTGGGAATTTCTGTCGAATTCAAGGGTGTCACTACACAACAGTCGTAGTCCCGAACCTCGTAGCGCTTTGGCAACACAGCTTGCGATATGCCTTCGCCGATCAATGTACGAGTCGATGCGGCGAATTTGACCAATCCCAAGTGCTGCTTGGATTTCCATTGGGCGAATGTTGTAGCCAGCCGAAACAAAAAGAAATCGAGAATTCACGTCATTGGATACCCCAGTCCACTGCTTAGCATCACTTCGATCTCGAGACCATCCGTGGGATCGGATGGAGCGAAGATCATCCGCCAAGGCGAGATCATTCGTGGCCACCCCTCCTCCCTCCATGGTGGTGATGTGATGCGAAAAATAGAACGAGAACGAGGCTGCGAGCGAACCCATGCCTGCGTGGAGGCCCCCCCTCCAACTACCGAGTGCCTCGCAGACATCCGAGATAAGTACGAGATCATGGCGCGCACAAAAATCCTGAAGCTCATGAGGGTCGATCGCATGTCCCAATGGATGAATGGGGAAGATTGCCCTAATTTGAGTCCGAGAGTTTCGAATCGCATACTCTGCGGAATGTAGATCAATCATGATTGTCTCGGGATCGATATCTACGAAGACCGGTTGAAGACCTAGTTGAATTACGGGCCAAATAGTTGTGGGCCATGCGATGGCGGGTAGTAGTACGCCATCACCCGGCATCAGTCGCGGTTCTCCGCGAGTGGGCCTCAGCAATGACTCGATGATTGCAAGATTTGCAGACGAGCCGGAATTCATCATCACAAAATGTTCCGCACCGAGGTATGTCGCCATTTCTTCCTCGAACTCACGAACGCGAGCCCCCATCGTGAGGGCATTTGATCGGAGTGTCGCGAGAACTGCGTCAATGTCCTCTTTCTCAAGCCCACTTGAAGCCAAAGGAACTCGTATCTTGGGTATCGACTCTTGGTCCATAAAACGTGGTTACCTCAAACTCAATCTAAACACTTAACTGGGCATAGAACTGCCTGCACTGATTCACGATCTGGCAGCTGCAGCCAGTGCGCAGTGCCACGGTCGATTATCCGAGGTGTTGGAGAGCCGTGTGCAGGAGCCAGCCGAGGTAGTCGTACACCTCGCGTTGTGCGGCGGTCGGGTCATCTTCCCCCACGTCGTTGGCTTCATCTTCGCTTACGTCCAGGATGGTTCCCAGCACGAGACGCATCGCATTGATTGCCCGAACGAATTGCTCGAGATCGCCTTGGGTCAACACTCGTTGGGGCGTGAGGAGCGAGAGCGTGTCGTCAATCGCTGCAACGTGGGAGTCGGCAAGGTCCGCATGAGTGAATCTCCGGTATTCCTGATTGCGCCGTTCATCGTTGTGATACGCGGTCGGAAACAGGCGTTTCATGTGAGAAGCCAGTTCGTTGTCGGACGTGGACTTGGCCCGCACGAGTTCGTGACGTAGTTCGCCGAGAAGCTGGACGAGGACGTTGCGCGAGTGATTGTCAATCGTAAGCTGCAGTCCACCCTCGACGCGTTCGAAACTCACGCGTCGTCTCGCTGCATCGTGGCCCACAGACCGTGTTCGTGCAGGCGCTGGACGTCGACTTCGGCACGCTCGCGTGATCCGTTTGAGACGACCGCACGACCTTTCTCGTGCACGTCCAACATCAGTGCAGTGGCCTTCTCGAGGCTGTAACCGAAGAGCTTCTGAAATACCCACGTCACATACGCCATGAGATTGATCGGATCGTTCCAGACCACGACCACCCACGGCCGGTCGAGATCAACGATGTCGTCCGGCTTGACTTCAGTCACCGTTGCCATGCTTCCAGTGTGCCGAGTGGAGGTGCGGGGGTGGAAGCCTCGTAGCCTTCGTGCGCGTGGTACTGAGTCGTCCGTTCGTTCCGTCGCGACTGGCCAAAACGTTTTCGCACGTCGGCTCTCGTCCAGCGCGTACGACGTTCGGTGCATACGTGGCACTGACCAAACCGCGAATCATCGAGTTACTGCTCATCACCACGATTCCCGCGATGGTGCTGGCGAAAGGGGGCTGGCCCGACACGTGGCTCGTGGCGTGGACGGTGATCGGCGGGTCGTTGGCGGCAGGTGGAGCGAACGCCATCAATATGTACATCGATCGCGATATCGACCAGTTGATGGCTCGCACACGCAGTCGACCGTTGGTTACGGGAAAGATCTCGCCACGTAACGCCCTGGTGTTTGCAATCGCACTCGAAGTGTTGGCATTCGCCGTGCTGGCGGTGTCGTCCAACGTGCTCGCGGGAGCCCTTGCCGTCTCGGCGACCTTGTTCTATGTATTCGTCTATTCCTTGTGGCTGAAGCGCACCTCTCGTCAGAACATCGTCATTGGGGGTGCGGCCGGTGCAGCACCGGTGTTGGTCGGTTGGGCCTCGGTCACCAACTCGTTGTCGTGGTCGGCGGTGGTGCTGTTCCTGGTGATCTTCCTGTGGACCCCTCCGCATTTCTGGGCATTGGCGATTCGCCACGCCGATGAGTACAAGGCCGCATCCGTGCCGATGCTCCCCGCGGTGGAAACAACCGCTCGAACGGTGCGCACGATGGGGTGGTACGCCGTCGCGGTCACGGTGACTTCGTTGGCGATCATCCCGGTGAACGACATGGGTGTCATTTACGGCGTGATGTCCGCGGTGTTGGGCATCGTGTTCATCGCCCTCACGTTCGGCCTTGGAAAAGCACCCTCCATGTCTCAAGCCATGCGGGTGTTCACATTTTCCATCACCTACCTGACGCTGTTGTTTCTTGCAGCGATGATCGACGTGCTCGTGCGCTAGTTCGCTCAGTCGATTCGCGCCACGGGGTACTCTGCGTCGCTCAATCAGTGCCGAGATATCGGTCCAAACTCGCAAACTGAGTAGCCTTGACCCGTGGTGATGACGGCTACGCAAGCGCAATCCGCGACGGGTTCGGTTGCCGTCTCGACGAGTCCCCTTGGCGCAGTTGCTCGCTGGGTGACCCTGGCAGATCACGTCCGAATCGGCATGTCGCTTGCGTTCGGCGCAGCATTGTGGCTGGCAATTGCCGCCGTGGTGGGTGTCGTGCTCGGGGTCGAGCGTTTCGATGTCGGCGCATCGGTGGTCAGCGCCGATGCCCATATCCAGTTGTTCTCCGTGCATCAATTTGCGTTGGTATTCGGTGTGGCCGCCCCGTTGATGCTGGGAATCGCGCTCTGGAGCGTGCCTTCCCAACTGCACGCATCGAACATCTCGCTACCACGCTTCGCGGCTTTCGGATGGTGGGCCTGGCTCGCCGGCAGCATAACGGTGTTGGTGTCGTATCTCGGGAACGGCGGTCCTGGTGGCGGCAGCGAGCGCTACGTCGAAACGTACCTGCTTGGACTTGGCCTCGTCATGCTCGGGCTCGTTGCGCTCGCGATCTCGCTCGCCACCACCGTGCTTACACGTCGCAACGGTTTGTCGCTCTCGGCCATTTCTCTCGGCGCCTTCAGCGCCGTCGTCGGTGCGCTCGGAATCGTGCTGACGTTGCCGGTTGCGATCGGCACCATCGTTTATCTGTGGGTCGACTACACGAATGCGCGAGTTGCATTCGGTGGAGCCGGCCTCATCGACTCGTGGCTCGGTTGGACCATGCGCGAGCCCCAGACGTTGTTGTACGTGGTTCCGGCGTTGGGAGTGCTTGCTGATGCTGCGGTGCGCACCGCCAAGTCGCGACAGCCGTTGCGAGGCGTGATGCTTACTGCGCTAGGAATCGCGGCCACGGTGATCCTGAGTTCCGTTACCCAACAAGCCCACGTATTCACCGTCGGTGCTTCACCCTCGGAAACACTGGCGTCCTTCGTGCCCTACGCGCTGTTCAACGTGGTGCCACTCCTTGCCCCGGTCGTGGTGATTCTGCTGTCGCTCCTGGCACTCAGGGCGGGTACGCCGTCCCTCTCAGGCGCGTTTGTTGCAGCATTCCTGGGGGTTGGAATGATCCTCACCGGGTTGGTTGGTTCTGCAGCCATGCACCTCGACGCACTCGATCTGGTCGGCACCGTCTTTGGTGAGGCGGCTCTCGTGTACGTGGTGTATGGCGCGGTGCTGGCGTCCATCGGAGCACTGGCGTTGCATGCGGGCACCATTACGGGTAAGGCCCTGCCCGATCTTCCCGTGACACTGTTGGCATTGCTCGGAGTAGCGGCCACCGTGCTCGCGTCACTTCCGCATTACATTGCCGGGCTGCTGGATCAATCCCGAGCGGCTGCGGTGGGTTACGACGACTCTGGCATCGTCGGCATCGCGAACATCGCAACCTCGCTCGGGCATGCATTGATGCTGTTGGTGCTGATCGCATTCATCGGATTGTTCGTTTCGTCCCGTCGGTCTGCTGCGATTGCGGATCGTTATCGAGTGGAGGCTTCGGCATGACCGCCCCCGCACTGACGGCCGGCCCCGCACGCCGAACCAGCACGGTTCTCGTGGCGAGCGCGCTTGCTGCGGCTGGCGCCGCTGCGCTCATGGGTGGAATGTTGGCGATGTGGCTGCAGTTCCGCGCAAATGCGCCCACGCGTGTGGCGAGCGATGGCGTGTCGCTCATCAAGGACTGGTTGAAGAAGGACGTTGCGATTCCCGAAGTGGCATCCAACACCATGATGTTCACGTTCGTAATCGCGTGTGTCATGGCGCAATGGGCGGTGTATTCGGCGCGACGTGGCGACAAGTCGCATACCACGTTGGCACTGGCGGTCACACTGTTCACCGGTTTGGCGATTCTGAACGCCCAGGTCGCGCTGTGGATGCAAATCGACATCGTGTTGCGGAACGACGCGTACGAAACGATGTTCTATACGGTCACCGGCACGATGTTTGCCATCGTGGCAAGCGCCATGGTGTACTCCCTGGTTGCGATGTTCCGGGTACTCGCCGGTCGTACGGGTGACCACGATGTTCTCACGGGCCACGCTCTCTATTGGTATGCCGTGTCGGGCATGTTTGCCGCGATGTGGTTCGTCGTCTACGTACAGAAGTAACCCATGTTCAAGGTCGGCTCGAAACTCTTCCTCGGTATCACCGGCTTCGCGGCACTCACCCTTGTTGCGTACCTGATCTTCGTCGAACGTTTGGCCCTCGGCGGGGTAGCCCTCAGCGTGGTGTCTGCAGTGCTCGTCGGTCTGTCGGCAGTGATCATCATGATCAACGACGGCGACAGCGAAGTGCAGCCACGCGACGTGTCGTTGGTTCGTGCATCCATGTGGCCGCTCGTAACGGTCTTCGGGCTCGTGCTGTTCATCCTGGGTCTGGTGGTGGCTCAGGTGTATTTCATCTTCGGCATCGTGGTGGTGTTGGCAGCACTCACCGAATGGCTCGTTCAGGCATGGAGCGAATCTGCATCCGACGATGCAGCACACAACGATTCCGCCAGACGTCGCCTGTTGCATCCGATCGAGTTTCCGGTCATTGCCACCCTCGGTCTCGGCGTGATCATCTTCGCCTTCTCGCGAATCATGTTGGCGATATCGAAGAGTGCCGGTGCCGTTGCGTTCATCGGGTAGTCGTCCCTCGTCCTGCTCGCCGGAGCGATCGTTGCATTGCGACCCACCCTCAAGTCGGCGCTCGTGAGCGGCATCTGTGTGGCGGGCGCGGTTGGCATCGTTGCCGGCGGAATTGCCGGACAGGGTGCCGGCCTACGCTCCGATTTGGCCGAAGCGGCGGCAGAGGGTCACTTCCTGCATCGTGAGTGTGGCGAGGAGAAGTCGAAGTACTTCGACAAGAAGGCGATGAAGACCATCTCGCTGCGTACCAACCCGGTTGCAATCGTCGAACTCCGTGACGGAGTTCTGTCCGCCATCATGACCGGCTTCAACGAACCGCAGAAGATAGTCAGCGTTCCGCGCGGCAATCCGGTGACGTTCATTTTCCGTAACTTCGACGATGCCGAACGGCGCATGGTGGCGTCACTGGGAACCGCAATGGCGGCCGGGGGCGAGGCTTCCACGGAGAAGGAAGGTCACTCGGATTCCAACGAGACGTGCACGCAACTGATTCCACGGGGAGCAGAGCAGGCACTCACGGTCACCTACGCCAAGCCATCAATTGCACAAGAGGATCCGCTTACCCTGACGGTCCCCGGAGTGTCGGGTCAAGCCATCGAAGTGGTGGTGCCGTGAATCACCGAGACTCGAACGAAACGCCCGCGGGCGGTCGCCTTAGCGTTGCGAGGGTGAAGGCTCACCGATTCGGTCAACGCGCACTCGTTGCCACCGGCGCGATCGCACTGCTTGGTTCCTGCGCGACGAATGCGCCGCAGGACACCTGGCAGCCCAAGGGCCCCAACGCGAAGATGATCGACGATCTGCAGCAGCCGGTGTTCGCGGTGGCCGGCATCATCGGCATCATCGTCTCCGTTGCCATCGCGTACGTGATTTGGCGGTACAAGGACCGCGGACAGCCGATTCCGGAACAGACGCACGGTAAGCCGGCACTGGAGATCACCCTCACGGTGATTCCAGCGCTCATTTTGGCGGTGGTTGGCGTCTTTACGTTCCGCGTCATCTTCGACCTTGCTCGAACCGACGACACTCAACTCGTCATCAACGTCACGGGTCAGCAGTGGTGGTGGGAGTACGACTACCCCGTGCAGAACGAGTGGGGCATCACCCAGCCCATCATTTCCTCGGGACAACTCGTGATGCCGGCGGGCACAAAGGTGCTCCTGCGCGAAACCAGTCGCGACGTCATCCATTCCTACTGGATTCCTGCGCTCAACGGCAAGCGTGATGCGGTACCCGGGCGAATCCACACCCTTCGACTCGAGGCTGACGAGCCGGGCATTTACGCCGGTCAGTGCACCGAATTCTGTGGTCTTTCCCACGCGAACATGCGTATGGAAGCCGTTGCACTGTCGAAGGAGGACTTCGCGAGCTGGATCGCCAACCAGCAAGCTGCATATCAGACCCCCGCGGAGGGCACCCTTGCCAAGGAAGGCGAAGCAGTGTTCCTCAACCAGTGCGTGCGCTGCCATCAAGTCGACGGGTTGAAGCGTCCGGACGGAACCCTGGCGATTGCTGCACCTGATGAAAACGTGTGGTCCGGTGCCGCACCGAATCTCACGAAACTGATGACTCGAAACACGTTTGCCGGCGCAATGTTCGACCTCCTGCGAGATGCGTGCCGCGACGACGTCTGGAAGGCGGACAGTGCGGAGTTTGGCGCGAAATATCTTGCCGGTGTCGACGAGGCGTGTCTCAATGTGAACGATCTTCGTGCGTGGTTGCGCAATGCGCCGGAAGTGAAACCGATGTATGCCAACCCGGCACTTCTCACCGAAACCAACGGCAAGTATCGCGGTATGCCGAATCTTGGACTCAGCGAATCCGATATCGACAAGCTCGTTGCCTACCTGCTCACGCTCAAATAGGAGATCACCATGGCCATCATCGAACGCCCTGCTCCCGGAACCACCGTTCCCGCATTGACGCCAGCAGCGCCAGCCATCACCCCTTCTCGCACGTACGGCGCGCTTCGTCGCCCGGTGGCCACCACCGGATGGAAGTCGTGGCTGTTCACCGTTGACCACAAGAAACTCGGGCTCATGTACGGCGCCACGGCGCTGTTCTTCTTCATCGTCGGCGGTCTCGAAGCGGTGCTGATTCGTCTTCAGCTGGCGGCGCCCGACGGCAAGGTCCTGAACGCCGACCTCTACAACCAGATGTTCACCATGCACGCCACCACAATGGTGTTCTTGTTCGTGATGCCGATGGCGGCGGGATTTGCGAACTACTTCGTCCCGCTCCAGATCGGTGCACGCGACGTGGCGTTCCCACGAATCAACGCCTTCGGCTTTTGGTGCTTGCTTGCCGGCGGCATCGTCGTCAACTTGGCGTGGTTCCTCGGTGGTGCTGCCGACGGCGGATGGTTCATGTACGCACCCAACTCCGGACCGGTGTTCTCGCCCAGCAAAGGCGTGGATTTCTGGACGCTTGGTTTGCAGATCGCCGGTATCGCGTCACTGACGGGCGCAATCAACCTGATCGTCACCGTGCTGAACATGCGGGCGCCCGGAATGACGCTCATGAAGATGCCGGTGTTCACGTGGATGATCACAGTCGTGCAGTTCCTCTTGTTGTTCGCGGTACCGGTCATTACCGTCGCTCTCTTCCTGCTCACGTTCCAGCGCAGTTTCGGCGCGCAATTCTTCGACGTTGCGGCTGGCGCCGACCCGCTGCTGTGGCAGCACTTGTTCTGGATATTCGGTCACCCCGAGGTGTACATCCTGATCCTGCCGTCGTTCGGCATCATCTCGGAAGTACTACCGGTATTCAGCCGCAAGCCATTGTTCGGCTATCCGTTCGTGGTGTTTTCCGGCGCGGCAATCGGCTTCGTCGGCTGGGGTGTCTGGGCGCACCACATGTTCGCGTCCGGTCTGGGGCCGGTATCCGTGGCCGTCTTCTCACTCGCCACGATGGCCATCGCGGTTCCCACTGGTGTGAAGATCATCAACTGGACCCTCACCATGTGGGGTGGCAAGTTGGTGTTCACCACGGCGATGAAGTTTGCGATTGGTCTCGTGGTGCTCTTCACCATCGGCGGACTCTCCGGAGTCACCCACTCGGTTGCTCCGAGTGACACGCAGCAAACCGATACCTACTACATCGTGGCCCACTTCCACTACGTGCTCTTCGGTGGAGCGATCTTCGGAATCTTCTCGGGCTTCTACTATTGGTGGCCCAAGATGTTCGGCAAGATGCTGAACGAGCGTCTCGGTTCCTGGAACTTCTGGCTGATGGTAATCGGAATGAACATGACCTTCGGACCGATGCACATCCTGGGTCTACAGGGCCAGCCGCGCCGCATGTACGTGTGGACCGAGGCCCGAGCCGGGGAAGGTTTCTTCAACCTTGGCTTCTGGAATCTCATCGCATCGATCGGCTCGCTGATTTTGACGGTGGGTATCGGACTGTTCCTCATCAACATCGTGGTGACTGCACGAAGCAAGGTGCGCGCTCCGCTCGACCCATGGAACGCACGCAGTTTGGAATGGATGACCTCGAATCCGCCCAAGGAGCACAATTTCGACTCCATTCCCCATGTGCATCACTTGGATGAGTTCTTCCACCGTAAGTACGAGGAAGATCCGACCACGCACACCATGCGCGAAGTTGCGAGCGCGGAGGACGTGTTGGCAGAACTCGAACGGAATGCCGACAAGCACATCCACATGCCGTCACCCTCGTACTGGCCGTTGGTGCTGGCTTGCGGAATGCCGTTCGTAGCGCTCGGAATCATCTATTCGATTCCGGTGGCGATCGCTGGTGGACTCATCATGCTGTATGCGTTGTACGGCTGGGCATTGGAACCAGCAACTGCTCCCGAGAGCGACTTCGATGCTCCGTCCAGCAACGGTCATGCGGTTGGGGCATCACATGGCTGATACCGCAACCCACGAGGCTCACGTCACCAGCACGGGTCTTTCCAATGTGAAGCTCGGAATGTGGTTGTTTCTGGGCTCGGAGTGTTTGTTGTTCGGTGGGCTGATCTCCACGTACATGCTCTATCGCGGTCGAGTCTCCAATGGTCCGACACCCGAGCAGATCTACGACATTCCGTTCACTTCGGTGAGCAGTTTCGTGTTGCTGATGAGTTCGCTCACCATGGTGTTGGCGGTGGCTGCCGCACACAAGAAGGATGACCGTGGGACGAATCTGTGGTTAACCGTCACCGCACTGCTCGGTGCCACCTTCGTCGGTGGTCAGGTGTACGAGTTCACGGCGTTCTACAACGAGGGTCTCGGCTTCACCACGAGTCTGTTTGGATCCAGTTTCTACACCTTGACGGGATTCCACGGGGTGCACGTGACCGTGGGCATCATCATGCTGATAGCGCTCGTGGCGATCAACAAGCGCAGCAGGGTTCCCGGCAGCAAATCCGAAACCGTGGAGATGATCGGTTTGTACTGGCACTTCGTCGACATCGTGTGGATCATCATTTTCACCCTCGTATATCTGATTCCGGTGTGATTCAATGACCACCGACACCACTCACAACACCGCTCCGTCGCACGGTACGGACCATGCCGTCGAGCACGGAATGTCCACTCGTGGGTACATCAACATTGCACTCATTCTGGCGGCGATCACCGCGCTGGAGGTTTCCACGTACTACGTGGACTTTGGGCCTCTGTTCCTACCTTCACTACTCATCATGATGGTGGTGAAGTTCTTCATGGTGGTGAGTTACTTCATGCACCTGAAGTTCGACAACAAGCTGTTCAGTTGGCTGTTCTATGCGGGCCTGTTCTTGGCGGTTGGCGTGTACGTCGCCGCTCTGGCCACGTTCCATTTCTTCCTTCGCTGACCGTGGCCGCGTGGTCGCCGACGATGATTGCTGAGTCAGCTGACCTACTGGTTAGCCCGTGGCGATTTCAGGCGCATCCAGAAGTATGGCTGTTGGTACTGTTCGTCGTTGGTTCGTGGTGGTATGCGGTTCGATACATCGCGCCGCACACGCCCGAGGTTC